>JBJKPN010000200.1:0-25688 GCA_046706365.1 Candidatus Kryptoniota bacterium | reverse complement strand
CAGGCGGATTGCTCAGCGCCTTATCACCGGGGTCGGCTATTCTTCCGAAATAGCTTTCGGGTACGCCGCCCACAGTCGTAAAATTTCCACCCAGATAAACGCTCTGATCATAATATGACAGGCCTATCGCCCGTACGTCGGAATTCACGGCCGGGTTCCAGAGCGCAGCAGACCCGGTGGCAGTGTCCAGAGCCGCCGCGCCCTGCACAGCCTTTCCACCAATACTGGTGAAGTATCCCCCGGCATAGATCTGATCTCCGCTCGAAACGAGAGTGTTGACTGCTTCGTTAGGGTTCGGATTCCAACCGGTGGCTTCACCGGTGGACGGGTTCAGTGCCGCAAGATAATTGCGGGTGGCACCGCCAATATGAGTGAAGCCGCCTCCCGCATATACGACACGGTTTGATATGCACATCGAGCTGACGAACCCATCGGCCGACGGATTGAAATTTGTGACGGTACCCGTCGAAGGACTCACCGCGGCGATGTTCGTGCGTGAGCTGTCACCGACCTTGTCGAAGAAGCCTCCGAGATAAACCGCCTGTCCGAAAGGAACGACAGTCTCGACGAGATTATCTGGATTCGGGTTCCATGTTTCTGCCGAACCCGTAGCTCGATCCACTGCAGCGACAAAGTTCCTGTAAGCACCTCCGATCGATGTGAACCCGCCGGCGACATAAACGACATTTCCGGAAAGCACAATAGAATTCACGCTGCCGTTAGGGGACGGCGACCAGGCTGTCGGAGACCCTGTCGAGTCGGAGAGGGCGGCCAAATACTGCCTCGGCTGGCCGTCAACCGACGTGAAGCTTCCGCCTATGTATAATTGTCCGACTCCAGTGACGATAGTCGAGACCGTGCCATTTACATCCGGATTCCATGGAGAGAGCTGACCGGTGGAGGCATCAATTGCCGCCAGGTTATTTCTCACCTCGCCGCTGATGGTAGTGAAGTCTCCGCCAGCAAAAACTGTGTCGCCCTCGGCAGCGAGTGAGTATACAATTCCGTCTGAACCCGGATTCCAGTCCGCCACGAGGGAGCCGTCGTTCAACCTTACTGCCGCAATCCGATCCCGCGAAATGCCTCCCACGTCTAGAAAATTGCCCCCGATATAAGCGACCCCGTTAACTATCCGAATGGCGGTGATGTAGCCGTTCGGCGACGGATCCCATGCCGTCGCATCTCCTGTCGAAGTGTCGAGTGCTGCAAGTCCGCTTCGGTTCTGACCGCCGATGCTGCTGAAGAAACCTCCTGCATACAGGACACCTCCGGCCAGTTTGAGTGCGAACACATAGCTGCTTGGAGCAGGGTTCCACGGAGAGACCTGACCGTCGTACCGTCCGACGGCTGCAAGACAATACCGTGAGGCCGACCCAACCTCCGAGAAGCTTCCGCCCACATAAACCGTACTGTCCGATGAGGCAATACAGTAAACAGTCCCGTTTGGGTCAGGCGTCCAGGAGGCTATGCTGCCGGTCGAGTCATTCAACTCGGCAAGATTGCTCCGCTGCTCCGTCCCGATGTGAGCAAATGTGCCGCCGACAAAGACATCCCCTGAAGAATATAGTAGAGAAGTTACCGGACCATCGGTCTGCAGATTGATCATCCTGATCGAAGCGTTGTTTCGATCGAACGCCACAAGGTTGCTGTCGGCATTGCCATTGACTCTGGCGAAGCTGCCCCCAACGTAGACAGTGCTATCAGACGCGGCAATTGCACTAACCTGTCCATCCGTGCTTACGGACCATTTTGTGTCGACCGAACCGTCGGCAAGTATGTGAGCAAAGTTCGCAATCATCGGCTGCCCCGGAACCGTGAAGGTCCCTCCAATATAGAAGCCGCCGTGACCGTCCGAACATGCCGCCCTGACTGTTCCGCCGATTCGAGCGCCCGGTACGTATCTGCCCAGCGAATCGATGCCGGCAAAGCCCCCTGTAACCGGGCTGACAAGCGAGAAAGTCCCGCCAATGTAAATCATCTTACCGCTCGGAACCACGGCATCAACCTCTCCATTAGTAACTATCGTGCCCGCAGTCTGACCCCGGGCCGATGTACCGGTCAGTGAAACCGCAGCGGCATACAAGGCTAACAACAAGTATCTCCTAAGACTAATCACTTAAGAAGCATCATTTCTTTCGTGAACACGTGGTCTCCTGCCAGCAGCCTGTACAGGTAGACTCCGCTCGCCAATCGCGCTCCGTTAAAGGAAACCGAATGAGACCCGGCCGATTGGTCACCATCGACAAGAGTCGCAACTTCTCTTCCCAGCAGATCGTAGACCCTCAGCACCACATGACGGGCTGCGGGAAGCTCATAGTCTATAACCGTCGTCGGATTAAACGGGTTCGGATAATTTTGCCCAAGAGAAAGTCGTTGGGGCACGCCCGTGTTTTCACGATCCACAGAGCTTAGTGCCGTGTCGTACCTGATGACTACGGTCGACCAATACAACAGATTCGGAAGAGTAAAAGAGACTGACGTCCCATTTTGAGTGAACGGGAGAGTAACGGGCGAACCGCCGAAGAAATCCGGTGACGCAGCCCAGATTTGCACGATTTTGCTGGAGGATACGAAACTGAATTTGATGTTTGACAATGTATCTGCTGGGGCCTGCGTCCCGTTTTTATCCCTCCATGCCATCGAATTTGCCCGCGTGAAATTCACGAGGTTCATGATCATCATCCCGCTCTTCATCGTTATGGGATCCCAGATGCTTCCCTTTACCGGGGACGATGTCAGTGTAATAGGCGACGTTCCGATGTCGGCGGAAACCGGCAGGTACGCGGCGGTCTCGCCGTCACGCAGAAGGTTCTCATATGCAACCAGGAAATCGTAGTAATGCACGAGATCCTGACGGAGCGGCTCAGTCATTTGAACGCTGTTATTCGGGAAATACTCGTTGTGCAGCATGTGCTCGCCAAGCTCAAGATGATCTCCACCGGCAGCAAAGATGACCGCGTCGGTCAGAAGAACGCCCGGGATATTGAAGTACCCCCCTGTCAGATTATAATCCATATAAGCTGCGAGAACTGTGTGAAGCCTGTCCTGACTGTAGCTGGAATTGTCGTCTATGATATTCACCAGGTCACCGTATGTGCTGTCGGGATCCCACACTTCCGTATATAGAAAATCGACAGGCGCTTTTGCTATCTCCGTCTGTCCGTACTGTCCAACCGCGTTCATGACCAGATCGACATTCAACTGAGACTTTGCATTCGTCAGAAAAGGCTGGAAATCGTTGGTCGGATCGACCGGCTGGCCGGAATAATTATACACCGTTCCCAGATATCCCAGCTGGTCAACATGCCATCCGTCGAAATGGAGGGCCAGAAAGACTTTCCGTTCCTGTGCGAAGATGTAGCTTTGCCAATCGGCGTTGCCGGGATCCATGATATACAAATTACTCGCCCAGCCACTCGGCAGCTGGTAGAAGTCGCGCGACTGGTGATTTGGGTCCTGATATAGGCTCCAGGAGTCGTTCACTCCGTCCAGGCTGGCGTCGGCATATGCGCCGTAGAGCAGGTTATAGTTCATTGCTTTCATGCCGCACGAGTGAGCCGCATTTATGTAGCCCTCGACCGTTAGCAGGTAATTTGTCCGGTTAGCTATGTCGTTCCAGGTAGGGCTGGGATCCTGTACGGTTCCGGCAAGCGGTTCGTTGTGCTTGTACTGCCAGTCATAAAACTGAAGCCCGTTAATATGGTATCTGTTTAGGACGGATACGGTGCTGTCGATGAAGTTCTGTGAAAGGCTTGGGTAACTCGAAAGAAACCCGTATCTCGGAAACCTGCTCCAGTTCGAGGACACATCAAGGGCGATATCGGTGTAGTCCAGCAGACTGTCCGAATTCATCAGGTACAGCTCTACCATATAACCATGGTAATCGGTGCCTGGGACTTCCCACGTCCAGGAGATGCTGTCGGAGTCCAGAACCTGCAGGGTATCTCCGCCCACCGTGCTGTCGAGATGCTCGTAAGTTACCATCAGTGTTTTCCCGTCAGCCGGCTGTTTGAAATAGGCCGTGAATTCAGCTACTTCAAGCGGGTCGTACCGCGCCTTATCCGCAGATACAGACTGAAACCACTCGCCCTGCTCTTCACCGGTATATCGCAATGATTGAGCTCGAAGGGGATGGTATGCGACTATCGCAAGCGGAAAAGCCGCCATCAAAGCTATTGCAAAACGAAATCGAACGGACGTTAACAAGAAACTTCTCCAGGGGGCAGCCGCTGCCTCGCGGCAAAATGCAGCCGCCGGACTTTGCACCTCATGATTTCATAGGAATTTAGAGGTAGCCAGCGTTTCAATAAAAAAGAACCCGCGGGTCCGGTTGGCTTCCGGGCCCGCGGGCTTTCTGTTTCATATCACTTCAGGTTCATAACCGTCAAACTCTGATGCGATTACTTAAGCAGCATCATTTTCTTGACGTTCGAGAAATTGCCTGCTTGCAGTCTGTAGAAGTACACACCGCTCGCAAATCTCGATGCGTTGAAGTTGACTTCGTATGAACCGGCCTTCTGCATACCGCTGTAAAGCGTTGCAACCCTCTCGCCGAGGACGTTGTAAACGGTCAAATTGACCTCGGTGTTCTTCGTGATCGAGTATTTGATCATCGTCGTCGGGTTGAACGGGTTCGGATAGTTCTGATCCAGATTAAAGCTCTCGGGAATAGTATTCGAGACTGTCCGTACGGCTGTAAGAACTGTCGTGGTATCCAGATAATTGCCGAAGATGTTCGTGGTCAGCCTGATCGGAGTAGTTCCGGCAGAGTCTGGGATGAGCATCTGGTGGTTGTCGAAGTTGTTCTGCGTGTTCTCCTCATTCTGCTCGATCGGACCGACAGGGTATCCGGGATGGTAGAAGGCGCTGTACATGAACCACACCTTGTTGACAGATCCCTTGGGGAATGTGAACGTCCCGGAGTATATCGAGTCGCCCGCTGTCAGGTCGCCGTGTGTTCCGTCGTCGTACAGCTCGAGAGACTTCATCGAATCTGCCCAGGTCTGGCCATAGAGCCATGACAGCGGCGGTTCGCTACCTCCGATGACAACGCTGTCGAGAGACGGGAATGGGTTCCCCGTTATTGCATTCACGGCATGCTTCATGTCCACCGAGAAAATCACAGTGACAGGAGTCTTCAATACTCCGGTGATGCCGTCAAAGAACCTTTCCGGCACAACCTGATCGGCGTTCGGGAAGATGAAGGGATAGTTGGCACCGTGCGGACCTTCTTCCCATCCGCCGTTCGGAGGAAGGGGCGCAGCAGTCCGGGAAGTCTGGATGAAGTACTTGTATCCGCTGGTGTCGCCGGGAGTCGAGGTCAGCGAGACAACGGCGGAGTAATGTCCTGGATTCAATGGGTTTTCGGTCATTTGAGTTCCCGGTCCCCATCCTCCGGGCATGATATCGCCGCGTAAGAATACCTTATCGCCGCTGTCCGGCTGGAAATACCCTGTCTGCTCCATGAACGACATGTTCACCGAGAAAGTGACGTTGACATTTACTCCGACAGTGCTGTCCTGGTTGAAATAGACCGGCGGCAAAACCTGACCACCGGAGACGAGTGCAAACCACCTGTTTCCTCCGACGCTTGGGCTGGGTATGGTCGACTCCCACCCTACATTCGTGTTGGTTGAGTAGTACTTGTACTGGATAGTGTCACCGACCAGTGAATCGGCCAGGGTGTCTACGACGGTATAAATAGAGTCGTTGGCATCCTTGGTCATCCACAAGGTGCCCCAGCCGTTGAAGCTTCCCCGTACAGCGACCGAGTCGGTTCCGATTGTGAACAGGCCGCTGCGAACCTGGTAGTTCATGTTCACCTGGAACTTGACCGGGTTCTGGGCGAAAGCAAATGGGACACTAATTAGCACTACGGCAAACGCAAAGCCTAATGCTTTAGCCTTGTGTCTCATGTCTTACCTCCTTTTGGTTGTTTTGTACCTCTTGCATAATTGCTCCCTCCTTTGAAGACCGAGTCGCAACCGCATATGACAGTTTCAAATTCAAGAGCTCGATTTGATCGTGGTTCATAATCACATGCCTATTGTCAGGGCAAATTCCTGAAGGTTTTTCAAAATCCCGAAGTTCTCATAGCCGTAATCGAGCCTGAGGATAAGGTTCATATTGATCTCGTATCTAAGCCCGACACCGAGCGTAAGTCCTTCCTGACTGTTCGGAACAAACAGCGACTTGTAACCCGCTCTCAGGAAGAGAAAATTATTCCATGCGTATTCGGCTCCGACATTCATGGACTGCACGCCGTTGCTGGGATGAAGGGCGTCTGCAGCAAGCGTGAGGCGGTTGTCCCCGATGTGAATTACATTCATGGCCAGACCGACACGGAAGAAGAGAGGCAATGGATATGAGTTTGTGTAATATTCCGCGGGAATGTTTTTATTATTGCCTCCCATCGATGGAGCAGGATCGTAAGACACGAGCAAATCCGTTCCATCCAGTCTCATGTCCGTTCCGAAATTAGCGATCTCCATGCCGATTTTCATATTGTTGAACGGAGTGATGTAAAGGACTCCCGCATCCAATGCCCATCCCGTAGCCGATTCGTGCCAGATATTCTGCATTATCATTTTTGCAGTACCGCCGATTGAAAACCTGTCGGTCAGGTTCCGGGCGTATGTGAGGCCCACTGCCCAGTCGCTCGCGCTCCATGTCTCGCCCGTACCGTCGGGCTCCGAAACTGTAGTCACGAGATCGCTGCCGTAATTCAACTCCGTCACGCTTAGACCGATCGCATTGTCCCGGTCAAGTGCCACGACACCGGCAAAGAAGTTGTAACTGGATCCCACCAGGTAGTTTGTGTGCTCGAGCAAAAACTGGGTGGATCCTGTCCGGGATATCCCGCCAGGGTTCCAGTAAAGTGCGGACGGATCGTTCGCAACGGCTGTGAACGCACCGCCCATTCCGATTGCCCGCGGCCCGGCACCGATTCCAAGAAACGGGGCAGCCGTCGTCCCGACCTTGTTCTGTGAAAAGGCTTGAGTCGCACTCAAGAGAAGCACTAACGTAAAAATCGTGAATTTCATTTGCGACCTCATTTACATGACCTCGTCTACTTTATGATTGCTAGCTTGCCATATTTCTGCCCGATTCCCGGGGCATCCACCAAATAGAAGTAAACACCATATGCGACCCCAAGATTGTCGGCGGTTTTAAGATCCCAATCCACGGCGCCGTCCGTCATATCCTGTCCGGGAGTCTCGACCAGTTTTCTTACAAGGCTCCCGGCTGCATCGAAGATATATATCGTGCAGTTTGCCGGAAGATGTATGAATGATATCTTCCTTGTACCGCGGCCGCTGTTTATCCCCGGCGGGAGCGGTTGCTCCTGCGTCGTCGCGGCAACGTAAGGGTTGGGTACCACCCTGATAAGCGACAACTGGTTCTCGGCAAGCGGCTTGCTCACTGAGTCGGAGTGGGCAGTGAAGGAAAACACATCTCCCTTTCTGAACGGCTTTGTCGTGAGAATATTGAACTTGGCACTGTCGTTCCTGGGAAGCTGCATCGTCGTATCCCCGCTGAATCTCACGTACCAGCCGAAGTTGGGACTGCCGTTCGTGAAATTGGGTATCGTGATTATCACATAGTATTTCTTAGGCGGGGTCAGCAGTGTGTTCGTCACCGGCATGTAGGCAAATTTCGCGTATTGACCGGTCGTGAGGTCCTTGACGCGGAAGTTGACCGGGAAAGACGGAACTCCGAACGGCGGCAATGCGGAGGGCGGCACCGCATACGATGTATCTACAATATTGGAATTGAACTGGATCTGATAATCCGAGGGATCATAAATCGATTCCAGCTGCCCGCCGTTGGTAAAGACATCTGTCGTGTAAGGATACGCGGCTTTCAGGCTGGGGCTGTTCCACCCGAAGGCGGAATCGCTGGTCGCCAGCTGCGTTGTATCGTCGCTGAAGCTCACCCTCATGCCGTCGAACAAAGGAGCCTGCCCTGCCGGGGCAACTTGACCGTTGGTTATCAAAGTGTCTCCCGCGGTCTTGTCGACGACTGTATATGAACGAGTCTGGTCAAGGTATGTCACCGGGAAAGGCTGCCCGGACGGCGTTGTTGTTACGTTTGTATCGGTGAATGTTATGTCGAAGACATGATTATCCACAGACCTGACGGCAATCGGATCGACGACACCCATCGTAACTGAACCTGTTCCGTAGCCCGGAGATTCATGGAATATCTTACCTCCATTGGCCGGCATATAACCCGCGGCTGGAGCCTGCGGGACAACGTAGGCTACGTTGACGTCGGGATGTGCAACTCCCTCTGCATCCACCGTCACGAATTTCGAACATTCGGCGGGATAGATATTATCCTGTGCGTCGCCCTTCGTGTAGGAAGTCACGGCGTAGTAGTATCCCTGCCCGTTTTGCAGTCCGCTGTCGACAAATGTGTGAACGAGTCCGATGTCGTTCCCCAAATAAAATCGGGGCAACGCTGCAAGAGTTTGAGTTTGCGGGAGGAAATATCCGCGAACGCCGTCTTTGAGATCGAACGTGGCTATCGCCGCACCCCCGCCCTCGGTGAAGCCGGGGTCGGTGGACCGGTAAATCTTGTATCCTTCGAAGGCATGTTGGGCGGCGGTGTCCGGAATCGAATGATCGACGAAGCTTTCGGCCGTACTGTCCCATATGAGCGTAACCTCGCCGTTGCCCGGAATTGCGATGAGGTGGGGTTTCGGCGGAGCTTTGGTGAAGTTGTAATTGTCGTTGTAAATCTGTTGGACGATCTGCTTATTCGTGAACAAGGTGGAACTGTCTGCGCCGAACACCAGCGCCATCGAGAATCTTTCGGTATGGAGCGGGGGCATCGGGAAATAGCCGGATGCAAATGCGAAATTTCCGGCCTCAGGAAGGTTCGGTATGACGTCGAAGTAACCCGGGGTCATGACGTTCCACATGACCTCGCTGTTGCTCATATTCGGTGAGCCAGATACGGTGAAGTAGCTGAAACTGGTCAACCCGAGCTGGTCTGACTCCTCGACATCGGTTTGATCGAAGTTCGGCTCACCGAGATTATCCGTCGGAATTCCGTTTCCGACGTAATCGTCGAACTGCTTGTTCCAGTTGCCGTTTTCGTCTCCGGACCAGTGAGATGCGAGCATCCCGGGGTGTTTTCCGGTCACGGGATCGATCGGCTGACTATAATCCGGAACCCAGCTGGTTACCACCTGCCCGGGGCCGCTGTCCCTGGCCTTGTCGATCATTGTATTGCTAAGGCCGGTACCCGTGAGGTAATTCTTGTAAGCCAGAGGCCTCACATCCTGACGTATGATATTTCCCGCTTGATCTTTAAACACGCGTTCGTAGTCCAGGTCGTGGTTCTCATCAATTAGTCCGTTCAAAAGATCGTCATAGCCGTCGTTCGGGACCTGTGTGAGCGTCTCTCCATCATAGATTTTGTAAGCCTTTCCAAGGGAATAGACTGTCACCGTATCCGTCGGACTCTTGAGAAGTGTGTCAAGAAGAACGATCTGCCTGACGTATCTGATGACCTGGAACGGAGAGGTGCCTGCTTCGGTAATCGTCTCGGTTGTCGGCGTGATGAGCGCAATCTTGTCGTCAGGCCAGTTGGGGTTGCTGCCTGTGCTGTTCATATGAAGTGTCCGGCTGGCAACGTAAGAGCGTGTGGCCGAATTGTAAGTGAAATCGCTTGAAGTAAACACTGGGGCGCTCGGGTCCTCGTTGCTGTTGTTGTTGTCTATTCCGTCGTATGGATTTCCCGGACTCTCCAGGTAAGCGTACCCGACATATCCTACGGTATTGCGGACGCCGGGAAGAACCTGACTCAACGGGATGAATCCCCTGGCAGTGTTGTTGTCATTGGCCAGCCAGCTGTAAGCTATGTCGTTATTCAGGTCGAAGTAACCGAGCAGGTCCTGGCATGGAGTGTAATCGCCGTTGTTCGCATAAGCGCCGCTGCATGTTCCGATGATGACACCGAAGACACTCTTATTGTACGTCGTGGTACTGATGTTGGTTATATCGTAGAGCCAGAAGACGACGTCCTGGGCCTGGATTTGAGACCATTGCATTCCGCGTACCGCCACGACTATTCCAATTCCGTGCCGTGTGGTGTCTGTTGAATCAGGGAAGAACAATTCCCTGGTTCGCTGCTGGACGCTGCTGTCTGCGGCATCGTCCATCACGAAATAGCTTTCTTCGTCGGCATTGAAAACACCCTTTCCGAAATATCCGTCCCACAGGGCTTTCCCGGTCTCGGGATCTATCCAGCTCGGTTGATCCGCCCAGGAGGAAGGCCAGCTGTTCGGATCCTGACTCATCGCGACTGTATCCTGGCTCAGGTTCACATACCCCGGTTCCGGCTCGAAGCCCTCAAACGCTCCGGAAGTCGGATCCACCTTTGAGTCCTGACCGTTCCTGGGACCCTTCGCGATGGTTACCGAGTGAAGCGTATCAAGCTGACCGTTGCCGAAGTAATCTCTCACCGGCAGCTGGACACCGACAAGAGGAGTAATATCGCCGACGTAGCTGTCTTTAGTTGCAGGATAGGGCCAGTAACCGCGAAGGTCGTTCGCGTTCAACCCTGCAATGGAACCGTCGTTGCGAAAGGAGATTCCGACCCGGTTTCCGTTTTGTATACCGAATCTCGTGTAGAGAGCATTTCCTCTGTGAGTCTTCGCCCATTGGATCAGTTGAGGGGATTGTCCGAATGCAACTCCGGCGCTGAGAAGAATTGCAAGGACAAGTAAGCGATTTTTCATAGGTAACCTCTGGGCTTTAAAAAGAAATCGTTGTTCCGACTTCTATCCTTCTCGGTTCCGAGTAGTAAGTCGGGTTCGTGTAATAATCCTGAACGCTGGCAATCCGCTGGGGCGGGTTCGCCGCAATGAGAGCTTCCTCATATAAAGACACATTCGGCAATCCTGAGTCGGTGTAGACCTGGAGCGCGTTCTTCGTATCGAAGACGTTGTTGACCCTCGCGAAAAGCGTCAGGCCGGTTGTACCGAACTTGAAGGTTTTGTAGACATAAGCATCCAAGTCATATGTTGCCGGCTTGAGGGCCGAATTGTAAGCCAGCTCGCCGATGTTTGAGACTCGCTCAGGTGTGTACGGGGTACCGCTTCCGAATCTGAAGATCAGGCTCGCACCCCAATCTGCGGGGTTCACATAATCGAAGGTCGCATTGATTGTATGGCGCTGGTCCCAGTTCAGCGGGATCAACTGTGTTTCGGGCTGGACGCCGCTGGCTCTCAGGTTTGCGGCAGAATTCGGATCCGAAGCATCGCCCTTCGCAATCTGGAAAGTGTAATTCAGAGTACCGGACCATGAGTCGGAAAGCCTCTTAGTCAGCGTCACAACTACGCCTTTCACGAAGCCGAAATCCGTATTGACGAACTTGCTGTACTCCGCGGCGTTACCCGTCACGAAGATGATTTCGTTCAGTGTGCCCGACAGGTTGCGAATATCATTGAAATATCCCGTCACGTCGACAGCGAGGTCGTTGGTGAGCTGCTGCTCGACGCCAAGCTCGCCCTTGGTAGTTTCCTCCGGATTCAGGTTCGGATTTCCGATTACACCCAGGAATGTGCTTCCGCCCAACTGCAGCTTGTATCCCGGACTTTGATATAGTTCATCGAAGGAAGGTATCTGGAAAAACAGTCCGTATGAAAAGTGAATGATGCCGCGGTCGGTTATCGGGAACGAAACGCCGAGTCTCGGGCTGAACTGGTATTTGTTGGTCGCCGGTTTATACCAGAAAGCCATCCTTCTTTGTACTGCAATCTGGTGCTGGTTGGCAAGAGTCACTCCATTGCCAAGCGGTGCGATGATGCTGTCCTGGTATTGCGGCTCGAGCGGGTAGTAAACGTCCGGATCGGCTGGATTGGAGAGAACGACTCCGTCCGGATGGAACCAGTCGAATCGGACTCCGAAGTTCACCACGAGTGAATTGTATTCCATCTTATCCTGGACATAAGCCGAGAACTGCTGTGGTCTGTGCACGTACTCGAGATTATAAGGACTCTGAAGGCTCGGCATGACAAACGGTCCAAGAAGAAAAGGAGTTGAGCCGTCAGTGGCCGGGTCGCGGCCGATGTCCTGGGCGGAGAGCGCATGGCTCAAATCGATGTTGTGAAGGAACAACTGATATTGGTTGAACTGCACACCAGCCTTGATCATATGGTGGTCGGTGATCTGGCTCGTTATGTCGAACTTTGCGACGAACGTGCCGGTGTTCCTGACGTTGTGGTTCATATCGATGCCGCCCGAATAGAAGGTCGCTTCGGGCGCGATGTTTATGATCGGGAGAACATATTTCTGATTGAACGGATCGCTCCTCGTGAAGAGGTCGGACATTGAAAACGGATTCGGATCGTAGTATTCCCTGTAATCCCGGAAGAAATACGACAGCCCAAGTGTATAATAAGTGCGCGAGCTCAACGTCTGCGTCATGGACAGGGTGTTCATATACCCTTTCGTGAAATTGCTCAGCTCTCCGTCAGGGTTGAGCTTGTACTGGAAATTGTAATCCTTCCCCCGGGAGTTGTCCAGGATATAATCATAAGAAATATGGAATAAGGCGGAGGGCTGAAACGTCACTTTTCCCTGCAAGTATGCTTCCATGTATGGCGCCATGGGTACGGTCTTTCCGTTTCCGGTTTCCTGTATCGTCCACAGGTACGGATCGGAGTTTGCGGTGTTCGTGACATCGTAAACATTGAATTTTCTGATGCCGAACAGATCGCCGCCGTTGTAGTAGTATCTCGCATCCGTGTAGAAGAAGAGGTGGTTCTTGACGATCGGCCCGCTCAGCGAACCCTCGAGCCACTGTTCGTTCGCGGGGTTTATAGTCTGCAGGCCGGAAAAAATCTGTGAGTTGGAAGTCACGTACCCGCCTGAGTACGCAGTGACATCCCCGTGGAAATGGTTGCCTCCGCTTTTCGTCGCTATGTTGACTATGCCGCTCAATGCCTGACCATACTCCGCATTATAAGCGCCGGTAACAAGCTGCATCTGCTGTATGGCGTTCTTGTTGACATTCACGACCGTTTCACCGTTGTAGGCATCGGTAACGGGTATACCGTCGATCATGTATGTAATTTCACCGCCTCTACCGCCTCTCACATGTATGGTGCCATTATTGTCGGTGTAAATTCCTGCCTGCAGGTTGAGAACGTCCTGAAAGCTCGTCACCGGGAGCGACTCGATTTGCCGGCTGTTTACAATTGCCGTATTCGCAGTCATATCTTTCTGGACCATCGGACGCTGTGCGGTGACTATGACGGCCTTTGTAGTGACTGCCGATTCAGAGAGGGAGAAGTCGGCGGTAGTCGTCAGGTCTATCGAAACCTGCAGGTTCTTGATTTCCTCGGCGCGATACCCGACTGCCGAAGCCTTCAGCGAGTAAGTACCGGGGGCTACATCGAGGATTACGAAATCCCCGTTGAGGTCGGTTGCCGCACCTTTCGATGTACCTTCTATCAGCACCGTCGCTCCGACGAGAGGCTCCTTTGTGGTTGCGTCCACGACCTTGCCGGCCAGTTTTCCCGTATCTCCGGCAAATGCTTTCAGCGAAAAAAGTAAGATGAAAAGAGTAGTGAGGGTTCTTCGCATTCTCTACCTCATTGAGATCATGGTTATACGGACAGCATCCACGAGCGCGGTGTTTGTTTTCCCGTTCATGTTGTTGTCGTGTTTATTAAAAGTGATGGCAAGGACATGAGAGCCCTTGTGCAGAAAGACCTTGACCGAATTGCTGTATCCCCAGTCTTCCCAGTTTCCCGCACCTCGCTGCGGCATAACGATCGGTCCCGCGATACGTTGATCGATTTTAAGCGTCCGGAGGGCACATTTGTTGCTCGTGTTGACAGGCCCGCTCCCGTTTGCGTATCTGACTTCGACGGCGTACTCACCGCTGCGGGTTACTTTGAAGCTATATTCCGGCGAATCCGGATTCTGAAGGTCGAGTTTGATGTAACCTGTTCCCGTGTAGCCAGTATATTCGCTCTCTACTTTCTCTGCTCCCCTCTCAGCCTGCACTGTAACCACCTGGTCATCTGCGCGAACCGGCAAAGGCTTGCTCAGGAAGGACTCGCACCCGTCCCCCGAAATCGCCATAACCTGGTATGCGGAGTAACCATGTATATCGGGGATTGGATAGCTCCTCCCTTGCTCCTTCGCAACGGACCTTCCATTTCGGTACACACTGTACGACGCTGCCCCGCTCACCGGTTTCCATTCGAGATTCCTGCCGGCGACCTTGGCCTGAGGTGTATCCGGCGAGAAGGCAACCGGGAGGAGATTGACCCGTTGAGTCCCTGGTACACGGTTTTTCATCACAATTGTGATAACGTGGCTGCCCGACAGATCCGCCGGGATACTATTACCGCTAACGAGTTTCCCGTCGAGGGTAACGCGATCAACTTCATCACCATAACCTTTCACCGAAACGGAGAGCACGGACTTTCTGTACTTGAAGTTGCTGAGGCTCATCTCCGTACCGAACGCTTTCGGAATGCAGGGAGCGAAGGCCAGAGAATTCTGATGGAACCTCATCCCGAAAAGGACCCGGTAGACAAGCGATAAGTCACCGGCAACGCTCCATAATTGTCTGTCCGAATTTATCTGCGTCCCGAGGTAGTCGCCGGTACTGGCAACCATGTTTTCCTTGTTTGTCAGGAAGAAAGCTGCCGCCCTGTACACTGCGGCGATCGCGCGACTGACCGACGTCATGTTTCCTGAAGTTGCCGATGCCCACGCCCAATAAGACTCGACAAACGGCCAGACGGCGTTGTTATGGTAAGGAGGAATTCTCGGTATTTCGGGATAGATGCAGGGAATGCCGAATTGGGTAACCGGAGTGTTGCGAATGATTTCGGCTGCACGAGACGGGTCGGCAATGCCAAACAGCACGCAGAGCGATTCTCCAAGCGATTCGGACCGGGGCGACAGCGATTGGAAGTTATTCCCGTAAAGATACTGTCCGTAGTATCCTTTGCCATCCAGCCAGAGATACTTGTTTATTCCCCGTTTGATGCGACTTGCGGTTTTGCCAAAGAGCCGGGCGGGTTCTCCCAGCACCTTAGCCATTTTGGCAAGAATAACGTATGTCTCGTATTGCACCGCGTTCGTCCCCAGGTCTTCCGACTCAAAAATATCTTTGGGGTCCATCCATCTCGGATAGGTTTGCTCTCGCCAATCGAGGAAGGAAGATTCGCCGTGGAAGAGGCCGGTCCGGGAGTCGACCAGCGTATTGAGGTCGTCCGTGGCCGAATTGCGGACGATGTTGTATGCTTTCCTGAGCCAGGTGGTGTCGCCACTCACTTTATAGACTTCCCACGCGGCCAACGTCCACACCATCCGGTCCGATGAGACGGGCCACGAGCCGCCCGTGCCGGTATCCTGTATAATGCGATCGTCTTTGACTTTCTTGATGAGACTCGCTTTCACAGCGCCGGGGTTAATTATGGCAAGCGAAAGAAACCCGCTATAACTTATGTCTCGAGTCCAGACGCCGGGCCACATCGCGCCCGCCATGAATGCGCCGTCAGGACGGACATCCTCAAGCATTTCTTCCAGAGACTTGTTATAGAGTGCTTCCGACAACACCGAGCCGGAATGATAAACAGGATAGGCTGAGATATCTTTTGTCAATGTCCACATCCGGAACCGCTTGCCAGTTTCGCCCGGATATTGTTCCTTTTTAAAGAGAAGGGTGACTTTGTAAATGCCGGTCCCATCCGAGTCGTGAAGTGCGAACTGCGGCTTCTCCGGCAGAGCCTGGAAGTCCCACGAAAGAGGGAGAGTATTCCCCGCAACGTAAACCCCTTTAAAATCGGTTTCGGAAATCTTCCGACCGTCGAATGTCACGTAGTAGCCGTTCTTCTTCATCCCTGCGATGACGTTTCTCATATCCAGGCGGATTACAACTTTTGTATCTCTCGAAAGAAAACCTGAAGTGGCGGCGGCTTGCCTACCGCTACTTACAGGAGAGAACTTTCCGAAAACGTATGTATGAGATTCGGCAGCGCTGCCGTCTGAATTAATCACAAGGAGATGATTTTGTCCCGGAGGGGCCTCGTTGTCTGCACCATTTATGCTGAACTTTATCTGAATGTCACGAGGCGTCGTGAAGTGGTAATTGCTCCGGTAGGTTGTTTCCAGCTGTTCGGGAGATACGGCCATGGCGACGTTACTCCCCTGCACGACGTTTGAATCCGTGACGATGTACTTCCTGCCGCGGAGTATTACACCCTGGGCATAAAGGGTGCCGGACACAAGCAGTGCGATCGAAAATGCCAGGAGTGAACGCTTTAAGGTGCTTTCGTAACGCTTTATTATAGCAAATCTAATTGACGACTCCATTTCTTTGTGCTTCGTGCAACACGGAAATCCCACCGTCGGCGGGGATCATGTAACTCACACTCACAATCACGATAATACAAACGATGAAATCGATTGCCGCAAAGTTCAGGTAGCGCGTCCGCAGGAGCCACAACACCAGATCATTCTTGATTCCGGATGAGCCGGCTATCGAATCGAGCAATACCCTGAACGCCCCGCTTGCGATGCCGACTATAATCGCGACCAGGGCAGCGACTGAGCTGGCTCTTTTCCAAACCAGCCCGGTTAGAAAAACCGCCGCCACCACGGCGGCAAAACATGCCAGCAGACTCTGAAGGGGTCCGGCTCCCTGCCAGCCAATCAGGGCCAGGAGCGGCATCCAAAGCAGTGAAACAAGGACGACTACCGTCGTCGAAAGACGGCCCACAAGAACAAGCTTCCTCTCCCCGGCCTCGGGATTACGGCGCCTGTAGATGTCCATCGTGAACAAGGCCGAAGTACTGTTGAACAGACCTGAGAGCGACGACATGATTGCGGAAAAGACACCTATCAAAACGATGGCACGCAGGAATGAAGGCATCAAGAAGCGCGCTCTGGCCAGATACGTATCGAGCGGAGTTCTCAACAGCATAACAACGAGCCCCCCGACGACGACTGTTTTCGCGGCTGCCACGAAGGTAATCCCCTTGCGAAGCTCGCGCTTGCTCTTGGCGCTGAACACGTGCTGAAGCACATACTGGTCCGTCAGCCACAGCCAGAATGCCACAACCGGAACACCTACTATGACTGCAAGCCACGGGAAGTGACCGGTGCTCAGGAACCCCGGCAAAGCGTCGGACCTCATTCCAATCGTGGCCGCATGAGGCGCCATGGTTACTCCAAGGATTCCGACAGTGAAAGCCGCGAAGCCGAGCAACATAAATACGGCCTGAATGATTTGCGTGTTTACCACCGCAGAAAAACCGCCGCTAATCGAGTAGACGCCGGACACCAATACCGTGACCGCTATCGCAGCATTGACATCCCAGTTGGAAAAATATCCGACGAGAAAAGCACCCAGAAGAAGGACCAGCGACAGCCGTACAAGCAGGTAGGTGCCGATAAAAAGAAGCGAGACATACATGCCCAACTTCCCGCCATAAATTTTATCGAGAGCGTCATTTGTCGTGAAGGAAGTGAGCGACGCGAACATCGCACCAGCACCCCATCCCAGCATACCAAGTCCCAGAATTCCCATGAATTCAAGATCGATAGCAAGTGCGTCTGCAAACGGACCCTTCACTGCCATCACGTGTCCGCAGAGGGCATCGGCAGCAATAAGAGACAGCCCGATCGAGAACCATCCCAGCTTCCTTCCGGAAAGAAAATACATAGACGTATCGCCGTCCGCATTCCTCGATGACGAAAGCCCGATCACAAGGATTGTGAAGAAGTACGCTAGTATTGCGATACCATCGATCTGTGAAATGAATAGCTGGCTCATTGGCTTCAAGTCCAATGAAATCCGGCAATGTTCATGCCGTCGACATTACGCCTTCAGGAATGTGTTTTCACTAAGGATAGAGCAGGTTTGCAGGTCGACTGAAACGGCTAATTGTCAATTTGAGAACTTAACGCGTGAAGCATTATCAATTTGACAACTCGTGATTTGAAAGCATGTTCGGAGGTGGAAATGATGGAAGGTGTTTCGGATGGGAAATAGGAGGAGATTTCGACCTTCACGGAGGACGGCGAAGCGAACCGTTTTTATGGTGAGGCTACTTAATCTTCAAAGTCCTCAGAAGCCGGGAGTAATTCGACGGAAGAAGTCCGAGTTTCCTCGCCGCGTCGGCATCTGAATTCGACTGCTCTCTCACATATAAAACATATTCCCTGACAAATGCATCCTGCGCTTCCCGGAGAGGCCTGATAATCCCGTCTCCGAAAAATCCGTCCCCGTTGCGGGAGTGAACCAGTTCCGATTCCTGCGCAATCCCGATGGAAGCGAGGACGTTGCCCGCAGCTATGACGGGAATATCGCTTATCAGTATCCGCAGAACGAAGTTTTGAAGTTCCCGCACATTCCCCGGCCACTCATAGTCGATGAGAACTTTTGTTGCCTCGGGAGTCAGCTCAGGTTTCAGCTTGTGCATGTCGCGCGAAAACAGATTGAGAAAGTGATCGGTCAATATCGGTATGTCGTCCCTGCGATCCCTGAGAGGAGGTATTCGCATCGGTACAACGTTCAGCCTGTAGTAAAGATCTTCCCTGAAACGCTTCTCCTTTACTTCCGTCTTCAGATCCTTGTTCGTCGCCGCGATGACCCGCACATCCACTCGTGTAACCTGGGTTCGTCCTATCTTTTCGAGCTCGCCGTCCTGAATCACCCTGAGAAGTTTTACCTGCGCGGACAATGGCAATTCCGACACCTCGTCCAGGAATATGGTCCCGTGGTTGGCGAGCTCGAACAAGCCCGGTTTATCCACGTTTGCCCCGGTAAATGCCCCCTTCTGGAATCCGAACAACTCGCTCTCGAGAAGCTCAGTCGGTATGCTTCCGCAGTTGATCGGGACGAAGTTCTCGAACCTGCGATCGCTGCTGTAGTGAATATTTGAGGCGACAAGTTCCTTGCCTGTTCCCGATTCTCCCATTATCAGGATATTCGCATCGCTCTTCGCATATCTCACTATATCGTCCATCATGCCGACTATGGCGGACGACTTGCCGATGATCTTCTTATCCTCCAGCCTGTCGGCGATATTCTTAAGGAGCTTTTTATCGGATCGCAATTTTGCCCTCTCCAGCTCCCGTTTCTCAAATGCATTCAGTATGCTCAGGACAAAGTCCGTCGGTTGGTAAATACTCCCCTCGATATCGATGGGATACTTCGTGCAATACCAGGACGCCCCTGCCCTTATGAGATTTGTCGCGAACGAAAAGTCCGAGGCGCTGAGATTCATTTTCGTGACTACGATTATCTGCGGAGGGAGCGGACCTTCTCTAAGCCTGGATATGAGCGCATCTCCCATGAGACCGCCGGCAATCTGGTAATCCATGATGATGACGTCGCAGCACTCCGGATCATTTTTAAGCACGTCGAGCGCCGACAATCCGTCTGACACGACATTTACAATTTGAATCTCATCCCTGAAGGGAGCGAGTGTGCTCCTGATCCGTCGGACATCGAATTCCTCGTCTTCGATCAACAGCACCTTTACCAGCTTGTGATTAAGCATCTCTCTCGTTTCTTTGATTCTTAATGGTTATCACGAACCGACATCCGCCTTCCGGCCGATTCTCGGCGTACATTTCCCAGCCGCACCTCACGGTCGCAAGGTCATATGAGATATAGCAACCGTACCCGTAGTTTCGGTCTTCGGTCCTTTTGGTCGAGACATTCTCTTCGAAAATGTTCTGTACCCCGTTCTTGTTTCTCTTCAGCAGCTCTTCTGCGATTCCCTTCCCGTTATCGCTGATCACAATCCTTGAGACATGAGCAGACTCGTCGAATTCGGTTCTGATCGATATCGCAATATGGCCCTCGCCGCCGTGATCTATACTGTTTTGGATGAGCGGTTCCACTATCTCCCAAACCACGAACTCATTCACATGAACCGCCGGCAAATCACTGCAAAAGTCAAGGTCGAAAGTTATGTTGCTTGAAGGGATTGCAACTCTTTGAAACATGTTCTTGACGATGAAATCTATCACACCATTGATGTCCGTGTTGAATCCCGGTCCCCTGAAAATATGTATCGGCGGATCGAACCACTTCATATCGTAGATTACACGCGAGATGAAATTGGAATACTTTGAAATGCGATACTTCACCTCGTCTATGTTGTCTGCAGTAAGAAGATTCAGATCCTCTTTTATGAATGCCATAACCTTCTCTGCCTTGTGATGAGTATGATATATTCGCTTCGTAAACATGAATTCTCTCTCGTGAGTGGTCCGCTCCTTGACGAGATTTTCTCTTTCATCGGCGAAGAGCTTCTGTGTCCTGTCCCTTTCCTTAATTGTGTATGCCGAGACATAGTACATCGCCATGAGTCCCAGGAGTATCAGCGAGGTATAGATGATCGACGTCTCGTTGTAACTCGATATTATTGAGCCGGTTATGAAGCTGAAGTTCGGCGTGTCCTTCATGTAAACAGCACCGACGAACTCCCCGTGAGGCGAAAACGGTACAAACACATTGAAAGTCTGTCGTCCCTGGAGGATTGTGACAATCTCTTCCTTCGATTTAAGCTCATGCCTTATCCGCGAATAGAGGGCGATCGCGTCCGCATGGGAGGTCTGTGATGTCGGAACCGGATGGGCGGGGTCGAGAAGATAGTTCAGGAGTGCGCCGCCCTCATCGATGGCATATATCTTGTTTTCTCTCGACACCAGGATGCAGATGTCTTTCGCATTTTTCGCAAGGAGCTCCTGGCTCAGCACAATATTGAGTGCGTCGGTGACTCTTAATCTCTGTGAAGGCGTCATGGGTTCGCGCAGATTGACGGCCTCCGTCAGGAGCTCGAGCGAGGTCGTGGTAACGTTGGCGAGTTTCTCCGCCGAATTTCTCTGATACCAGTTCTGTGTCTTCACCATGAAAGTGCGCAGGCTTGCATTGTGAATGAACGACAGGGCCCCCTGAAAAGCGAGCAGGATAATGAACAGGACTGTGAAATGCCTGAACTCGAACCTGTATTTTTCCATTCTCTGGAGAAAACTCATCTTCGGTCCCCGGAAAGTGGATTGTCGACGGACTGCGGCGCCGGCCAACGCGGGTTGCCGAACCCATCGGCTGCATGTGCGAACCGGGTACGGTTCCCGTTCGTGTCGTTAACGTTCATATACATCGTAATTCCTAATCGCACGTGTGGCACCTGCGAGGGCGGCCTCCGTACTCAACTTCCCCCCTATTGCAAGTTTCACGTAATACGAGATGATATCGGAGAACCGTGTATATTCCGCAAGCGACGGCCGATGGACTCCCATCTTAAGCAGACGCTCGTAAAACCTGAGGTCCGGGTTGCTCTTGACGAAGTTCGAGTCCGAGTAGACTTCAGCGTTGGCGGGCAAATGCCCACCTTTCTCGAACATAATCTCCTGGATGTCCTTCCGAATCAGAAACTTAATGAACGTGAGCGCGGCCTGCTTGTGGAGAGAATACTTCGATATCATCAGGTCCCATCCTCCCAGCATCGATACCGGAGGATGCCCTGCGAAATGCGGCACAGGTGCCATTGCCCATTCTTCTCCGTCTTTGCTGTCCGCAGCGGAATCCTGTAATGCTTGCTGAATGTCCGGCCATTCTCTGAGGAACACACCGCCGGTTCTCAGGCAGTAGTTGAGACTCGAGGTTTCTCTCAAATCCGTCACGGCCGCCGGCGATAAATGATAAAGCTGGACCATGTCGACCAGCTGGGTGAGTGCCTGTTTCGCTCCGGCAGACTCCAGCTGGAACGCACCCCTGGAATACAAAGGATCGCCGAGATCGTCCATCATCTCAACAAGGCTGCACATCAGACCTTCGTAGTTGTCGGCCTGAAAGATATAGAATGGCCGGTGGCTCTTCCTGAACTCCATCCCAAGTTTTTCAAATCCTCCCCAGGTAATGGAGCGTTGGAGCTCATGCTCGACCGAATCCGCGTCGGGAAGCTTATCGATAAGATCTTTGCGATAATACATCAATCCGGCGTCCACGAATAAGGGAATGGCAACGAGCGTGCTGTCGTAGTAGCACGATTCGAGTGCCGAGGGTAGTATCTCTTTCTTGAGTTTGTTCGGGAAATACGCACCGAGCGGGTCGCACCATTTCGAGAATTTAGCGGTCCATATTTCATCCACGGAGAAGACGTCGACCTGACTGCTCTTCGTTCTGAAGAAGCGGTCGAAGAGTTCCTTTCGCTGGTTGGTGCTGAATCGTGAAAACGGAATGTTGATGGTCTCGACGTGGATCCTCCCCTGGTATTCGGAGTTGAACATATCGATGACTTTTCTATACGCGGGGCTGATATCGTCCGCAAGACAAATCGTGACTCCTCCGTTGCCGCCCTGCACTTCCCAGAGCGGGGGAAATACGTAAAAGAGCAGCGCTACCAACCCGGCGCTGAGCAATACCATTAAAGCATAAGCGGACTTGGTCATCCTCCTAAGGAGACCTATCATAATTTGATCCTCGCTCTTTAGGTCCTCTTGGTGCCGGCGCGGCACCGGCTCTCCGCTGCGTAAGCGGAGCGCGGCAAAAAGAAGCGCTTCCCTGCAGGAGTACCACTTGTGGGATTTTTCGCTGCCTTGACGTTCAGCAACGGGTAAAAGGAAAGCCTGTCGAAGATATCATCCAGCAACCGGGAATTCGAACTCAGACGCGAAACGTGACAGCGGCGTCCGTTCGGAATTTTGGGAAGCAAACGCAAGATCCAATCCTCTTTGTGCTTCTTTAGCTCTGTTTGCATCTCTGGAGCTGAATGAAAATAACACCGGGTGGCGATGATTATCAAGCCAAATAAGGGCTGCCCATTTTTTCGTCAACAAGGCATCGAGCGTGCTCATTTTGACAACTATCCTTATCAACCTCACAACTCCACCCTCTCTTCAAACCGCAGATCGACGAAAACGAAACCTATCCCACTCTCTTGCGTGGACTTTTGCCGGAATGAGCAGGCACGGAAATTGAACCGGAAAGCTGGAATATTTGCCGAGATTCTGACACATTTCATCTGAATGAACGGATCAGCATCTCAACTTTTTAAGTTGCTGAAAAGAGCTCGACCACGATTGCTAATGTCAGAAAGCAGACAATGAAAACCGTAATCTCATCCTGTTTGATGGGCACGCTCATCATATTATCGACCTTCACATCCGAAGCTCACTCCCAAACGAGCACAGCCAATTTTTCGTCTTATTCAGTCTCCACGAACAGTGTCATTGTGTTTACAGGATCCGGGGCTCTGCGGTTCGCTTTCTATCAACCCGGAATAGTCCGGGTCGATTATCTGTTCCGCAACGACACGTCTGCCCACAAATCAATAGTAGTCACTCGCAGCCCTGAGCAGACAGTCGCATTTCGAGTCCTGAGTCTGGATTCTTCATTCTCGATCGTGACCGACTCTCTTCGCATCACTTGCTCCAAGTATCCGGTCAAAGTGGAATTCTTCGATCGCGCAAACGAGCTCATTCTCCGGGACCTCTTCGGAGACAGTATTATTACGTCAGGCTCCCGCACAACCGCAAGATTTTCAATTCGTCCCGACGAACAATTCTACGGATCCGGCGAAAGGGGGACGAGTTTCGACCTAAGAGGACTCGCTTTCGATAGTTTCAACGAGCAGCACGGCGGCTACCCCGTCGGTGGAATACCGCCCACGATGAACATCAACGTCCCCTTCCTCGTTTCGACAAAACATTATGGCATATATTTCGACGATACATATAAAGGGCATTTCGATATCGGGCACGCGCGGGGCGACAGATTGGACTACACAGCATACGGTGGCAGACTCTCATATTTCTTCATGTATGCCCCGACAATGGCCGGTGTTCTCTCGGATTACACCTGGCTGACCGGTAGAGCACCGCTCCTCCCGAGATGGGCGTATGGGTACATTCAATCGAAGTTCGGCTATCGGAATGAAGCCGACGCGGAACAGATGATTCGGAGGATGCGTCACGACCGCATCCCATGCGATGCAATCATTCTTGATCTTTACTGGTTTAAAAATATGGGCGATCTGTCCTGGAACACATCTTCCTGGCCCGATCCAAGCCGAATAGTCTCGAGCTTCCTCACCCAGGGTTTTAAAACTATCGTCATAACTGAGCCGTACATAACGAGGCCTTCTCTCAACTTTGCTTATGCCGACAGCATGGGCTACCTGGTCAAAGATTCGCTCGGGCAAAGCTACATAATGAAAAACTGGTGGTCGTGCAACTGTGACGCGGGCCTGCTCGACATCACTAATCCCTCAGCGCGGCAATGGTGGTGGAGCAAATACGATTCTATTTTCAACACCGGAGTCTCTGGGCTGTGGACAGACCTCGGCGAGCCGGAGCGCGACTATCCGGACATGAGATTTTATGGCGGTCCTGATCTCAAAGTGCACAATTTGTACGACTTCATGTGGGCCAGGACACTCTTCGACGGGCTCCGGAGGAATTTTCCGAACCGCCGAATGTTCAACCTCACTCGCTCCGGCTATGCAGGGATACAAAGGTTCGGAGTGGTGACATGGTCCGGAGACGTTGCCAAGACGTTCGGCGGGCTGGCGGTTCAACTCCCAATCCTGATGAACATGGGTATGTCAGGAATAGCCTATCACAATTCGGACATCGGTGGATTCACCAACGGAAGAACGACGCCGGAACTCTATACAAGGTGGATGGAATTCGGGACTTTCTGCCCGGTCATGAGGGCTCACGGGTACGATGTTTACAATCCGACGGAACCGTGGGGATTCGGCACGAGGACGCAAAATATTGTCAGGAAGTTTATCCGCCTCAGGTATTCGCTTCTCCCTTATAACTACACCATGGCGCACGAGACTTACGAGACAGGCATCCCGCTTGCAAGACCCCTTGTCCTGGAGGACCCAGGTAACCCGAATGTCAGGAAGGAATCATCGGCATATATGTGGGGCGAAGACTTCCTGGTAGCGCCGGTCGTCCGGGCGGGACAAAGGACAAAAACATTCTACCTCCCTCCTGGAGGCTGGATAGACTACTGGAATGACAGACTCTACCGGGGTGGGAAGGAAGTTACCGTCGCGGCACCGTTAGACGAAGTCCCTTTGTTCGTAAAATCGTCGTGCATAATTCCAATGATGCCTCCGCCCGAATACATTCGTAGCGCCTCTCCGGACACACTAATCCTGAGTATTTACCCGAGCCGCGGGGCGCACTCCGACTTCAGCCTGTACGAAGACGACGGACAAACACTTGATTACCAGCACGGAGATTTCTCCTCAACATTGTTCACGGTTACGACGTCACAGGTTGGAAAGCGCGGCAAGATTCTCGTTTCGATCGGAGCCGCAAAAGGAAGCTACAAGGGGAAGCCTGTAAACCGTTTCTATATCTGCGAGATCCATCGGATCTCAGGCCGTCCCCGGGGGGTATCGCTGCAGGGCTCTTCCCTTCCATTCATCAATTCAGAGAATGGGCGGGAAGCGCCGGGTAACGGCTACCGGTACAATCGCAAGAGAAAGACTCTTGATATTTGGATCCAGGGCCAAACTAAGAATTCATACGAGATTACTATCGACGGGGCAAAGCTAAGTGGAGAGTAAACGCGGCTCGAAAGGACTTTGTAGCACCATCTTATGAATTCACTTCCGGTAATCCGGCTTTGGCTGCCGGAGTATACGTCGCAAACATTGAATCTAAAATCAC
>JBJKPN010000199.1:0-4967 GCA_046706365.1 Candidatus Kryptoniota bacterium | reverse complement strand
GGGAAGAAGAGGAACAGGAAATCGATGCTGAGGAGCATACTCGTAATCTCGCAGTTCGTCGTCTCGATTGTCCTGATAGTCTGCACTCTTGTCATTTACAAGCAGCTCAGTTACGTGCAGAACAAAGATCTCGGCTTCGACAAAGAGGCGGTCGTGATAATCAACAAGACCGACGACATCGGATCCCAGATCGGATCGTTCAAGACGGAGTTGCTGAGCAACCCCCTTGTCGGAAGCGTCTCGAACTCCACCGATATTCCGGGCGACCAGACGAGCGGCAGCGTGGTGGAGCCGGAAGGGAGATCGGCCAGCGCGGCACTTGAGATCAGGATAATCACCTGCGA
The DNA here is from genome assembly GCA_046706365.1 of Candidatus Kryptoniota bacterium. Lineage (GTDB taxonomy): Bacteria > Bacteroidota > Ignavibacteria > Kryptoniales > JAKASW01 > JAKASW01. The sequence continues at coordinate 4,623 of JBJKPN010000199.1, read as the reverse complement.
TTACGATTTCGCGAATACATACCGGCTCGACATGGCTGAAGGGAGATTCTTCTCGCGGGAGCATCCTTCGGATTCGATGGCGATCGTGGTGAATCAGGCCGCGGTCAAGGCGTTCGGCTTGAAGCAGCCGCTTGGGACGAGGCTTTTCTCTCTTCCCAACCCGGGTCAGAAGCCGGTGCTATACACGATCATCGGCGTCGTAAAAGACTTCAACTACCAGTCGCTCCACGAAGTGGTCAGGCCTCTCGCTCTTGCGCTCTTCCATCAGGGAGCGTTCGGCAGATTCGTTTCCGTGCGATTGGTACCGGGCGACCACCGGGGGACGATCGGCTTTCTCGATGATACATGGAAGAAGTATTCGGACAATGAAGCTTTCGACTATGCTTTCCTCGACCAGAACCTGAATCATCTTTACGCGATGGACGGCAGAACCAACGGGATCGCGGGTGCATTTTCGGTGCTCGCCATTTTCATCGCATGTCTCGGTCTGTTCGGGCTCGCGGCCTTCACCGCCGAGCAGCGGACGAAGGAAATCGGAATAAGGAAAGTCCTGGGTGCGTCGGTGATCGAGATAATCGCTCTCTTGTCGTACGAGTTCGCGAAGTGGGTGCTCGTAGCGAACGTGATCGCCTGGCCTGTGGCGTACTATATCATGAACCGCTGGCTGCAGAACTTCGCCTACAGAACGGAGATCAATACGTGGATCTACGTATCTGCCGGTGCGCTTGCGATGATCATTGCGCTCGCGACTGTTGCCTCGCAGACTTACAGAGCTGCCGCGGCAAACCCGATCAAATCATTGAGATACGAATAGAAATGACGGGCTGCTTCTTGCGGGATGGAACGATATCGGCGGGAACAGCATCGATCTCAATTGCGGGCTATTGCGTGAGCGCGTAAACAAGCCGCTGATCGAACTGATGGCTCATGGAAAGATAAACGATTCTCGTGCTTCGCGTTCATGGCGGTCGAGCTCCGGGCAGGATGTGACCGGCAGCAAAGCCCTCTTCCGGTTACACTTTTCCACGAAACATTCGCAGTAAATTACTTCTCGGAGGACTTCTTCTCCAGGGTTGAATTCCTGAAATCGTCGTCACATGTGAGAACGAATTCCCCGTGCACACCCGCTTCCGTGACAAATTTCTTCAGCAGCGATGCAGGGAAGCGTACTGAAACTCCGTCGTGGGTTCGTGCGGCCACCTGCTGGGCCGCACCGCGGTAGTAATAGAGGAGTGTATCCGGCGAAATGCTGAGATGAAATTCAAACCGCTTCATTGCCTGCCTTCTCCCGACGTTGTTGTCCACTATCAATATTGACCTGAATCCCGGTCAGGAAGTTCCTGTCACGAGTAACAACAATCTACCAGTTTACGATTAAATTGTACAACCACTATGGACAACGCGGCTGCATTTCTTAAGAATATGAAGGCGGGGGATGCTCTGTTGATTTCGATAAGCCCCAACATCTTCCCATGTAGGAGGACAGAATGAGAGTCTTCGACAGCGGAATGCCGGACGATCGGTATTGGAACTCGCTTTTCGACATACCCTCAATCGTCAGCTGGCTGAATCTAAAGGAAGTCCGCGGTCCGGTTGTCGAAATCGGCTGCGGGTACGGCACATTCACATTACCTGTTGCGATGGAAACCGGCGGCGATGTGATTGCCTTCGACATAGAGTCGGGGATGATTGAAATTGCGCGGAGAAACATAAATGCCGCCCGAATCGACAACGTCAAATTCGTGCATCGCGATGTAGTCGATGAGGGCACCGGACTGGGAACCGGATCTGCCGGAATGGTGCTGCTGTTCAACATCCTTCATTTCAAAGAAAGAAGAGACCTGCTGGCGGAAGCCTCGCGTATTCTCAGGCCGGACGGCATTGTCGCGATAATCCACTGGCGGAAGGACATACAAACGCCGAGAGGCCCAAGTGTTGAGTCACGTCCCGACGAGAGGATGATTCTCGAGTCGGTCAAGGACCTCGGCCTCTCATTCACGGGCAACAGCAGGATACTCGAACCTTACCACTGGGGGATGCAGCTGATTAAAGCAGGCGGGTGATTTGAGCGAAATCCCCCATGTGCATGTGATTTTCCTCACCCCTCCCGCCTTGACTTTGCAGTTCCGCTGTTCTACAATGGTGCAGGGCATGCGCAGAAGATGCAGGGACGTGCGGGTTTGTGGAACACCACTTTGTAATGGCCGGCTCCCTTAAATCCCAATTTTGGGTTAAGGGGGAACGGAGCGGTGACGAGGGCGGTCCTATCGGTACCATCGCGATAAAACTTGACGGCGGCATCGCATCGTCGGCTGAAACTAGTCTTCCTGACATGTAAGGTTTTCCTTGTGCAATTCGCGAAAGCTTCGAGCGGCATGCCGATCTAATAGTAGATAGCCCGAACATTTTCGATCCTGAAGGATTTACTGAAACGTTTCCCGAAACAAAGGGGGCTGAATGTTTCTTACCGAATCGAGAACGATGTCTTTACGCTACATTGTGCTGATTTTGTCTCCTTTATTTGTGTGCGGCTGCGGGGACAATTTCTCGCCTGTCACGGTCTATCGCCCTGAGTTAAACGCATACTGTGTTCTGTTTCCTGATGACGACGAGATTTATGTAAGGGTTCTAAAGACTCACTTGAATCTGGCCGATCGGGTGGACGAACCGGTGGACAGCGCTGTTGTGCACCTGATCGCGGAAGATGGTGAGATCACGGAACTTAATGAGACCACCGTCACGAGTGGTAGCCGGACGGTTGCGATTTATGCGGGCCGTACCAGGATCAGCGCGTTTTCTTCCTACCGGCTGGTGGTTGATAAGCCCGGTTTTCCTGAACTGACGGCGAGTACACAAGTTCTCGGTCACGCCGTAATCCAGCTTGACCTGGTCTCGCAGGATATGATGAAGAATTTATCACACTCATTCCAGGACATTTACTATTATATCTCATTTCAGATGAGACCGGCATGGATATTGGCGACATTCGACCTTGGATACTCAGGGCTGAACTCACAGGGGGACACGGTAGCAGGAGGAAGGCATATCGGATCGTATTTCCTCCCGCTGAGCGGAAGCAGAATTACGCTCCAGTTCTCGAGAGAGACTTTCATCTCAGGGTTTAACCAGGTGAGTGCGGCGGCGGCCGGCCTGGAAAGCAAACATTACTACGCGACGCTTACGGTTACTCAGATCGATTCGGTGATCTACAAATATTACTCCGCTTCCACGGGTTTCAATGTTCCCAACACACTAAGGCAGGAAGGAGTGATATTTTCGAACGTGAGCAACGGGATGGGTTTGTTCGGGTCCGCTTCGATCGACAGCTCCGTGTTTGTAATCCAATAGTACGGGGGAACGGGTATGTTCATAGCTTTGCTCGTATCGCTGCTTCAGGCCGGCACTTTTGTTCAGGACAGTATGGTTACGATTCAGGGCGTTGTGACGGACAGCGCATCCGGTGAGCGGATACCATACGCAAGCGTAATCCTTACAGATGAAAAGCGGGGTGCTGTTACAAATCGGAATGGTGAGTTTGTTTTTGCAAACGTGAGACGCAGGGCTCAGAACGTGAGGGTTAGCGCGGTAGGTTTTAAGACGGGATACTTCACGCTTCGCCCGATTGCCGAAGATGTTCTGCGGGTCCGTCTTAGCCTCGCTGAATCGCCGACGGTCTTGAGAGAAGTCACCGTCCTCGGAGACTCCGCAGGTATGACTGTGCTGACCCCCGGAGGGACGGTCATCTCGAAACAGGAGGCGAAGACGAGCGTGAGTTTCTTCAAGAATGATTTGATCAGGTACGTGACGCGACTGCCAAGCGTCGTGACGCTGAACGGCCAGTCAAGCCGTTATTTCGTAAGGGGCGGCGGGCCGGACCAGAATCTCGTCACTATCGACGGAATCAGAGTATATAACCTCGCCCATGCCTTCGGGCTGTTCAGCTTCCTGGACCCGAAGATCGTGAAAACTTCCACTTTCTTCCCCGGAAATTTCGGAGCTCAATACGGGAACCGGCTGTCCTCCGTAATGGATGTTCGTACCATCGACGGCGACAAGAACAGGATAACGGGTGAGGGAAGCGCAGATTTGTTCACGGCGGACATGGAGATAAGCGGACCTCTCGCGGTAACTCGCGGAAGCAGCTCGAGTTTTGTCGCCTTCTGCAGACTCCCCATGAACAACAACTTGCTTAAAGATTTCTTCCCGATAGACGACCGGTTCCGTTTCTACGACGGCTTCGCAAAAGTTGGAGCGGACATCCAAAAGGTAGGCCGGATCAGCGCGGAGGTGTTCCTGATGGGCGATAATGTCGAAGCACAGCAATTATATGACCCGAGCTACAGCTGGAACCAGTGGGCGGCCGGAGTCACGGGCGGCTTTTTCGTCGGCGGAAGACATCTCTTCAACTTCACACTGTCGTATTTGAAATACAGGACGGACCAATCGCTTCGGACGAACGGAGGGTTTCAGAATCCGCAGAAGTGCGAGGTCAGTGAGCCGAGCCTTTCTGCTGACGCGACATACTACACCGATTCGGGAAATCAGTTCAATGTGGGGATGTTCTTCAGCTTCCCCAGTTATTCCTACTCCTTTACTAATGCATATGGGAGGCCGATCACCGAT
>JBJKPN010000198.1:0-7808 GCA_046706365.1 Candidatus Kryptoniota bacterium | reverse complement strand
GTGAGACTGAAAGGTGGAGACCCGTTCATATTCGGCCGCGGCGGCGAAGAGGTTGAGGCGCTGTCGGAAGCGGGTATTGAAGTTGAAGTCATTCCCGGCATCACTTCCGGAATCGGAGTCCCCACGTCCCTCAGGATGCCGCTGACCCATCGCGGGGAGTCATCGAGCGTATTGTTTCTTACCGGGCATGAAGACCCGAAGAAGCCGGGAGAGCGCGTCGATTGGGAATCGGCCTCTCACGCAGATACGATTGTAATCTATATGGGAATTAGGAAGATGGGGTCGATAGTTGAAAAACTCACGGGCGCCGGCGTTCCGCTATCGAAACCGGTTGCGGTGATATTCGGCGGGACCACGGAGAAGGAGCTTGTTATAACCGGCACGCTCGATGACATCTGCGCCAGGGTTGCTGAGGATGGCACGACGCTTCCGGGGCTGATCATCGTGGGTGAGACGGTTCGAATGCTCGGCAGCGGAAAACCGGTCCATGTGTCGATTGACAACACCGGCCGGCGGTTGGAAAGGAGCAGATTCGATGAGTGATGTTATATGTAACATAGAAGGGTGCGATGACCGAAGCATCGCTCGGGGACTTTGCTGGAGACATTATATGAGAGCCAGAAGGTACGGCAGCGCCTTGTTTCACGTGCGCAGGTATGGCGAGCCGCCCCTGTGCCGCTATTGCGGAACAAAGGACCCCGACGCTTTCTATTCGAGATACAAAAGCGTCTGCAAGCGATGCAAGAAGCTGCGTGCAATAAATCAACGCAGAGAAGCGGAAGGCGATATCACTGCCGATCAATTCTCCAAAACAAAAGGATAAGAGATGTCAACTTACAGATATGATATCGGCCACGACCCCCAGGACTCGGCGGTTGTGGAAAGAGAAGAGGCCCATCATGCCGACCGGCAATCCGTTCTTTCATATATAGGCAATACTCCCCTGATTCGCATCAAGAGACTACCGGGAGAAGGTATTGAGGCGGAGATATATGCCAAGGCGGAGTGGTTTAATCCGGGAGGCTCGGTCAAAGACCGTGCAGCGCTGAAGATGATACTCGATGCCGAGCGCTCGGGCGCGCTGACAAAGTCTAAAACGATCTTCGATGCGACGAGTGGGAACACCGGCATCGCCTATGCCATGATCGGGAGCGTCCTCGGCTACAGGGTAACGGTCGCGCTTCCATCGAACGCAAGCATCGAGAGGAAGGCAGCCCTGCGAGCATACGGCGCCGAAATCATCCTGACAGATCCGCTCAGCGGCACGGACGGCGCCCAACAAAAAGTGAAAGAAATGGTCGCAGCCGAGCCGGAAAAATATTTCTACCCGGATCAGTACAACAACCCGGCGAACTGGAGGGCGCACTATCTGACGACAGCCGTCGAAATCTGGGAACAGACCGACCGCAGGATCACCCATTTCGTAGCCGGACTCGGAACGACAGGTACATTTATAGGGACCTCCAGAAGGTTGAAGGAATTCAATCCGGATATCCGCTGCATCTCAGTTCAGCCGGATTCACCGCTGCACGGTGTGGAAGGTCTGAAACATCTCGAGACTTCCATAGTACCCGGAATCTACGACGGGACGGTAGAGGATGACCGGCTAACGGTTTCCACGGAGGAGGCGTACGATATGGCCGCCCGGCTTGCGCACGAAGAGGGGCTCTTTGTCGGAATCTCGAGCGGCGCCGCTATGGCTGCGAGTCTGAAATTGGCCGAAGAAATCGATGCCGGCGTAATTGTCACCGTTTTTCCCGATGGGGGTGCGCGGTACGCGTCGGAACATTCAATGAGAGGCAGGGCGGATAAGGATGTCGTGCGAAGAAATGGAGGCAGCTTCTAAATGGTCAGAATCTCGAAAGAATCGGTCCGTAACATCGAGGACCACGGCAAAGAGACTTATCCGGAAGAATGCTGCGGCATACTTCTCGGCACGAACGACGGTGATGAGCGGGTTATCCTGGATGTTGCCGGACTGGATAATCATCAGGAAGAGAACAGACGGAGGAGGTTTCTAGTTACTCCGAAACAATATCTCGAAGCGGAGCGCACGGCATCCGAACGTGGACTGCAGCTGCTGGGATTTTACCATTCTCATCCCGACCACCCGGCGATTCCCTCCGAGTTCGACAGGGAACATGCTCTGCCATGGTTCATTTACATTGTCCTTTCGGTCGACCATGGAGCGCCAAAAACAATGACATCATGGCTCCTCTCGGAATCGAGAGAGCGCTTCGTGGAGATTCCGTTGTCTGTCGGGTCGACAAACGCCGTCAAGTCCAGCAGCTAGCATAGGGAGATCAACCGAAATTGACACAGAGTTTTTTGAATGAATAAAAAGGAGAAGATATGGCTGTAAAAATACTCATACCGACGCCGCTTCGTCCGTTCACCGATAAGCAGGACGCGGTAGAAGTCGAAGGTTCGACCGTCGGTGAAGTCCTCGGCAACCTCACCGCCAGGTATGGCCAGATTAAGCAGCACCTGTACGCCGAAGACGGCAGCTTCAGAAATTATGTCAATATTTATGTAAACGACGAAGATATAAGATATCTGGAGAAGGGCAATACTGCCGTAAAGGAAACCGACACGGTAAGCATCATCCCGTCAATCGCCGGCGGCGTCGATGTCGACGTGATGGAAATCGACAGTGACGTGAGTCTTTCAAACGAGGAGGTGCTGCGTTACAGCAGGCACCTGATAATTCCCGAGGTCGGTATGGAAGGACAGAAGAAGCTCAAGGCTGGGAAGGTGCTCATGATCGGCGCGGGCGGACTCGGTTCCCCGCTGGGCATGTACCTTGCCGCCGCAGGGGTTGGAAAACTCGGCATCGTGGATTTCGATGTCGTCGACAAGACAAACCTTCAGCGCCAGATAATGCACTCGACGGCGGATATAGGACGGCCGAAGCTGGACTCGGCACGCGAGACATTGGAAGGCATAAATCCAAATATCTCCATAGAAACTTATGAAATGCGGCTCACTTCTGAAAATGCACTGAAGCTGTTTGCCGGTTACGACGTCGTCGTGGACGGGACGGATAACTTCCCGACGAGGTATCTCGTAAACGATGCGTGTGTCCTTCTGGGAAAGCCGAACGTTTACGGTTCGATACTGAGATTCGACGGGCAGGTCAGCGTGTTCGATGCGAAGCGGGGGCCGTGCTACAGGTGCCTTTATCCCGCTCCGCCTCCTCCGGGCCTCGTGCCGAGCTGCGCAGAGGGAGGAGTGCTGGGAGTATTGCCGGGAATAATCGGAACGCTCCAGGCGCTCGAGGTGATCAAACTTCTGCTCGGTGAAGGCGACCCGCTCATCGGAAGGCTGGTTCTATTCGACGCGCTTAAGTTCAAATTCCGGGAGATGAAGCTGAGGAAGAACCCAGACTGCCCGATTTGCGGCAACAACCCGTCGATACGTACCCTGATCGATTACGAGCAGTTTTGCGGCATCGTGAAGCCCGCGCCGGCCGGCAGGAAGATCGACGAAAAGACCGAAATAACGGTTGAACAACTGAAAGCGAGGCTCGACCGCGGAGACGACATCTTCATACTAGATGTGCGCGAACCGAGAGAATTTGAAATCGTCAACCTCGGTGCGCCTCTCATACCGCTTTCCGAGCTGCCGGAGAAATACACCGAACTCGATCCGTCGAAAGAGATCATTGTCCATTGCAAGATGGGCGGGCGGAGCGCAAAGGCCGCAGCTTTCCTGAGGCAGCACGGGTTCAAGGATGTCAAGAACCTGGTTGGAGGGATCGACGCCTGGACCCAAAGAATAGCTCCGAGTTTGCCTCGCTATTGATATAACCAGAAACTAAAGGAGGAAATGAAAATGGCACTTTATGTAGTCAAACATCAACATTCGAGCGAGACCTGCCCGGCGCGGAACAGGGAAATGGGTGAGATGTTGCTCGCCCATCTTTCCGAAGAGAATGCGGAGCAGAACGGCCTGAAGATAAACGCCGAAGCGGTCATCGACGGGGCCCACATGTTGTATCTCATTGTGGAATCGCAGGATGAACAGATAGTGAAGAAGTTTATGGAGCCGTTTGCGATGGCGGGGAGTGTCGACGTCATGCCTGCCTCTCTGTGCGAGGTGGTCGTGGAACGGGGTGCCTGCTGAGGGTTCAATTCCTTCCGGAGCATTCCCGGTATCGACTGATAGTGGTAATTTCGATGCCGGCAGTGTCCCCGGTGGGAGGATGTGCAGCTAGTATCGTCGGATGATTCTTTGGTTTCCTGACGCCGATGGCGTTAAGTGGCGACCAGGATAGGGTGATGCGGGAGATCATCGACAGATCGGTTGATTCACCCGCTGTACCATGCTCTCTTGAATAAAAGAATGAGCATTGTTACCTTAACTGCTGGTACAAGGAGTTAAGGGATGCTTTGGGATCGATTGCAATTCGCTTTTACAGTAACCTACCACTATCTGTTTCCCCAGCTTACGATGGGCCTGGCGCTGATCATTGTATTCTTGAAGTGGCGCTACGTGAAAACCGACGACGTCAAGTGGAACAACGCAGCCAGGTTTTGGGCGCGCATATTCGCAATTAATTTTACCGTCGGAGTCGTAACGGGGATTCCACTCGAGTTCCAGTTCGGCACGAACTGGGCCGCCTTTTCCAACTATGCGGGCGGTGTAATCGGGCAGACGCTTGCCATGGAAGGGATGTTCGCCTTCTTTCTGGAATCATCGCTGCTCGGAATGTTCCTCTTCGGCGAGAAGAAGTTGGGCAAGCGGGGCCATTTCGCCGTAGCGGCAGGTTTATGCGCCGGCAGCTGGCTTTCAGGGTATTTCATTATAGCGACCAATGCCTTCATGCAGCACCCTGTCGGCTATGCAGTTGCCGCGGACGGCTCATTGCAGCTTGCGAGCTTCTGGAAGTTTGTCCTGAATCCTTGGGCGGTCTGGGAATACGCCCACAATATGAGTGCTTCGGTAGTTACCGCCGCAACGGTCGTCGCATCCGTGGGGGCGCTCTGGAAGCTCATCGGTAAGTATGACGGGGAAGCCCGCCTCTTTCTAAAGGTCGGCGTAATCACGGCACTGGTTGCAAGCGTGCTTCAAATTTTCCCGACCGGCGACCAGAACGGGAAGCTCGTTGCGGATTACCAACCGGCCGCTCTTGCCGCCCTCGAAGGAGTTTTCACCAGCGGCAGCAGGGCTCCCCTCGCGATCATTGGCCAGCCGAACGTGGAGGAACGGAAGCTGGAAAATCCGATCGTAGTCCCGGGGATTCTGAGCTTCCTCGCCTACGGGTCGTTCAATGCGACGGTGAAAGGACTCAACGATTTTCCGACAGCGGATTTGCCCGAAAACATCTCCCTTCTGTATTACAGCTATCATATCATGGTAGGGCTCGGCACGCTGATACTCGCTCTCATGGCCATCAGCACTCTCCTGATCTGGTTCGGCCGCCTTGAGAAGACGCGGGCCGTTCTCTGGCTGCTGATGCTCGCATTCCCGTTCCCGTACATCGCGACAATTGCAGGCTGGTTCACGGCGGAACTCGGACGCCAGCCGTGGGTCGTCTACAATTTGTTCAGGACAACCGCAGCCGCGTCGCCAATGGTTAACAAGGGGGATGTTGTGTTCACTACGATTGGTTTCGTCGGACTCTATTTTGTGATCGGAGTCGGGTTCCTCTTCCTGGTCGGCAGAGAGATTTCCCGCGGTCCAGTTTACGCGGCAGGAAAGGAGTAGAACCATGAACGCTCTCTGGTATGCGATTCTTACTGCGATGTTGATTGTCTATGTGGTGCTCGACGGTTTCGATTTCGGTGCCGGCATAGTTTACGGTATGGTGGCAAAGACGGATGCGGAACGGCGTCAGATACTCAGCGCAATCGGACCGGTCTGGGATGGAAATGAAGTGTGGCTGCTGGCGGCAGGGGGTACTTTGTTCTTCGCTTTCCCGAAGGCATATGCCGCAGGGTTCAGCGGGTTCTACATGCCGCTCGTTATTCTTCTCTGGCTACTGATACTGCGCGGGCTCGCGATAGAGCTCCGGTCCCATGAACCTTTTAAACTCTGGCACGATTTCTGGGACGGCATTCTCCAGTTTGCCTCGATACTCATCGTGATTGTCCTCGGGGCAGCGCTCGGCAATGTCGTGCGCGGGGTACCGCTCGACGTCACGGGCTATTTTGCTATTCCACTCTTCACCAATTTGCTGAGTTCGCCGTCCATAGGAATTCTCGACTACTACACCGTTATTGGAGGACTCTTCGCGTTGTCCGTCCTGGCGATGCATGGTGCGTTGTTTCTAGTGTGGAAGACAGACGGTGAGGTGCGCGAGCGGAGCATGGGTCTTGCACGGCGTATGTGGTGGTCGGTAACAGTCCTGTTAGTAGTCACTTTCGTGCTGACCCCGGTTGTTCAGCCGGGCTTCTTCGCCCCGATGACGGGGAGAATCTGGCCGTTGCTCCTCGCGCTGCTCGCGCTGGCCGGGTTCATTTATATTCCGGTTGCCCTCAGGCAGTCGAATGACTTCCGACCGTTTCTCGGTTCCGTTGTATTCATCTCGGCAATTCTTGCGGCAGTATCGGGCACTCTGTTTCCGAACCTGCTGGTGTCGACTGTCAACCCCTCTTACACACTCAATGCATACAACGCGGCGACGAGCATGTACGGCCTGCAGACGGGCCTCGTCTGGTGGACCATCGGGATCATACTCGTCATATTTTATTTCGCGTTTGTCTACAGGAATCTTGCCGGAAAGGTGACTGCCGGGGCGCGCGGAGAGTGAGCCGCGCACCCGGATCTCCGGGGAAGAGCTTGCACGCCGGGGACTTTTCCAATAATAATAGTATGCATAACTATTCCTTCCAGTCGATTATATTGTATCAGTTACAGAAACATCTTCTCCCCACCTGAATAGAAGAATGGGCGACGGTGTTCGGAAGCCGGGATTTGGTCTTCTTCTAAGGATACTTCTGAAAGCTATAGCCCTGAACTCCTTCTCAGCAGCTGATTCCCCAAATAAATATTAATGTATAATGAAAGGTCTAAATGAAATCACAGTCTTTCGTGCTGAGCGATGAAATAACTTCATTGCTCGAAGCGCAGGGAATAACAGTGGCGACTCCGGTACAGGAGGAAATAATACCGGCCATAGCGGCGGGGCGGGATGTCCTGGCACAGTCCGAAACGGGCTCGGGTAAAACGCTGAGTTTCGCCATACCCATAATTGAAAAACTAAGAAGGCGCGACGGGCTCAAGGCACTGGTCCTGGTGCCGACGAGGGAGCTTGCGACACAGGTTGCGGGAGAATTCGTAAAATATTCGGTGGGAAAGCACCTGGGCATCGTTCCCGTTTACGGCGGAGTATCGATAAATGCACAGGCCGCCAGGCTAAGACAGGCGAACATAATCATTGCCACGCCGGGACGGCTTATCGACCTTATGAACCGGAATTCCGTCAGGCTTAATTCAGTCAAATATTTCGTGTGCGACGAGGCAGACCGGATGCTCGACATGGGATTCATCCGCGACGTCGAACGTATTGCCGCCCAGCTGCCTGCCGAGCACCAGACGCTTCTTTTCAGTGCGACGGTTCCGAAGGAGATTGAAAAACTTGCTGCGAGGTATCTCAATAACCCGAAAAACGTCAGGTTCGCGTCGACGGTGAAGCCGATCTTCCTGCGGCAGCTTTATTACCGCGTCCCGCCGGAAGCGAAGCTCGACCTGCTCTCCGATCTCCTCGGACAGGAGCGGCACCTTGCTATCGTTTTCTGCAATAGAAAACACATAACCGTCAAAGTATCCAAGAAGCTTACGGCAATGGGAATTCAGGCAAAAGC
>JBJKPN010000197.1:0-20352 GCA_046706365.1 Candidatus Kryptoniota bacterium | reverse complement strand
CATTTCGAGGCCTCCGCCACAACCGTCAAGAATCAGACCGAGAGCCATTACAAACAGAAAGAATTTCTTCATATGCCTTCCTATCCCTATATCGGATATTTAAGGCAAATTCTTAAGGACACCGGTGATCTGCCGGATTTACTGACCCGGCCCGGTTAACGCAACATTTTGAACTTCGTATTATTGTCTAGCATCGCAGCTAATTATCCGATTAAATACTCGCCGATAAATCCAGCGTTCGGTTAGCAGTAGGTAAAATAATGGCAAAGCCGTGGATGGGGGGAAGAAATTGTCAAAAAAAAAATTCGCCGAATTCAGGCGAATCTATTGGCTCGAGTCATCGAACCCTATCGCTCCTCGGGCAGGACTCGAACCTGCATCCCGAATATGGCCGATGGCCGTATTCGGGATAACAGCCGATTGATCACAGCTCTCTTTCTCCTTTGATTATCCTCTCCGTCATCGATCGGCTCTTCATCCCCTTCAGCTTTCGCTCCGCTGCCTGAGCCTCCGCCTTTGTTCCATACTCCTTCTTGTACACCAATCTCCACGGCCTGTACCGGGACGTGTATCCTCTCTCGGTCGTGTTGTGATGCACCATCCTTCGCTCCGGATCCGATGACGACCCCTTGTAGTATACATCCCCGCTATCCGAGTACAATATGTAAACCCAGTATCCTGCCATAAAAAAAGCCCGATGATCTCACCGGGCATCTCTACGCTCCTCGGGCAGGACTCGAACCTGCAACCCATCGGTTAACAGCCGATTGCTCTGCCAATTGAGCTACCGAGGAATGTTTGTTCAAAATTGCTTCATAATATATCTGCTGCAGCCGATAAAATCAAAGGTTTTGTCCAATTTCCCGCTATTCGGACTCACAATATTGTGTACACAACGCCGACCTGAAGCCCTTCCTTCATCTGCGTCGTCAGCGACTGGTCACGCTGATATACCAACAGAAAATTGAAATTCACATTGATGAATGAATTTACCTTCGCGGCTATCACGTTGTTCCATCGCACATCCCACACCCTCAGGTGCTCAAATCTCGTGAAGAGTCTCAGCCCGGTCGTAAGCAGCATGTTCTCCGCTATCTGCACCTTGGCCTGGCTGACCGACTCGAGCCCGGACTCCAGCTTGAACGCCTCAACCTTGTTCGGCGTGTTCGGATTATCCGTATACTGCCTGTACTTGTTTGCAAAGACTTCCTGCGTGGCGAGGCCGAGCCGGGTAGTGAAGAATTTCAACTTTCGATAGGAGAAGCCTATGCTCTGCGTAACGTAGCCGGGATCAAAGAAGTCCGCGATTAGAACGGGTGGGTCGGACTTGTAATCGTATCCCCTGGTCAGCGTCGTGATCACTGTGTTGCTGAAGAAGGGATCGGTGGCCCAGCCGACATTGTATGACAACACATTCTCGAGAAAGAACTCGTTGTCGTTCGTAATCGTTCCCTGGCCTCCCAGTTTAGTCCTGCCGTAAGCAAGTCTGCTATTGTTCCTCAGTATCCATCCGTCATTTTTGTAATCCAGCCCGATATTCGCAGTAGCCGTCCATGTCAGCGCGTTAAGCCCTCCCTGAGTCCAGTTGCTGAACGCAATCTGACTTATGCTTACACCCGTGACCATCGACGGTATCCATACCTTGCTTGAGTCTTTCTTCAAAGTGTCGGCCTTCGAAATTTCGTTCGGGTACCGAACCTTGAATGTGTCCGGCTGAACGGACGCCGGACCGGAAAGGATATTCATGCCATATGATGCGGTTGTTAAACAGAAGAATAGAAACAGGAATTTATTCATGATAGAGTTACCTTTTCGCATTGTATGTCAAAACGCAGTTCTGTTGCCTCTTTCTCAAAACTCTCAGGAGAACAAACGCTTTGTGGTCGAAAACCGGTTGGGGTAAATCAGATTTTCAGAAAACCGACGAGCAGAAATGCGTCGCCGGCGATAAACGCTACTCCTCCAAAAGGGGTGATATAACCGAGAGAGACGACTCCCGTCACCGCAAGTGCATAAAGGCTGAATGAAAACAACACGATCCCTGTAATATACAGAGCCCCTGCATACCGGAAGAGCTTCCCCTTGCCCGAGAGGAAAGCCACCGCCAGCAAGGCCAACGAATGATACATCTGATACTTTACGCCGGTCTCGAAAACCCCGAGCATCTCCGCCGAAATCCGGCCATGCAACATATGGGCGCCGAAGGCTCCGGCCAAAACACCCAGGAGGAGTCCGGCGGCCCCGGCCGCTCCGAAAAATCTCATCGCCGGTTCCCTTATTTCTGCGTCGTTTCGAGTTGCTGCCCGCGCTCGGCAAGTTTCAGTTGATCGAGCAATTCATCCAGGTTTCCGTCCAGCACGGAACGAAGATCGTATATGGTATAGTTGATTCGATGGTCGGTGACCCTGTTTTGCGGGAAGTTATACGTCCTGATCTTCTCGCTCCTGTCGCCGCTGCGCACCATCGTTTTCCTTTTCGCCGCTATCTCGGAGTCTCTTCTCTGCATCAGAACATCGTACAGTCGTGCCCGAAGTATCTTCATGGCCTTCTGCCGGTTCTTGTACTGGCTCCGCTCATCCTGACATTGGACGACGATTCCCGTCGGGATATGCGTAATCCTTATTGCAGTTTCGACTTTGTTAACGTTCTGACCACCGTGACCTCCGGCCCGATAGACGTCTATCCTGAGCTCGTCGGGATTCACGTCGACTTCCACCTCCTCGACCTCAGGCATTACCGCCACGCTTGCTGCGGAAGTATGTATTCTACCGCTAGCCTCGGTCATCGGCACTCTCTGCACTCTGTGCACTCCGCTTTCGTATTTCAGGTTCCCGTACACGTCGCTGCCGCTTACGCCGAGAATAATTTCCTTGAACCCGCCGATCCCGGTCTCGTTGAAATCGAGCATTTCAATCTTCCAGTTTTGCCTGTCCGCGAACCTTGTATACATTCGGTACAGGTCGGCTGCAAACAGTGCGGCCTCTTCTCCGCCCGTGCCGGAGCGTATTTCAAGTATGACATCCTTGCTGTCGTTGGGGTCCCTCGGGATCAACATCTCCTTCAGGGCCTCCTCTTTCTCTTCAATCTTCGATTCCAGTTCCATCGACTCCTGTTTTGCGAGCTGTCGCATCTCCGGATCTTCGGCAGAGCCGGCCAGTTCACGAGTATCTTCGAGGCTTCGCCGCATTCCGAGGAGTTCATCATAGGCCTTCACCACCCCGGCAAGATCATTATGCTCCTTGCTGAGTTCTCTAAATCTTGATTGATTCGAAATCACGGAAGGGTCGGAAAGGAGGTTCGTAACTTCCTCATAACGTGCTTTTATCTTCTCAAGCTTTTCCTTCATGCTTTGCTCTTCTTAGTACGACTCTCAATCTGTGTATGAAATAGACCGCAAGTATCAGGCTGATTGCAGACCAGACAATCGAAGCGCATGTGAGCACAACCCCAAACGAGGGATGGTCCTGAATCAGCACGGGTTCCAGCGCAAGTCCGAATGTGATCCACAGCGATCCGATGACTAGGTAGACAGCCATCAACATCAGAACCCTGCTGCCGTTCATTAATCTTGTAAGATGATGATGCATTCAATCCTCCAAAGAGCGCGAGGCGCTTCGGTTCCGACACACTTCTAAGATATCGAAATAGCGGGTAAATGAAAAGCGGCGAAAGAGGACAAACGCTCGCAGCACGCACATCCTACGATTAGAAATGAAAGGCGGCCGTTCCGAGGCATTGTGCTGAGGAGACGGCCCGTCCCCGGAATTTCGGCCCCCCATGGGGCCGCAGGTTTGTCATGTCCCCGATTATCGGGGTAACTTGAAGTTCCCGCTCCCGGCGGTTAAATTTTCAAAAGAAGTCTGGAACCGGAGGCCGAAGCGTCGAGTTTGCCCGCCTCCCGAACAATTTGCGGAAGAATCAATATGAGCACTATTAGAGATATCGATATAGGTCTGATAAAGAAATACGACAGGCCGGGCCCCCGCTATACGAGCTATCCGCCCGCGCCCGCCTTCAGCTCGAGTTTCACTGCTGAAGATTACCTGGAGTCGCTGATCTCGAACAATGCGCCGGGCATCAATGCAGAGATGTCGCTTTATTACCACATCCCCTTCTGCGACACTCTGTGCTATTTCTGCGGCTGTAACATGCTGGTCACGCACAGCCGGGAAAGAATCAGCGAGTATCTCACGTATCTCAAGAGGGAGATGGAACTCTCCGCCCCGCATTTCAACAAGAACAGGAAGGTCGGCCAGCTCCACTGGGGAGGCGGCACTCCATCGTACCTGACTCCGGACGAAATAAGGACACTCGCGGCCTCGATAAAAGATCACTTTTCTCTTTCTCCCGGGGTTGAAGCAGGGGTGGAAATCGATCCGCGGGGTTTGACATTCGAGCACATGCAGGCGCTGCGCGAATCCGGTTTCAACAGGATCAGTATGGGAGTGCAGGACTTTAACCCGAAGGTTCAGGAAGCGGTGAACAGAATCCAGCCAGAGGAAATTACGCGCGACGCAGTCGAGTGGAGCAGAAAGCTTGGATTCCACAGCGTCAATCTGGACATGATATACGGCCTTCCCTACCAGACCATCGAGTCGTTTGAAGACGGCCTGCGTAAAGTGGTCGACATCTCGCCCGAAAGGATAGCCGTATTCAATTTCGCCCATGTCCCGTGGCTGAAACCCCACCAGAAGCTGATAGACAAGACCACTCTGCCGCATCCTGAAGTGAAGCTGGAGATCCTGAAGATGACTATCGAGCTACTGACAAGTTCGGGCTATATCTACATCGGAATGGACCACTTTGCCAAGCCGGACGACGAACTCGCAGTCGCTCAGAAGGAGAAGACGCTCTACCGTAATTTCCAGGGCTACTCCACACATTCTGGCGCGGATCTTTATGCATTCGGCAATTCGGCAATCAGTCAGTTCAACCATGTTTATTCGCAAAACTACAAGTCCCTCCAGGACTACTATAAAGCCATAGATTCCGGCAGGTTCCCGATAGTCCTGGGATATAAGATGACGGAAGACGATATTATCCGGCAGCATGTGATCATGCGTCTGATGTGCGACATGGAGCTGGACAAGCGGGAAGTGGAAAAGAAGCTGGGGATAAATTTCGATGAATATTTCGCCACAGCCATCCCGAAGCTCGCGGAGTTCGTGCAGGACGGCCTCCTCGAATTGACGGACGACAGGATCGTAGTCAGGGACATGGGAAAACTCGTCATCAGGAATATTGCGATGGTGTTTGATGCGTACCTCGAAAAGATGTTAAAGGAAAAGCCAATCTTCTCTCGTACGGTGTAGGCGCTTTAGGTTCAGTCTCGGTGGTTCGTCAGGAGCAGGGCGGCAAAATATAGAAAATGGGATCAGAGAAAGAGAACACCCGGCTCAAAGGGGTTGTCGAAATCATGTCATATGCGGGCATCTGCGGGGTGTTCGCGGATCGGTATGGCAGGATCGTCGGCTCAACACAAAGGTTCGTCGAGATCGGCGGAAACACCGTCGTAGGCAGGAACATGAACGAGGTTTTCGCTGACTCACCCGACCTTTCTTCGCTTGCAAACGGGAAGGAAGCCGAATTCACACTTCGGCATTCAGGTAGACAGCTTTATGGTAAGGTGATTTCCTCCCTGAACGAGGATGATATCCTCGGCATCGTATTCCATGACTTCACTGAACGGACGATAAGGTCGCTCCCACAATTGTCTCAAATGCTCCACGCCGGCAACGACCTCATATTCCAATTCGATCGGCATGGCAGAGTCTACTATGTGAGCGGAAACGTGGAGAAGGTTACCGGCTACACTCAGGAAGACTTCCTGAACGGAAAGGTCCATCCCCTGGAGATCGTCCACCACGAAGACAAGAAGCGGCTCAAGGAAGAATTCGAAGCCATCTTCCTGCATCACGTCAGTACCGAGAACTCGCCTCACAGAATTGTGAAACGAAACGGCGACATCGCCTACCTCCTGAAATCGTGGTATCCTCTTCTCGATCCCGACGGCAGATTCAGCGGTGTTCTGAGTCTCAACAGGGACATCACGAGCGAAAAGCTTCTCCAGAGGCGTCTCGAACTTTTCAGAAGCGCCTTCGAACATTCCACTGATGGCATCATCATAACGACTGTAGACGGCAAGATTGTCGATGTTAACGACGCCTTCTCGAAGATATACGGCTATTCACGAGATGAAGTGATCGGACGATCTACCGCGATAGTGCAATCGCGGCACTCCACCAGGGAGTTCTACACCCAGATGTGGGAGTCGTTGGAGAGATTCAACAACTGGAAAGGTGAGATAATCAACAAGCGCAAGGACGGCATCGAAATACCGATCTGGCTCAGCATTACACCGATATACCTCGACGGCGCGAAAATCGGTTATATGGGAATAGAATCCGATATAAGCGACAGGAAGAATCTTGAGCAGCAGATAATCCAGACAGAAAAGCTCGCAACGACCGGCCAGCTTGCCGCCGGCATTGCTCATGAAATAGGTACTCCGCTGAACATAATATCGGGCAACGCGGAGTTCATGCTTCTCGACATGAATGAGTCCGACAAGGGCTACCAGGAGCTCTCGACGATCATAGGCCAGGCAAAGAGAATTTCGGAGCTCATTCGCCAGCTTCTCGATTTCGCCAGGCCGAAGCTGCTTTCGCTCCAATCCGTTGATATTAATGGAGTCATCCAGGAGGTCCTCAATTTTGTCCGGCTTCAATTCAAGCAGAGCGCGATCAACTCGGTCGAGATACTGGACCGTGATCTGCCAAAAGTGTACGGCGATCCATCCCTTTTGTACCAGGTGATTTTGAACATTGTAGTCAATTCATTTCAGGCGATGAGAAACGGCGGTGAACTGCGAGTAAGGACTTCTGCGGAGACGGGGGCTCAGGGCAAAAAGGATGTTTTCGTTTCAATAGAGGACACCGGCGAAGGAATTCAGCCTCAAAACCTGCAAAAGATATTCACCCCGTTCTTTACCACGAAAGAGCCGGGAAGAGGTACGGGGCTGGGACTCGCGGTAACGCGGCGAATTGTGCAGGATCACGGGGGCAAGATAGAGATCACCAGTAAGGTTGGAAAAGGCACCGAGGTCCGAATCTGGTTCAAGGCATTTCAGCCGAGGAATCAGACCTGATCCAACGGTTTTCCCGAAATGTTCGTTGTCGGAACGCCGAATGCTCGTACAGTGTCACTTGCGTTCCAATGGAGGCTCAGTTTGAATCTAACCGTGAAGTAAGCAGAGAAGGTGGGGAAAACGCAAAGGAAAACATACCTATGCTCCGCGTTTTCGGCATATCCACTCCTCCCTCAGCGGCAAATACAAACCCAACGCCCCACTGGGGATTGGAACCGAGCCATAGCTTGCATTTCCTCATATTTGGAATTGAGGTAAGGTGAAAATAACTTTGTTAGCCAATGGGAAGTGAGAATCAGCCGGACAAGATCCTAAAAGACGTCGAACTCTTTCTCAGGCAGCAGGCCGAACTTTTCGGGGACGAGACATTCCTGCCTGCTGCGTCCGAAGGGAGCATCCCGGAGGCGAGAGACAAGGAGATTCAAACAATTGCATCTGCAGGAAGCGGGACGCCTGAGAATATCGAGAGTAGTTTGAAGCAGAAGTCAAAGACAATCAAAGTAACGGAAGACCGGCAGCTGTTTGAAGGGGCCGTTCTTGATCCTGCCTGGCAGCTGGATTCCAACTGGTACGACAGCGACTCGCTGGCCACTCTCGATTCGAGAATTTCCAGATGCATGAAATGTCAGCTGGGTATCACGAGAAAGAAGTTCGTATTCGGCGTCGGAAACCCGAACGCAAAGCTGGTGCTGATCGGAGAGGCTCCCGGCGCCGACGAAGACGAGCAGGGCGAGCCGTTCGTGGGCAGAGCCGGACAGCTCCTGAACAAAATTCTGGCTGCGGTCCAGCTCCGGCGCGAAGACGTGTTCATCTGCAACATTCTGAAATGCCGGCCGCCGAACAACCGGGACCCGCTGCCGGATGAAGTGGAGTCGTGCGAGCCGTTCCTGAAAAAACAACTCTCGGTCATACAACCGAAACTCATCATGTGCCTCGGAAGAATTGCGGGACAGACTCTGCTGAAGACGAATGCCTCACTCACCGAACTGAGAAACAACATCTATATGTATCAGGGAATCAAGGTGATGGTCACCTTTCATCCGGCGGCATTACTGCGAAATCCGAACTGGAAGCGACCCGCATGGGAAGATGTGCAGAAAATGCGGAAGCTTTATGATGAGTTATGAACCTTATATAAGCCATAAAAAGAACTGAGACTACCGGCTGATGGCAACAGATTTTGAGCAGAGAAAGACGAGAGATTTCGGGACTGTCACTCCGAACATGGCCGGCGGCAGAATCCCGCCGCAGGATATGGAGGCCGAAAAGGCCGTACTCGGGGCAATGCTTCTGGACAGGCATGCAGTACCCCCGGCGATAGAACTCCTTCAGCCGGACTACTTCTATTCAACCGCGAACGAGAGAATCTTCGCCGCGATGGTGGAGCTCTATACGCGCAATATGGAAATCGACGTAATAACACTGCGCGAAGAGCTTCGACGGACCGCACATCTCGAGAGCATCGGCGGCTCCGCATATCTCAACGAACTCGTCTCGTCGGTCGTCTCATCCGCCAACGTGGAAGCCCATTCGCAGATCGTCGCCGAAAAGTACATGCTCCGCAGCCTTATTGCCACGATGTCCCAGAACATCCTGATGTGCTACGACAACCGTGAAGACACGTTCGGGCTCATCGACGAGGTGGAAAGGGACATCTTCAAAGTTTCTGAAGCGCGCCTGAAAAAGGCCGTGGTTCCGCTTCAGCAGGCGCTCGTGAAAACCATGGAGGTGCTTGAGAGGATACACGGTTCCAAAGGGGGCGTGACCGGAGTTTCGACCGGATTCAAGGATCTTGACCTGATGACGGGAGGCTTCCAGAAATCCGACCTCATAATTATAGCTGCAAGACCCAGCGTCGGAAAGACGGCATTCGCACTTTCGATCGCGAGAAACGCCGCCGTAAAGTCCGGAGTCCCTACCGCGGTTTACAGCCTCGAGATGTCGCAGCAGCAGCTTCTCATCCGCCTGCTCGCTGCTGAAGCGCGTGTCGACGCACACGCTCTTCGTACGGGATCCCTGCCCGAAGAACAGTGGGCAAATATTTCGACGCGAATCCACAGGCTCGCTCCCGCACCGATCTTCATAGACGATACTCCCGCACTTTCCGTGCTCGAGCTTCGCGCCCGGGCACGCAGGCTCAAAACCGAACACGATATCGGCCTTATCATGGTCGACTACCTTCAGCTGATGCAGGGCCCGGCGAGAGCCGAAAGCAGGGAGAGGGAAATCTCGATGATCTCGAGAAGCCTGAAGGTCCTTGCAAAAGAGCTCGACATACCCGTTGTGGCGCTTTCACAGCTCCGCCGTTCGGTTGAGGAGCGCGGCGACAAGAAACCGATCCTGTCGGATCTCAGAGAATCCGGCGCTCTGGAACAAGATGCCGACGTCGTAATCTTCATTCACCGGCCGGAACTGTACGGACTCGAGACCTACCCCGATGGAGAATCCACGGCAGGAGTTGCCGAAGTCATGATCAGCAAGCAGAGAAACGGACCGACAGGAGACGTCAGGCTTGCTTTCGTTAAACAGTACGCCCGATTTGAAGACTTGTCGAAGTACCCATCCAGTCAGGGCGGCCCGGTTTCGGAACCCGACGAAAAAGTCCCCTTCTAGCGATCCTCGAGTAACCCGGCCGCAAGTAAGGGCAGGAATCGGTGCCCTTCCTTTATCTTGGCCTAAATTTCCGACAGCGCGCGAAGCTTCTTCAAATTGGTAACAAATATCTTTTTCGACACTTCCCGTATTACCTTGTCTTCCTTCAATTTCTTCAAAGAGCGCGAGAGGGTCTCGCTCGCGATGCCGAGATGGGCGGCAAGATCTTTCTTGTGAATGAGCATCGGGAAATATGGCTCAGGAAGTCTTATCGAATTGTTCAGCTGCACTTCGTTGAGTAAATATTTTGCGACTCGCTCGTCCGCACCGGGAGACAGCATTCCGAACTTCCTGTCGAGTTTCGCGAGCAGAACGCCCATTGTTTCCGATATCCTGATTGCGAAAGCGGGATTTTTCGCCATAAGGGAGAGGAAATCCCCGACTGGTACGTACAACAGGGTCGAGTCTTCGACCGACTGCGCACACGAGATGTGGAAATGACTTCTGGCAAAAAGCACCGACTCGGCAAAGCTCCCGAACGGATCCACCGTGCTCAGCAGCGTTTCTTCACCGTCCCCATCCAACCGGTAGACTTTCACCCTGCCGGTCAGGACAATATAGAAACCTGAGTAGGGCTCCCCCTCCAGGAATATTATCTGGTCCTTCCTGTACCGCCTGGTCTTTGAGACCTCCGTGACCAGTCTCAACTCCGAAGGAGACAACTTCCTGAAAACCGGTACGTCATGAAGACTGTGGCCTTGTTTCATCACCGTTCTGTCATGTCAGCAATAAGGCTAGCTCGAAGAGACGTTCAAGAAAACTCCGGACCCATTAAGCGTGAGCGGCCAGCACAAGCGGTTCCGGAACTCCGGCAGATTCCCTGCGCTACTGAGGGATGCTAATGATGAAGATATAATCCTGTCGAATATTAAGCAATCAGAAGTCCCAGCCGAAAAAGAACTGGGAGAACAACCCGTGCTCGAGCCTATGAAAGTTGTCTTCTATTCTCTTTCCCATATCCCACCTGAGAACGAGGATCCCGCCGAGATTGAACCGGAGTCCGACGCCGAAATCGCCGAGCGTTCCGGTGTAAACGTTATCCCAGGCGGCGCCGGCGTCGAAGTAAGCGGCGCCACGGATCGCGGTGAAGAGCATGCCTCCGAAGGGGAAATCGATGTTCAATTCATTTATGACGGGAAATCTCAATTCTTCGCTCGCTATCCAGAGCTTCTTCCCCCGTATGCTCCACAAAGGCCAGCCCCTGAGGTCCCAGCTCCCTCCCATGAAGAACCTCCTGCTCTGGATGCCCTGGTTCATCAGGATCGCCTCGCGCGTCGCAAAAGCAACAGTCTGGCTTATCCTGAAATAGCGTCTGTAGTCCAGCATGATGGTGAGGTAGTTGACGGTGCCGTACTTGATGTCGGAAGTATACGCAATGCTCGCCAGCATCCTGTGCCCGTCGATCGGCCCGGTAGGACCCCAAAGGGAATTATCCTCTATATACGCAACGGAGTTTGAAAACAAGAGAGAAGTCTGCTCCCCGATCCCGTAGTAGAGATCTTTGTAGGTGCTCGACATGCTCGTGGTCGCTTCAATGCGTCTGAACCTGGACAGCGGATAGCTTAGCGTGAAGTAGCCGCCGTAAGACCTCTCGTAGAAGTAAATATCGGGGTCCGACAAATCATACTGCGGCCCTGAGAAGCTGAACACACCGTAGGCGTAATTCATACGGTGCGTAAGAGATATTTTTGAAATGGCGAGATTGAAACTCTTGAGTATCTCGTCCTGTGTCTGAGCGGTATTGAAAAGCAGAAAATAGTATTGATCGTTTCCGAGCATGTCGCTAAGCGCCATTGCGGCGCCGCCGGCGGTTCCGAAAACCGGGTCTGTCGAAATCTGGCTTTCTGCTATGTCAATGCTGTACTTGGGAATGTATGGGACGCTGGTTATCTCACCTTTTGCTGCAAAACCGGGCTCCTGCCAGGAGGAGTCGTAATCGGTTAACGCGAAAGTGACCTTACCGTCGGGGTTCTGAACTTTCTGTTGAAGGCTGTCGATCATCCTTATCTGGAAGGTGTAGTGCTCGAACGCACTGAAGATCAGGCCCAGCGAGTCGGTGCCGACGAAGTCGGGATTGTAAGCAGCGGTAATGAAATTCGTAATTCTGTAGGTTGTCACCGAATCGGGGAGAGGGTTCAGGCTCAGCGGCATGATGAAGATATTTTGTCCGCCGTTCTTGTTGCCCACGTAAGCGATCTCTCTTCCGCCTGGCGACCAGACCGGTTGAAAATCCGATTCGCGTCCCTTCGTCAGATACATTATTCTTCCCGTCTTCATATTCATGAGGAAGAGGTTGTAGAAGCCGTCATCGCCATATATCGTCCTGTCGGACGAAAACACCATCCACTTCCCGTCGGGCGACAATGCGGGATCTCTGTCGTCGTAAAATCCGTGAGTAAGCTGGCGGAGATCGCCGGATTTAAGGTCGTAGAGATAGATATTGTAGTACCCGGCCATCGACGCCCCGGAGAACGCGAGCTGCTCGCCGTCGGAGGAGAAGCAGACCGATCCGATCCTTGAAATATCGTGAAACCGTTTGTTCTCTTCTATCTTCTCTTTGTTCACGTCGAATAAATGGATCACGTCCGTCTCGCCGCTCTTTGAAACGAACGCCAGCAAGCCGTTGCAGGAGATTGCCATCCTGTCGGATGGAAGATGGAACGCTTCGAACTCGCTCGTTCGTTCACCCCTTATAATCACTCTCGGCGTGCTTTCAACTCCGAATGGTTGTTCGTAGATGTCCGTGTAACCGTCGTGGTTGCCGATATAGTAGATGTACTTCTTGCCGTCGCTCTTTTTGAAATAAACGGGCGAATCATTGAAGCCTCTTGAATATATATCCCGCGTCACGTTGGACGGCATGTCGTGATTCGACAGGAGAGGGTAATATTTCTTCTGCAGGTGGTAAATCCACTTCTTGTCGAACTGTTCATAATTCATCCCGATCGTCATCTGCATATCCTGCTCGAAGGATGCGGATTTCCAGAAGTTGTCGATCAACAGGAATATCTTGTCCTCGCCGTAATGCTCCGAAATAAACTTGAGGATATTCTCGCCTTCCTTGTACATGAGGAAGGTCCCGTTGATCCGGTCCATGTCGGAAAGCGGGACAAGATACCCGCTCAACACCGCATCTCGAATCACCATCTCCGCCTGGTCGTCCCACTTCGTGGAAAGAAACTCGGCAAGCCCTTCGGAAAACCAGAGCGGGGGGACACGATCGGTCGACATCCTGTGCTCGTGCAGCATTGTCGCTATCTTGGTGAACATGAAAACGTGCGTCAGCTCGTGCCTTATGACATGCTTCAGCTGGTACATGGACCCGTCGTAGGGGATGACAACCCGTCCTTTCATGAACTCGAAGAAGCCGCCGACGCCCACGGGAATAAAGCCGGGCATGGTGTTCGTTTGCTCGAAGTAGAGATGCGACGAATATAGAATGAGCGGAATCCGGTGAGTAATGTCGAAATCAAACAGGTTTTCCAGGTAACGATAGCCGCTCTCGGCAATCCTTGCGCCCTGATTCGCAAGCTCGCTCATCTGCGGATAGTAGTAGATATCGAAGTGCTTGGTGCGAAGAATTTCCCAGTGAAACTTGGTATACTGCACCTTATTCTGACCAAAGTAGTAAAACTGTGCTTCGGCCGAAGATGCAATCAGAAGGATCGGCAGTATGATCAGGGCGAGTTTTCTCACTGGTCAATTAAGATGACAAAAGGCGACAACTTCCGCAATACCAATTCGCGGCAATCTGACCGCAGCGCTTGTGAGGAAGCTTGTACGATAGCCGGCAGAATTTACAGGGGCACTGGAAGGGGAATTATTTTGTTTGAATCAGATCTGGTAATCGAGTGTTTCTTCGCTGATCGTCGTGTAATAAATTCTCTCGAAACGCGTTTTTAAATACTCGACGAGGACTTTTTTGATTTCTGCGGATGAATCCATCTTAAGGAGCTGTCTGGAAAACTTTCGTGCATTTTTGTAATTGGTTTCACGGATAATCTTCTTGAGAACCGGAAGGACGGAACTGACCGCGCTGAATTCGTCGAGCCCCATTCCGAGAAGCATCACTGTTGCGAGCGGGTTCCCTGCCATCTCTCCGCACATCGCAACTTTGACCCCTGCGTGATGGCCGGAATCGATTATGTGCTTCAACGTTCTTATTACGGCCGGATGGAATTCGTCGAAAAGATTGGCTACGAGCTCGTTTGTCCTGTCGACCGCAAGGAGATACTGAGTCAGGTCGTTCGTGCCTATACTGAGGAAGGACACATACCGGGCGAGCTCCTCGCTCATGAGAGCGGCCGAAGGGATCTCGATCATCACGCCGACCTCGATTTTTTTGTCGAAGGCCGTTTTCTCCGCTGCGAGCGAGTTCTTGGCCTCTTCAAGTATCTCGTTGGCGCGAACCACCTCCTCGATCGAGGCGACCATGGGATACATAATCTTACATTTCCCGAAAGCACTGGCGCGGAGGATAGCCCTGAACTGGTCCTTCAGGAGTTCAGGTCTGTCCAGCATCATTCGGATCCCTCTCCAGCCGAGAAACGGGTTCTGTTCGGAATGGTCCTCGACAAATATCTTGTCGCCGCCGATGTCGAACGTTCTGAATATCACCACGTTCGGCGCCGCTTCCTCGACAGCCTTCTTGAAAATCTGGAACTGCGCTTCCTCGTCGGGTATCGAGTCTGCATCGATAATAAGCGGCTCCGTCCTGAAAAGACCTATCCCGTCTGCACCGTGCGGCTTGAGAAGCGGAAGTTCCTCAAGCAGCTCTATGTTTGCCTCGACGGAAACGCGGTGTCCGTCGGTCGTCAGTGCCGGCTCGCCTGCCTCCGACAACAGCTCGCCGTCCAGCTGCTCGCACCACCGTTTCCGTTCCGTATACTTCCTGACGGTCGCTTCGGAAGGTTCGATAACGACCGTTCCCCGGTAGCCGTCGATTATGATGTTCATCCCGTCGTGGACATGTTTGGTCGCTTCCTTCAGTCCCACAACAGCAGGAATTCCGAGCGATCGCGAGAGTATGGAGGCGTGAGAGCGGGCACCGCCGTAGTCGCTGACATAGCCGAGTACTGTGTTCCTGCTTAACAGAACCGCGTCCGCCGGTGTAAGCTCGCTTGTTACGATAACCGGCGTCCCCTCGAACTTCGACTTCAATTTCGCCTCCGCGAGATTGCGGAGTATCCTGTTCTTCACGTCGTCTATTTCGAAAGAGCGCTGGCGGAAGATTTCATTGCCGCTGTGACGGAGCTGTTCGACCTGCCGCGAGAACTCATCCTCCACGACGTAATCCGCGTTTTTCTGCTCCCTCACGATTCTACCTTTTATCGCCTCGAAGAAAATAGGATCGGAAACCATCAGCAGCTGGGCCTCGAAAATTTTCGCCTTATCGGCCCCGATTCGCTCGAATGTAGCGCGGTACACCTTATCAAGCTCGTAGCTCGACCGTTCTATGGACTTCTGCAGCCTGTCCAGCTCTGCGGCCGTATCATTCACGGACTTCTCTTCAACGACGATGCCGTCCTTCTTTATAAGCAGCGTCTTGCCGATTGCGATTCCCGGAGACGCGGCTATGCCGTGGAGAACTATCTCCTCCCGCATGACCGGTCGTTCTGTGTTCTCAGAGCTCATCAAACCCTCTGTCGAAGAAATCGACCAGAGCCGCAAGTGCGGGCTGTTCGTCTTCTCCCTCAACCATCAGGAGAATCCTGGCGCCCTGTTCGGCGGCAAGCGTCATTACTCCGATTATACTCTTACCGTTCACCCTGTATCCATCCCTTTCGAGATAAAATTCGGATTTGAACTTGGCGGCCAGCTTCACCAGGGATGCCGCCGGTCGCGTATGAAGTCCGAGCCTGTTCTTTACAACAACTTCCTGTTGGACCATCAAAACCTTCTCTGTACAAGTGAATTTGCCAGTTCAACAAGAGCTACCTTACCGTCAGACTCGTTCAGCATCTTTACACTCGACAGAGCGCGCGCCGTATATTCGGCAACTTCCTTCTTCGCAGCACCGAATGCCCCGACTTCGTCGTAAGCATTCCTGACCGCGACTACATCGCTTTCAGTCACGGATGCCTTACTGTAGGCATCGCTGACAATTCTGAATTTCTTGTCGTCCATTAATTCCTGTGCCTTCAAAAACAGATAGTTCTTCTTTCTTTCGATTATATCGAGCCCGCGAGGTTTGCCGAATCTGTCGGCATCACCCTGAAGGTCGAGCATATCGTCCAGGATTTGGAACGCAATTCCTATGTTCATTCCGAAATCGCCGAGCAGGGCGATTTCTTCAACGGACCCGCCCCCGAGCAGTGCCCCGAGTCTCCCGGCAGTCATGAGAAGGGCTCCCGTCTTCTTCGAAATCATGTCCATATATTCCGACATCGAACCGCCGGCACACTTGCTCAGGGTCTCGTCCAGGGCCTGCCCGTTGCATACTTCCTTAACACCTTCATTGAATATCCTCATAATGCCCTGCAGGTTCCGGCCGTCGCATTTCTCTATACAGTCGTATGCAAGAGCTATCATCAGGTCACCGACGAGTATTGCCGTATTCACGCCCTTGATTACATGTACGGTCGACTTGCCGCGGCGCTTGTCGGCATTGTCCATGATATCGTCGTGAACAAGTGTGAAGTTATGAAGGATTTCTATAGCGGCAGCCGCGTGCATTACGTCCTCGCCGCTGTTCCCCACCGCCTCGGCTGCAAATATCGTCAGCAGAGGGCGAACCCTCTTCCCTCCCATCGAGAACACATATTCTATGCTTTCTCTGAGAGGTGAGCCGGAGACAAGCTCAAGCGAGTCTTTCAGCTTGCTCTCCAATGCCGATCTGCGTTCCTCATAGTATTCGGTAAAATTATTCAAGCGTCAACCTTCTTCAATTCAACTTTCCTTAATTCTTTCAGGTTCTTGCTTCCCGTCAGGAACATAGCTCCCTTCAGTTCCTCCATCCAGATTTCAAACTCCTTCACCAGACCGTCTACACCGGCCGCGTCAAGCGCTTTCAGAAACGGCTGCGCGGCCGCGCATAAGTCCGCTCCCAGTGCGATCGACTTCGCGACATCGATACCGTCACGGATTCCGCCCGATGATATTAGCTTGATCTTTTTTCGCGCCGGCAGGTCGTTGATCTGTACAAGTGCCTCGGATGTCGGAATTCCCCAGTTCCAGAATTTGCCGCCCACCCGCCTTCTGTCTTCCTTATGCCGGAGTGTTTCGATGGCAGCCCAGCTGGTCCCGCCGGCTCCTGAAACGTCGATTGCCGACACGCCGGCTCCGATGAGTCTGCGCGCCGCATCGGCTCCGATTCCCGCGCCGGTCTCTTTGACAATCACGGGAATTTCGATTGCTTTCACCAGTTTCGAAATGCCTGAAACGACGCCGCGGAAATTGCGATCGCCTTCCGGCTGAATCATTTCCTGCAGTGCGTTCAGATGTACCGCCAGTGCGTCCGCCTCGACCATATCTATGATTCGGCGAATGTTGTCAATTGCAAATCCATCGACGACCTGTGCGGCGCCGATATTGCCCATGACAAAAATATCTTTGGCGATCCGTCGCACGACCTTGAAAGTGTCCAGATAGTCCCGGTTCAGTAAAGCCTGGCGCTGGCTTCCGACACCCATCCCGATATTTTTCTCCCTGCAGAACTCGGCCAGCGATGCGTTGATGTAGCCAGCGCGCTTGAACCCGCCCGTCATCGAGGATACTATTACAGGCGCTGCGAATGTGTGGGCAAACAGCCGCACGCCCGTGTCGATCTCCGAAAAATTGATTTCCGGCAGGGCGTTGTGCACAAACTCATAATTCTCAAACCCTGTCGATTTCAT
Source organism: Candidatus Kryptoniota bacterium (assembly GCA_046706365.1). GTDB lineage: Bacteria > Bacteroidota > Ignavibacteria > Kryptoniales > JAKASW01 > JAKASW01. The sequence goes on along the minus strand of JBJKPN010000197.1, from coordinate 2,718 downwards.
GTAGTCCACTTTCCGGTTCAGGACTATATCTACATGGCTTGATTTGCGTTTTGCTGTCTGATCCATTCCCGCATGTGCCGGGCCTCGCTTACCGCTCACCATATCTCTTAAAAAAATAGCCCTGACGTCGAAAATAAGCAAGGTTCGGGTACTGGCTAAGCTTCAGACTTGGCGGCAGCCTCCAGCTTATCTTAATGGGGGAACGCGCCGAGAACGCAGAGATTAAGTTTGTTCTCTTTTACGATCTTTCCGGCTCCTCTCCTTTCTTTGCGATTAGATTTAAACCGAGTCCCACTATGTTCCACCCCTGGGCGAGTCAGGCTGTATCATTCCGTACAGACATCGGGGATTGAAAGTCCAATGAAATGCAGGGAACGCCATGGGGCGCAAATTGTTGTATAGTCGAGTAGCGAGTAATCCTATGGAATTGTAACTTTAGGGCAGCCTTAAAGGCTTCCATGACTGCAGGAATCATTCTCTGTCGATCGGTTGTCAGAGTCGGTTCCGTTCAGCTCTTGATCAAACAATTCATTCATAGCAAGAAATCGAAATGGTAAATTAAGGACATGACTTATTTCCAGGCAATTTGGTTCGGACTCCTACAGGGGATTACGGAACCTTTCCCGATTTCAAGCCTCGGACACAGCGTTATACTCCCGACGCTTGTTGGATGGCACGTGCATGAAAAGGATCCTCTTTTCCTGGTTTTCCTCGTCGCAACACACACGGCAACGGCGCTCGTCTTCTTCATCATCTTCTGGAATGACTGGATGAAGATCTTCTCGGGAATATGGACCTCCCTGAAGAAGAGATCCATCGAGCCTGAAAACGTATACGGAAGACTGGGCTGGCTTTTGGTGGTCGGAACGATACCTGCAGGACTGGTCGGACTCATCTTTGAAAAGTTTTTCAGGAGACTGTTTGCGGCACCCGAGCTCGTGGCAGGAATGCTCGCGCTGAACGGTATAATGCTCATCGCCGCTGACCTTCTGAGAAAAAAGAAGGAAAGCGTGACCGACTTCTCTGATGAGGCAAGCGACCACAGGCTGGCTAAGTTGAGCTGGGGACAGAGTCTGAAGGTGGGACTCTCACAGGTTCTCGCCCTGGTGCCGGGTTTTTCGCGAACCGGATCGACCATGACGGGTGGACTTTTGACAGGTCTTTCGTACGGAGACGCCGCCCGTTTTTCATTCTTGCTCGCCACTCCTATCATCGGTGCTGCATCGGCCCTCAAACTTCCCGACCTCGTGCTGAAGCATTCCTCCGCAATACCGGTGGACGTAGTGCTCCTCGGAGCCGTTGTGGCCGGCGTTGCTTCATTTCTCTCGGTGAAGTTCCTTCTGAAATACTTCGAGACAAGGAAGCTCTGGCCGCTCGGAATTTACTGTTTCATACTTGGGACTCTCACACTGACGATGTTCCTGGGTAAGTAAGCTCACGACCCTCTGGTCCCGGGTGAATCCGCAGAGATGCGGGACGAGAATAGTACGGCTATTCCCTGACAGGGATAAGGAGAATCGGAGTTTTGGAGGATCTGCTTATCTTCGGCGTTACGCTTCCTTCCCAGAACGGGCGCGCCCCCTTCTTTCCGTGAGTGGCCAGCACAATCAAATCAGCTTTGATGTTCCTGGAGGTCTTCATGATCACGCTCGCAGGATCGCCCCTCGATGTACTTGTCGTCACGCTCAAGCCCTCGGCTTCGATCTCCCTCTCGACCCTCTCCAGGTATTTCCCTGCGTCGGGAACGATCATATCCATCATTCTCCTGGTCGTGCCCGGCAGATAGCGGTTTGCCGCCGTAAGTTCGCCCGACATCGACCCGAATCGGGGCACTGCAATCATCAAGTGAATACGTGCCTTGCAAAGACTCGCCAGGCTCGATGCAAACCCGAGTGCATGCTCATGCTCAGGATTTCCGTCAAGCGGGATGAGAAAATTTTCGAAATTGGGTTTAGACCGCGGTTTTTCTACCGACGGGTTCACCAGCATAACCGGGGTGTTGCTGAGGGAAATCACCTGTTGGGCGATTGACCCGACGAAAATATCACGCAGGCCGCTGTTTCCATGAGTGCACATCACGATCAGGTCCTGGCCCAATTCCTCGGAATGATCTGATATGCTCTGCGAAACGTCCCTGACGCCTGTCTCGTGGACGTGAACGCTGGCATCGATTCCTTCAAAGATCGGAAGCGCCGCAACGTCTCCGAGATATTTCTCCGCCTGACTGATCTCCCTCAAATGTTTCTGCCCGTGTACTCTCTCGGGCGGGTTCTGTTCCATGACATGCATGAAGGTGACGTTTCCGCCGATCTTCCTTGCCAGCCTCGCCACCGCCGGTAGTACCGACTCAGCCAGAGTCGAACCGTCCAGAGGTACAAGTATCTTCTTTACCTGTCTTTTATCCAACGAACACCTGATAGATTAAATATAAATTCAACGAAATTATTAGACCCGCTATGACAGCTACAATCAGCGTCGTCGTCTTCCTGTTGACGAGAACTCCCATTATCGACTTTTTTCTCGTGAAGATTACAAGCGGAATGATCGTAAACGGAAGGCCGAAACTCAGGATAACCTGGCTGACAACAAGGGTGCGCGTCGGATCGAGCCCTATTCCGATGACGACCATTGACGGGATGATCGTAATGAGACGCCTGAGCCACACTGGAATATGACGCCGCAGGAAGCCCTGCATTATCACCTGGCCGGCGCTGGTCC
>JBJKPN010000196.1:0-5792 GCA_046706365.1 Candidatus Kryptoniota bacterium | reverse complement strand
CCGCGTCGACCCGGATTCCCATCGAAGTCAGCTCGTGCCGCCGCCTGGTTACCGGGTTCCAGACGAGTATGTCGCCGTTGAGGCCGTGCATCGGTCTCCCGTCTTCAGACGTCGTTTCGGTCACCCAGTCGTCATAGTCTGCGGCGCGCATCTCATGCGGGTAGCCATCCCTTAACACCCAGCCGATGCCGATGATGAATACAGCCGGGTACTTCTTGAGAATCTCAGTCTCCCGCTGCTTGCGCGGGAGGTCCAGGTACAAATCAAGAAGGTCTTCCGCATGCAGGAATGTGAGCTGGTCCGGCAGGTTCGGGTATTTGTCGGTCCTGAGCTGCGGGAACATTTCCTGGACATGTTTCTCCGCGCGTTTGAGGACATTCCAGATTCTCTCTACAGTATCCTTCAGGAAGCTCAGGTTCCGCTGTTCCCTTGCGATGACTTTTTCCCAGTCCCACTGGTCGACATAAACGCTGTGATCGTGGTCGAGGAAATAGTCCTTCCTGACAGCGCGCATGTCGGTGCACAGTCCCTCGCCGTTTTTCATGTCGAATTGCCTGAGGGCAACACGCTTCCACTTCGTTGCCGCCTGTACGACCTGCGCGTCGATAGGATGCTTGTCACGGTCGTTTGAAATATGAAACTGGATGGGCGTGCGCGAGCCGTCACGATCGAGCATATCGTTTACGCCGCTTTCCACGTCGACAATGAGCGGAACCTGTACCATCATTAGGTTCAGCTCTTTGCACAGGTTTTCCTCAATGAAGTTCTTGACGGAATATAGAGCACGCTGCGTCTCTTTCGGGCTGAGTAGCGATTGATAATCGGCGGGGAGGATCTTCTCCAGTTCGTCGTAATTACCAATTCCCGGCCCTGCCAAATCAGCTTTCTTGTCTGACATTGTGCGGACCTCCGTTTTTGATTGCAGTAGTTTTGTTATCGCATACCTGAACTAAGCTTTTCAAATATTGGAAACACCACGCTGACATTCAATCGGTGAAACCGGTCGTCGATCGTCACCACGGGATGCCCGTCTCTTTACGCGATAAGTTCTCACCGCGATCACTTGTCTGTGCCGGATCAGGCTGCTGCCCGGGCACTACCCGGAAGCGCGCGCTGGCGGTTACGATCCGATGGTCAGGACTTTGGACAGGGCAATCAGTATCTGGTCGAGGGAAGACCGCGATACTCTCCCGATTCGTTTCTCGAAGCGCCGTTCGGATATCGAGCGGACCTGAAAGCAATCGGCCGCGGAAACCTTGGATAAATTGTTGTCGTCCGTCGCGTCGACCTTCACGATCCATGACGCTGCTTCATACCGGTCTTTCCAGTCGGTCAGCGGTACGATTACTCTGAGCGGGAGCTTCCCGAGCGAGTCGTCGTTCACTATGACGCCCGGCCTCGTCTTCCTCATCTCTGTCCCGATGGTCGGGTCCAGGTCGATAAGCCAGATCTCACCTTGGTTCATAGAAGTCGTCCATGTCGAGGTCTGTGAAAGCGGTGAGGTCTTTGTCGGAGTTGTAGTCTTCCCGAAGTTCGCGCGCGGCCCGGTCCGTCTGTCGGGATTCCTCTTCCTGCCTGAGTGCCCGGATTGCGCGCTCGATTACGAGAATTCGCTCCTGCATCGGGAGCTTTTCGATTTCTTTGATAATCTCAGCGACATTCATGGCAACAGCCTCCTTGCCGCTAATTTAAGAGGAGCGGTTAAAAGAAAAACTATTCGGCAGTCGTGAAATTCAGCCGGAATTCGGCGATTTCCGGGTCCGCTACAACCCTGAGCGGCGGGCCCCATGTGCCTACCCCGGAGGACACAAATATGTGAGTCTTACCCTTCACGAGATAACCGTACGCCAATTCGTAAACCATTTCGGTTATGTAATTGAACGGCCACATCTGCCCGTAATGAGTGTGACCCGATAGCTGGAGATCGACACCGTTCTCCTCGGCTTCCTCGAGATGGAAAGGCTGATGGTCCATTAATATGACCGGATATTTTGCGTCCACATTCTCCAGCAATTCCTTGAGGCTCTTACGCTTTCTGGCGGACCTGTCCTCGCGGCCGAGAATGTAGAAGCTGCTGTCCACGAAGACCGTCGAGTCCCTGAGCATCTTCACGCCGTGCTCGGAAATGTAGTTGCACGCCCTGTCCACTCCGCCAATGTATTCGTGGTTCCCGGTTATCGCGTACACTCCGAGCGGGGCCTTTATCTGCCTGAGCGCCTCGCCGAGATTCTGGTGCACGACAGGGTTCAGGTCGCCGTCCAGGATGTCGCCGGGGAGAAGGACGATGTCCGGTGAAAGCGAGTTGATCTTTCGCACGATGGCGCCGATTCTTCCGTTGTTGATTATCGAGCTGAGATGAATATCGGATGCCATCACGACGTTCAGGCTCTTCCGTCCGCCCGCAGACTTATCCACGTTTATGTCGAACGTACGGACGCGTATGATATGGGCGTTGATGAATCCGTAGACGACGACCAGTGCGACGAGCGAGATGACCGAAAAGGCGGCAACCCTTGCGGCATGCACCGGATCGGCTGTGATAAACGAGGGAAAGAAGCGTATGAAATGGTTGACGAGCCTGAGGAGGTCGATCGCCGCGACGATCAAGAGGAAGTAAACGAATGCGCCGAGCCAGAAGGAGCCGATCCATGTCAGCGGCTTCCCGATAGATATTACGTCCGCTCGCTCAAGGAACATTGCCGCGATGAACGACACGGCGAGGAAGACGAAGGCGATAATATAGGCGGTTCGCCAGGTGCCGACGGGCCGCAGTGCATGAAGTCCCCGGATGAAAATGTAGTAGTTGGCTAAGCCGTATATGGAAAATATGAGGGAGACAACGATTATGAATATGACGGTGCGTGTCACGCTTTCACCATTAATTCTGAAAGTTCAATTTGATCAAATTATGCAAAAAACAGCTCCGAAGCAGCGGCGGCTTTTTCTCGATCCACACGGTCGGGTTCAATTTCCGGAAGTCGATTTCTCTATGGAATAATTTCCATCAGAAGCGTCTTTGACAACGCGGTATCCCTGCGTAAGTTTGAGCGTCCACCCTTCGCCGCTTATGCTGTCGCCCTCAAACTCGGTCGGCCTGCTTACGGTTATCATATCCCATCGCGGACTCAAGAGCCCGCCGTTCTTCACGTCCAGGATTCCCCAGCTGTCGGTTATGCGGATTGTCGGATAGACGTTTCCATTGTCGTCGAGCGGGATGACGTTCGTCGGGTCGAATGAAAGATGCATCCTTTCGAAGCGGATCTCGAGGTGCGGTGAATTCACCAGCTGGGTTCTGTACTTGTCGACCTGCTGCTGCCGCAAAGTCTCCCGCGTAGTCTCCTCCTGGCGAATAAGCTTTCCGTCGTACTCGTTCTCGAGCGATCGCACCGCGGACGACAGGTAGATCGAAGGAGTGAGCCCGAACTTGCGGATGAAGAAGTCGGTGAGACTCGTCTCCGGTGTTATCTCCCTGTTCCAGTATTCGTCGCTCTGCTGCAGGAGATATCCGTAAATGGGAGTCGTCACATACGCGAACGATCTGACAAATGTCGGAAACTTCACGAAAGCGTTGATGCTTCTTTCGAAATGGTAGAGAGTCTCCGCCTTCGACCTGCCGCTCACGATCAGCCCGGTATACTCCGCCAAGCCCTCATTCAGCTCGAGCAGGTTCTCGGAGACTTTAGCCTGTGGATATAAGACGTATCTGTAAAGCCTGAAAGTAATTGCGTCGGTGAGGCACGCCTTCATTTCCTGCGTCGAAGTCGATTCGAGCGCCTTCCGAAGCGCTTCGAGTTCCAGTCTCAGCAATATTCTTCCGTTCTTCTCATCGAGCTGGCTGTTGTCGGGACTGTATCCCTGGAAGCCGAGCGACGGCTGTGCGACGTGGAAAAGCTCGTGAGCCAGGAGGTTTACCCGATCGTTTTTGTACGAAGGGAGCGGAAGCATGACCATAGCCCACGTTCTCCCGTTCCAGTGCACCTTCGTGTTCGCGATGTTTATCTCCTCCGGGAGATACCCTGTGTAGACCGGGCCATCCTGCCGCAAGGCGCCGCCTGCGTCGGGGAAATTGGAATAAACCTGCCGTGTCGAAGGATTTACGAGGAGAATCGGGCCGTACATGTTCATATTCCAAAGATCGACGTGCCGCTCCTCCGCGCCGTGTACCTCTTCGAAGCAGCTTGCGTACGCAGCTTCGCGAGTGGAAAAGGACTGGGAGAATGAAACTCGTGGAATAATGAGCAGAGCGACGACAGGCAGCCACAACCGAGGAATATTCATCTTTCAGAAGCTAAACGGGGGCGGGGGAAAATTCAAACCTCTGGCGATAGATACAGGTGTGCTTCGCCTAATCAGGTCTCTCTAGCCGCTGTTCTTCCTCTCGAAGTCGAGCAGCCATCTCTTCCGCCAGAGTCCGCCGCCGTAGCCGGTAAGGCTTCCGTCTTTTCCGATGACGCGGTGACATGGGATCACTATGGAAATGCGGTTTGCGCCGTTCGCGCTCGCAACCGCCCTGATTGCCTTGAGGTTGTTGATCGCGACGGCCTGTTCCTCATACGACCTCGTCTTCCCGTACGGGATTGTAGTCAGCTGCCGCCAGACAGACTTCTGGAATTCGGACCCCGGCGTGACCAGGGGAACATCGAAGATCTTCCGCTTTCCTTCGAAGTACTCGCCGAGCTGCTTCTCGAGATTTGAGATGTGACCGTTTATGCCGTAAATGAAATTGGATTTCAAGAGGCGTCGGAGGTCTTTAAGTTCGAGAGGGAACATACGCCTGTCGGTGAATTCGAGGAGACAGATGCCTTCGTCGGATCCGCAGGCAATCATAGGACCCAGCGGCGTCGTAATCCGGTGCATGTTTATCACGTTTACGTATTTTCCGTTCGACGGACTCGTTCCCATTATCTTTTTGAAAGCGTCGGAGAATCCGCTGAGCGAATCGTAACCGTTGTCCAGAGCCGCTTCGGTCACTTCCGCTCCGTTCTTGATCTGGTGCAGGGCGCCGTTGAGCCGCAGCATTCTCTGATAACCCTGAAAGCTCAGACCGTGATTGGTCTTGAACCACCGCCTCACTTTGTTCGGCTCGATGTTCATCCTGACCAGATCGTAATCGGTCATCTTCTTCGACGGATTTGCCGTGACGGTATCGATCAGCAACTGAATGAAGTCGGGGGTTGTCCCGATCAATTCGAGCGGCTTGCAGACTTTGCACGGCCTGTAACCGTTAAGGAGCGCGTCCTTGGCCGAATGAAAGAATTCGATATTCTCCCGCTTCGCCCTTCTTGCCGTACACGTCGGGCGGCAGAAGATTCCTGTCGTCTTAACCGCAACGAAGAAGATTCCCTCAAACGTGCCGTCACGCCTCATGAAGGCATCGTACATCGTATCTTCGTCCCAGAATGTCGTTTCGTTGTCTGTTTTCATGTTCAAATGTAACCGTCGTTGAGAATTCTCCGCAACCGGAAAATTGACAAGAATATCACCTTCTGGGGCCGGCCGAAAAATTGTTTCTTCATCTGCATACAAATAAATTGGCCAGGTCGTAGAGTTAGAGAGGTCGGATATGATAGATTCTGTTCGAAAAAACGACCACCTACGGAGTTGAAAACAGCGTGTATTTCGAAAAGCGAATCATGTAATAAGGAGCAGATCATGGCCATTCGTGTTGTCAGGCTCGGCAGTCCGAGAGCGAAGGGGGAAGGATTAAGAATCGGAACGGTTCGCCGCCCGCCGCGCGGTGTGCCGAAGTCCGAGTTCTCATCCCGCAACTTTTACGACGTTTGGTTCCCGAA
>JBJKPN010000195.1:0-24441 GCA_046706365.1 Candidatus Kryptoniota bacterium | reverse complement strand
CTGCAATCTGGAGGCCGCTCTGCGACATTCGCGACATAGTCTCGGCATATGTGAGGTCTGTGCAGGCCGAGCCGAGTTTAAGCGGCGTCTTCAACATCGCCGCGGGGAACTTCACCGTCGGCGAAGTCGGCGACCTGGTGAAGCTTCAGGTCGAAAAATTGACAGGGAAGAAGGTCGCATTGGAAATTAAGAACATTCAGGATTACCGCAACTACAAAGTATCAATAGAGAGGGCCAGGACGAGCCTCGGATTCCAGCCGATATATTCCGTAAGAGACACCGTGGAAGAGATATATCAGCACATGGATTTGTACGGTGATTTTGAGAACGACGAGTTTTACAATATTCGTACCTTCAAAAAGATAACGTGGTAACGGCCGCATCACGGCAAATATGATTATCTACTCATGTCAAGATAGAAGGAAGTAATATGGAGACACCCGAGAATTTCAGTCCCGAAACCGAGAGAGTGGCGAAGAGCAACTTTCTCAAGTTCCTCGACAAATTAATCCGATGGCGCAGATTCCTCTTCGTGTTCATGGTTGCCATCATGATCGTGACTGTGGTGATAGTGCTGCTGATACCTAGGTACTACAAGGCCGAGGCATCCGTACTGCCGCCTCAGGGCGGAGGGCTGATGGGCCTTTCTGCCGGATTGTCGTCGATGCTCGGCTCGATCTCCCCCATGCTGTTGAAGGGGGCGGGGTTGAGCGGCGTCGGCTCGTCGCTGACATTCCTCGCGATACTGAACAGCAGGACCGTATCGGAAGACGTGATCGAAAGGTTCGATCTCGTCAGGGTGTACAAGATCAAGCAGGATACGCTTTACAACGCGCTCAAAGAGCTGCGGAAGAACACGAACTTCGACGTGGACGAGAACAACGCGATCGTGATAACGGTTTACGACAAGAGTGCGCAGAGAGCGGCGGAGATGGCCAACTACTTCGTCACCCGGCTGAATGAAATCTATATCAAGATGAGCGTCGAGCAGGCGCGGGACCAGCGGGTGTTCCTCGAGAAGCGCTACAAACAGAACCTGGGTGACCTGAAGGCGGCCGAAGACAGCCTGAGGGACTTCCAGGAAAAATACAAGGTCTACAGTCTTCCAGACCAAATGAAGGCGGCGATCACCGCTGGCGCTGACCTTCAGGCGCAGGCTATATCGAAAGAGGTTGAGCTTGGCGTCCTGCAGAACCAGTTTGGTCCGCAGGCACCGCAGGTCACACTCACAAAGCTCCAGATCGAGGAGATAGAAAAGCAGCTGGGCGACATGGAGACCGGAAGAATGCCGGACACGAAAGGAGTCGTGTCGCTCCTGCCGGCGTTCAACAAAGTTCCGGAGCTCGGCGTGATGTACGTTAGGCTGTTCAGGAACGTGGAGATCCAGACGAAGCTATTGGAGTTTTTGATGCCCATGTACGAGCAGGCAAGAATCGAAGAACAGAAGAGCATCCCCGCTGTTTACGTTCTCGACCAGGCGATGCCTCCCGAGCGTCCGTCGACGCCCAAGCGTGTCTTCATAGTGGTGCTCGTGTTTATTTTCGTCTTCGCGCTTCTGGTTTATTTCATCTACCTGTTTGAACGCGTCGCCAATGAATCGGTACCGGCCACGATGCTGGAAGGAAAGCTGAAGAATATGGCTCGTTGGTCAGTCGGAAAGTTCAAAGTCAAAGGCGCAGTAAAGGATACTTCGGATTGATAATCCTCGTGACTGCCTCCCGATCTAAGCCGGAGTCGCAGGCAACAAATCTAACCACAGAGACACTGAGACACAGAGTAAACGACTTCCGTGGCTTTCTCCGTGCCTCTCGTTTCTCCGGTGGTTCAATTCAGAACGCAGAGACACAGAGACACAGAGTAAAGAATTCAGCTGCTCTTCTCCGTGTCCTTCGTGTCTCCGGTGGTTTAATTCAAGTCTCGAAAGGGGGCTCTTAAATGAGCGAGTTCGAGACCCCGAAAGCCTTAGGAACGCGGGAGGTACTGGCGAAGAACACGATGTTGAACTTCGCAGTGCAGGTAGTGATGATACCGCTGGCGGTCGTTTCCATACCGATACTTATCGGGAAACTTGGAAGCGACACGTTCGGCATACTTTCGATGATCTGGGTGTTCGTGGGTTACTTCGCGCTCCTCGATTTCGGAATGGGGAAGACCGTCACGAAGTATGTGGCTGAATCGCTTGCGAAAGGGGAAAGGAAGAAGGCATGGCGGATTGTCTGGGTCTCGATGTTCGTCAGCCTGCTGATCGGATTAGTGCTCATGTCGGTTGTCGGCGGCTTCGCAGGTTTCCTTTCGCACAAGCTTTTCACCGGCAAGTCGATCGATTACGGAGAAGTGAGGGACGGGTTACTCATAGCCGCGGGGACGCTCCCCTTCGTGCTCGCGCAGGGAATACTGCGGGCGCAGCTGATGGCGATACAGCGGTTCGACGCGGCGAACCTCGTGCAGGCGTCATTCGGCGTCGCTCAGTGGGTCGGGGCGATAATTCTTGTCGAGGTCGGCTTCGGTCTACTCGGAATTCTGATGTACACTCTCGTGCTCAGGATACTGAGCGTGGGGGTACTTGTCTTCGTGGTGCATCGCACTTCAGAAGGTTTCCTAGACGAATTTGTGCTGAGTGATTTTGTTATTCTGAAAGGACTTGTCGGCTATAGCTCCTGGATGGCGGTCGTCCAGTTCGTCAGCCCAATCCTCCATTACGCAGATCGGTTCTTTCTAAGCTCCTTCGTGTCAACCGCGAAAGCGACGTATTTCATCGTGCCCTACGAAATGATCAGCAGATTCTTGATCGTTCCAATGGCGCTTACCACAACGCTTTTTCCGGCGCTTACAGAAAGGCATACTTTAGCCAGTTCGAATAGTTCCTTAGAGAACCTCTACCGAAGGTCAATTAAGTATACCTTTCTCGCTATGGTGCCCTTATCCGTAGTCGGAATCATATTCGCTCCGGTGATACTCAGGTTGTGGGTGGGACCGCAGTTCTCTGAGCAGGGGGCCTTTGCTTTCCAGATCCTTTCAATTGGTTTCATGCTGAACGCAATTGCCTTTGTGCCTTCGGTTGCACTTCAAGCAGTGGGTCGACCGGACGTCGTAGCAAAATTGCAGTTCGCTGAGTTGCCCTTTTATTTGGCTTACTGCTTTATCGCGATTCCGGCCCTGGGTGTGAACGGAGCGGCGATTGGGAACACGGTGAGGATGGGACTGGACATGGGGCTTCTTCTTTTCTTCGCCCGTCGGCAGATGGGTAAGAGTTATTCCAAGGTCGATCTCAGCTCTGCCTCGAGAACGATCGTTCCGACTTTCTTGCTATCCGTCGGAGCCCTTGGAGTCGATCTGGTGTCCGGCGGATTCGCTTTCAAGATCACGGGGATTGTCGTACTGTTGGGAGCCTACCTTGCAGTCGTTTACTTTTTCACATTCGACAACTCGGAACGCGATTTTCTTAATAGTTCTGTATACCGGTTCCTAAGTGTGGCTACGGGGAGGGCATCCAATGGCAATTGACCCTGCTTTCCTCTTCCTTGCCGGTTTTTTTCTTGCGGTGTTCGGAAAAAAGGAGTTCGGCAAGTGGTTCAATCCGGTCACCCTTTATTCCGCGATCTGGGGCGGAATGCTGGGATTGCACGAAATGAAGTTGATTAGTTATCCGGATATGCGTGTCAGCACCTGGCTCCTCGTGTTCGGCAGTTGGGGACTTTTCATACTCGGATCCGCGACTAGTCTGATAAGCACTAAGGCGTACTCGTTGACGGTGAGCAGGGATGAACTTCAACTTGACGAGCGCTCCCTGGCTAGGGTAATCCTAGCAATGTCCGCCGTTGGATCGATCGCAGTGGCACAGCACTGGTTGGTTCTCATTAGGAATTTCGGCTCACTGACTTCAGCGCTCATCCTCGGAAATATTGTGTACCACGCACGCATCAGAGGAGAAATCCCGGGCATGATGCCTTACGTGGCAGATCTCGTTCTGGCGGCGGTGTGTCTCTCCGGTGTGTATCTGCGGCAGACGAAGAAGATAAACCTCGTTGTTATCATTCCGCTTGTTATCGAATCGATTGAAGCCGCGGCGTGGATGGGGCGTGCAAAGATATTAATAGCCGGTATTCTGATCTTCAGCGCATATTCCTTCGCGCCTGGCCGAAGGCCTAAAGAGAAGCGTAGCAAAAAAGGCCGTTGGGCGGTCGTCCTCTCGATTGTCGTTGTATTTGGTATAATAATTGGAGCTACCGAAGGAATACGGGCGCTTCGGCAAAACAATGAGGGTTTCTTCTATGCGAGTCCGACACTGAGGCAGTTCAAAAAGGTGCCGTTCCTGGCGCCGTCTATTTACGTTTATGCGAGCGGCACTGTGGCCGTTCTGAATAAGTTTCTCCAGTACGAAGCGGTCGGTCAGGGAGAGAAGATGTATTTTGGGGCAAATACCTTCGCCCCCTTATTCAGGGTGGTCTCCAAAGTCTTCGGAGGAGGCGACTATGTTTCCGATTATCAGTATTTCTACACGGTTCCGATAGATTTGAACACCGGCACTTACCTCCGAGAATTGTATTCCGACTTCGGAGAGATCGGAGCGCTACTAGGTCCTTATGTTCTGGGCTTTCTTGTCACAGTTTTATGGGTCGAGAATAAGCGGAAACCCAAGTTATGGAAAGTCATCGTTCTCGCCCACCTTTTCGTTTACATAATTTTCACTTTTGATATGGAAGCGTCACGGTGGGGCTACTGGTGGGATAGCCTTTTCTTCAGCCTCTTGGCGATGCCATTAATCAAAAAGAAATTCACCCACACGCAGAGCTGACAGTTGGGAACCGTCGGAACCGACGGCATAAGAGAGTATTTTCCGCGAGTTACGATGAGTGACACTCTCTGTTTAGCGGATGTCTTAATGGTGACAACTCTAGCGAAGTGGCCCGTTCTGAGCCTTCAAGCGACCCCCCATCAGTGCGTGGATTTGCTGTTCTACCATTGACAGCGGAAGGCTCTCAAATACAGCCTGATGGTACCCAGTATCATAGAAAAACTCCGGCAGTCGAGAGGAGATAAGTTTCCTCAGTACTCCGTAATCATAAATCTCCCATGGGCTGGTGCACGTGAAGAATGCCATTGTTGGGATGCGCAGAGCGAGGGCCAGGTGCATCGGGAGGGAATCGCCCGTGACAAGCAGTCTATGCTGGGATATATCGGAAATGTGTTCGAGGACGTTATCTCGTACGGGAAGAACATTGACCACGTAGCGTTGAGAGAGCCTGTCAGCGAGCGCTTCATAATGGGGCCAGTTCTTCATGGGCCACCTGTGGCCTGCATTTGGGGCGAGGGCTATGTCTCCTCGAAGATCGGACTCAGTAGCCGAGAAATCGGGCAAGAGATAAGGTTGACCTGAGAATTTTGATCCCAGGCACTTGAAGATTATCTCCTGATAAGATCGGCGATTCGTTAGCTTCTGGCGATTAGCCCAAGCAAGGCCGTACTTGCTGTTGAGGCCCATGTCAAACCATGCTGAGGAGTCCTCGCTATAGGGTTCATCAGTTTGATTTACTGGAAGTGTGCCGAACACTCTCCTGCTTGATGCCATAGCCGTTATTCTGGCCGCAAGTTCTCGGTCATCCTCCAGGTTAATTAGCAGGTCATATTCTCGCCCTGCCAGCTCTTCTGGAGTGACGAAGACATTGCGGAGTCTTCTCCTAGGAAGCAAGTACTTAGATTGCTCTCCCGCGAACCAGTCCACATCATAATCGGTGAACAGATGGAGAATGCTGGTCGTCCGAACGAGATCCCCAGCCGCCCCGGCCTTAATAATGAGCGCACACTTTTTCAATGGTTTTCCTAATCAAATCTTTCGTTGAGAGGATAAATGGCAAGCAGGATAAACTGCAGTGCATCATTAGGTACCTCAACGCAGGACGGAGTGGTCCTTTCACGTCCCGAGACTTTTCCCAGTTATGTGAAGGAGCTACAAAATTCTTGGAAAGCGGGTTGAAATTACCTGCCACCATCTGATACTGATGCGAAATGACAATGAAGCCGTTCAGCCTACTTTTGCCTGCCCTTCGTACTATCAGGTCTGCACCGTATGTTGCGGAGATACATTTTTGGTTGCAATACTAGCAGTCGTCCGTAGTTCAGCCTGTTCCCCCTGGAAAAGTAAAAGTTCTACGGGGCCACCATCTTTGATGCAGTCCATTGGCTCCCGGCGTTCGTAATCATCAATGTGGTGAGGTAGCCATTGACCGAAACTGATGACGCACCGTTTATCTTCTGCGTTCCATAGGCCGTCACTGTGAGTGTGTTCGTCGTATTGTCGGCTCTGCTGACATAATACACGGTGCCAAGTTGAACCGAGTCTATATTAGGCAGAGTTATTGTAATGTTACCACTCTGCGCACTTGCATTTACCTGCCCATCGTAGGGCTCCATCTGGTATGCGGTGTCTTTGAAGATGAACCTCATCGTGTTGGTGGCGTAAGGGCCCAAACCATTAGCGTCCTCATACTGACAGTCTCTTACTTGATACATGTTACTTCTGTTTATGATTAACCCGGAGGTGTAATTTTGTATGTTGAAGTAGCAGTGCTCTACGCTGTTTGATTGGGGGGTCTGCGACTCATCTTCAATAGGATACTTTGGGTGACCTTGACCCTGATATCCCATGAATCGGCATCCATCAAAGAGTACCGCTGCAGGACCTATGCCGCTAGTGTGAGAATTGCCATAAAGGTAAATGTCAGAGTAAGTGCCCGAGGATGCAGTAGAGTTGTCCGTGAAGTTTCCTCTATAAAAGTAGATGTAGGCGGGAGCGTAACTGTTAGTCGCGTTCCCAGGCCCTATGTACACGCCGAATGTTCGGTTATTATTTGCGGTAATACCAAAGAATGGTACATCCCAGCAATCGTGAAGCTCGTATCCGATATTGTTATTCCAGGCATCGACATCATAAAACCTGTCAGCTCCCTGGCTGGGAATAGAGAACCCGGATTGGTAGTTATTGCCGGCGCCGCAATGCTCTACTTTGCAGCTCTGGCCGTACAGCGTATATCCATTCCACCCGCAGTCCGCTACCATACAATAACTGAGGTTAACCTCATACTGATTAACTCCGTCGTAGAATCCGGTTCCCTTTGTGTTGAATATAATCACATTCCGGAACATCGCTTGCGATCTGTACTGGTCTATTACGTCGGGGATATAAATTCCCCGCCCAGTGGTAGAGCTAGTGTCAGTGCTGCCTGATCTGTTCCCAACTAGGGCAAGGTTCTGAATCCCACATAGATAGAAGAGAGTATCAGTCTGGATCATATCAATTGCAGAGCTGCCTGTAAGCGTAATCTTGCATGTAAGACTATCCTTGAAATTGGTTGGGGTGTAAATCGGATCGAAATCAGGGTACTGCCCAAATGTGGAGCCACCCACTCCCTCTAAATAGACTTTCGAGTGGAGTATAATGGTGCTCGAAATTATGTAGTTACCGGATGGGAAGAAGACAATACCCCCTCCGTGCGCATATGCTGAGTCAATGTGCGACTGAATTGCTTGCGTATCGTTAGTGACGCCGTCACCCTTCGCTGGGTGAGGAAACTGCTTCACGTTCCACACGCCGAGAGTATCTGCGGCATAGGATGAATTCGAGCAAGCAGCTAGAACAGTGATCGAAATGATCGTGAGAAGCATCCAGAAGCTCCCCACAGAACTTGACTGCCTATTCATGGGAACCTCCATTTCTTTTTCTGGAAAATACCCTAATGGCGGCAGATATCCAACTTGACTCTAGAAAGTATTCGTTAAATCGTCAGAATTGAATTATTTTCGATCATAGCTTATAATCGAATAAAAAGAAGGTGACGCGAGATGGGTGTACAGCCCGTTACTTCCCAAAAAGGTGAAGTTGAATTCAGAAGAAAGCTCGTTGAGCAGCAGGTTGACGGGAAAGACATATTCATTGATGAGTACGATAGGGAAGGCATACAGCAAATCCTCGCAGGACGTATGGACGGTACCCTTAAGGACATGCGCGCACTCGCCGCAGCTGAGACCGTGATGAGCCCTTTTCTGGAAATTGGCGCTGAACGCGGACAACGGTCTCTCGTTATGGCGAATGAAATTGGGGCTTCGGGAGCTGCTCTAGACATTTCGTTCGATATGCTCCGGAGCTGCGCATACTATCAGAAGGTCTTTAACAAACCCAATCTACCCCACAGAGTCTGCGCCGATGCCAACCTGCTGCCATTCAAGAGCGCATCCCTACCATTCGTGTTTTGTTACGAGACTCTTCACCACTTTCCTGACCCGGCACCTATAGTGAATGAAATTCACAGATGTTTGTTACCGGGTGGCCAATTGTTTTTCGCCGAGGAGCCTTACAAGAGGGTATTTCACCTTAGCTTGTATAAGGCGAAGAAGTCCTACTCGAAGGAAAGACTCAATTCCAGTGTGATCCGGAAGACCCTGGACTATTTTTTTGCTGAGGAAAGTTGCAACGAAGTCGATCACGACATCATAGAAAATCACGACGTTACGATCCGCAGGTGGAAGAAGGCGCTTCAACCTTTTCCAGAAAAGGAAGTGACCCTTAGGCGCGGCAAGAAGGTGAGCTGCGAACTTTTCGGTCGAAAGCCATTCTGGAATTTCTTGTTGGCTTATTTGGTCGGCGGGGAAATATCTGGAATATGCAGGAAAAAAGGACAGATTGGCCGGAGAGCGACTTCGATATTGGATGCCCTTGCGTGCCCGTCATGCAGGATGACAGGTAGAGATTCGGCCCTCACTTTGAAGGACTCGTACTATTTGTGTCAGCAATGCCACAAAGGCTTTCCCATTGTGGATGGCGTAGCGTTTCTGTTCACGCACGAGAAACTGGCAGCGCTTTACCCGGAAATCTTTCAGAACACGATGCGTAATCACAAATGATTCGTCCCAACCGTGAGCGGGCTGAAGAGGGGCGATTCTGATTTCTGCGGACTTTTCACTGAGGGGTATCGGGTAAAATCGTGAGTGTTCATACCCCCAATATCGAAGTTTTGTATCTGGGTTCACGTGGCGGCGGAGTCATTAATACTTATGAGATTGTAGAATCTGTCCTCCAGCATACACGTAACAAGTACTCGGTACTTATTTCCGAGAACAATTCCTTTCGCGACAAGTACGAAAAATTGCCGCTCTCCGATATCACGGTGGTGAAGACCCACGATTTGAACTCAATCGACTTCCTCCGGCAGACCTTCCTTAGTGCACGGATTTTCAGAATCATAAGGCGCCTGAGGGAGCTGCAACCAAGCGGGATACTCGTTACGATGGCACATCCGTGGATAGTGCCCATCGTATGGGGTGTGAGAAGGAAGTTGAAAGGTACTTCCATCGTGTATATAAGGCATAATCAAAAAGGACTTGAGGGAGGGAATTCCCGGATCAGCAGCTGGGTATTGTCCAAGCTGGACGATTTTGTCATATCACGGTCCACCTTTGTGCTTACATTCAGTGAACATGTCAGGGAATCGACAATTGAGGAATTCAAGCTTCCTGCAAACAAGGTGGTAAACGTGGGTTTTGCGCATAAGTCGCCGTGCAAAGACTGGAACCACAGCGGCTTTCTTGCCAATGGTCAGCTCAGGCTCCTCTTCTTCGGACGGTTATCGGCGTACAAGGGGTTGGATATATTAATTTCCGCTGTTGAGACCTTGGAAGCGGACGGGCTGCCGATAAGGATTACTATTGCAGGCGAAGGGGAGATGCCGGCTGGTTGGCGGGACCTTGCAGCCAGATTAGGAATAGAATTCCTAAATCGGTGGGTGTCGGACGATGAGCTATGCCGTCTCCTCTCAGAGACGGACGTTGTTGTACTCCCGTACACCAGAGGGTCACAGTCCGGGCCGGTCGCGATCGCCACTGCACTAGGCATTCCCGTGATTGCCACCGATGTAGGAGGGCTTAAGGAGCAGGTTGTCAATGATGTGACAGGAGTTATAGTGGAACGTGGCAATGCGCAAGCGCTCGCGGAAGCTATAAGGAAAATTAGCCGGAATCCGGATTTGCTCAGAATTTATTCCGAAGGGGCAAAGTCCATAGCACGGGAGAGGCTTTCGTGGCGCGATAAGACCATGAAGATTGACGCCCTCTTTAGCGCAACTCCCGTAGCTAACAGTTAAATTGTGCCCGCAACCGGTTTTCACTTTCGATCAAGAGTACTCGCAATGTTCGAGAGTTCTTTGTGGGAAGGGTGGTCTACGTCGAAAGGGGATCCGCTTTTCAAGTACTGGTCCAGATGCGAAATAGAATACGTGTAGCACACATAATCACCAACTTTGCCGCGGGTGGCGCGCAGGAGTACCTCCTGTCTATTGTCGAGGGACTGGACCGGACGCTTTTTGAGCCGATGGTTTTCGGGCGGATGGAAGGGGAGCTTGTCGATGTTTTCAAATCTCTTAACGGGATTAACGTATCGGACGTAAAGTCACTTCGAAGAAATATCTCTCCTCTTCATGATATGAATTCCGTGGCGGAAATCGAGCGGTTGTGCAGAGTGAACAGTATCGACATCGTGCATACTCACTCATCTAAGGCGGGAGTGGTGGGAAGACTTGGTGCTTCGCGTGCCGGCGTCAAAACCATAGTGCATACCGTTCACGGGTTCTCGTTCAATGATTTCATGCCTGCCTTGGAAAGAAGAGTCCTGATCGGGTTGGAAAGTTGGATGTCACGATACACAACTAAACTCCTCTTTGTCTCGAACAAAGATAAGGATTTGGGCGAAGCGCTTGGCATAGGGGCGAGAGAAGGGAGCTTCACCATTTATAACGGGGTCGACTATGAGCCATACCAAAAGCAATTGGCCAGGGAAGTAACCAGGGAAGTGCTCGGGATCCGAAATGACGAATTCGTGATCGGATTCACAGGTCGATTGTCGAAACAAAAAGGGTTGCATATACTTATCGAGGCCTTCGCAAGGTTTCAGTCGGTACGCCCGGGCGCCCGGCTGTTGCTGGTTGGGGATGGCCCCCAACGAGCGGAGTTGGAGAGACTTGCTGCGAGGCTGAACATAAGATCGAAGATTGTAATAACGGGGTTTCGCGAAGGCGTGGCCGATATGTTGGGGGCGATGGACCTCTTTGCCATGACAAGTCTCTGGGAAGGACTCAGCCGTTCTCTCGTGGAGGCCATGTACGCCAAAGTGCCGGTGATAGCGACAGATGTCGGAGGCACAGCGGACGCGCTAAGAACCGGCGAGACCGGTTGGCTCGTCCGGCCAAATGATGTCGAAGCTGTCGCGAACGCCTTGAAAGATGCTGCCCTGGACCGAGGCAAGGGTGAGAAGATGGCCCTTCGCGCACATGACTGGGCAGTCAGGACATTCGACCTGCGGGACATGGTTCGATCAATCAGTCAACTGTACACTGATGCCTTCGAGAAATCTCCGTAGAGCCCAGCCCGCCTGCTTCGGCGACAGGGCTCAAACGCTGTCCCTTCAACCGTCACGACAACTGGTGCGTTCCCAGCCCTCACTCTTTTCATTGGAACTCAAGTAAGATCGTTGTGACCTACCCCGGCGTGACCGTCTTGCCATTATCGACGGGACCGAGTTCTTGTCTGTCGCCGGAACTCCCTTTTGCTTCTCCGGGCTCCTTGTTTGACCCGCTTCAACGTATCATGGATGCTACTAGTTTGAGTGTGAGAAGCACCGAGAACTCGGTAGCTCTCGTTGTTTTCCGGATGATCCCCATTTGAAGCCGTATGATCCGCTCCCGGACTGGTTGTTTTGCCATTATGGCACATCTAATCGGCATCTGGAACATCTGATTTCTCATTATGGTTCATCGTATCGGCATTTAGACCTATAGAATTGCCATTATGGCACGCCAGATCCGCATTTGCACCGGTCAAATTCCCATTAAGATCTGACGAGTTGCCATTTAAACCCTTGGAGTGGGCGTTTTAACCTCTCTGGTCCCCATCCTGGCCCGCAGTGTTACGACTGCCCCGTGTCGGTGTGACAACCTCGCTTACCCCCGGCGAATTCTCCAGTCGAATTTGGGTGGCGTTTCAAGTCAAACTCAAGCGTGGAATTCCCGGAGCATGCGCCAACCTCGCAAACCGTAGATTTGTTTTCTTTTGCGATCACTGGGTCTTCATTGCCTACTTCGCGGTTCAATTAACTTGGCAAATCCGTGAAAGTTCAAACCGGGACACTAAGGAACCTTTATGATATTCGAATTTTTGCTTATTTTACTTCCAGTGAGCGGTGTGTCTGTCAATCCATCGGAGTCTGTGTGCAGGTCCCAAATCGTAAATCCGGCCAGTTGAATTCATCAGAGGTGATTCTCTAGGTGCTGATCCCGGATCTGTTCAGAAAGAAGAGCGGCGAGCCGCTGATACTCTTGGCGGCGGATTTTCTAGCCCTCGCTCTCGCCAACGGCGCTTATTACTACATCCGCGTCCTCAGCGGACTGTTCCGGGTCATAGCAGTACCTGATTTCTGGGGACCGCTTGTCACGCTCTCGCTTTTTGTTATGTGCGTATTCTGGTTCTGGGGACTTTACAGGTACTCCCGTCTTCATTCGAGATTCGACGAGCTGTCGGCAGTTGCAAAGGCTTCCGCAGTCGCCGTTATCGTATTGTTCTTCGCGATCTTTTTCGACGACGCCACGACGGGGAAGATTCCCCATTTCAGACTCCTCGTGGTTATCTACTGGGGGCTTCTCGTCTTCTTCGCGGGCGGCGCGAGGGTCATTCTAAGAACTTTCCAGCGAAACCTGATAATCAAAGGGTACGGCGTACACAACGCTCTTATAGTCGGGTCAGGTAAAAGAGCAGTCGACGTTTTCAATTTGACGCTGAAGTATAAGGCACTTGGTTACAGGCCGGTAGGTTTCGTCACCACCGCTGGCGATATCACCGCCGTCCTCCCGGGACCCGTCGTGGGAAAGATCGACGGTCTCGAGAGCGTCATCAGGAAATCGTCGGCTCAGGAGGTCATCATCGCGCTCGAAGAAAACGACCGGGAGCAGTTATACGGCATTCTCGCAGGGGTCAACGGCGCTAACGTCTCAGTGAAGATGGTGCCCGATCTTCACGATGCCGTTTCGGGGCAGGTCAGGGTCGGACAGCTTTACGGCTTCCCGCTCATCGAGATCATGCCGCAGATCATGCAGCCGTGGGAAGAGGCCACGAAACGAACCATCGATCTGGTGTTTTCTCTTCTCCTGTTGATTGTCGGACTCCCACTTTGGATAATTGTTGCGGCGGCGGTGAAATTCGAGTCGCGCGGCCCCATCATTTACAAGCAGGATCGAGTGGGGCAGGACGGCAGGAGCTTCACCCTTTACAAATTCAGGTCGATGTACCAGAATGCGGAAAAGCTTACGGGTCCGACCTGGGCAGATAAAAACGATCCAAGGATAACGAAGACCGGAAGGATATTAAGGAAGCTCCATCTCGATGAGGTGCCGCAGTTCTTCAATGTGCTGAAAGGCAACATGAGCCTTATCGGACCGAGGCCCGAACGTCCGTATTTTGTCGAGCAGCTCGCAAAAGAAATTCCATTATACAAAAGAAGATTGAAAGTGAAACCCGGAATTACCGGCTGGGCGCAGATAAAGCATACCTACGACCAGAGCATCGACGACGTAAAAATAAAACTACAGTACGACCTGTTCTACATCGAGAACATGTCGCTTCGTATGGACATTAAGATTGCATTGAGCACAATCGTCCATATGCTGTCTGGAAAGGGACACGCTTAATGAAAATTCAAATGGTTGACCTAGGAAGACAATATCAAGAAGTGAAAAAGGAAATTGACGACTCAATTCAAAAGGTCCTGGAATCGACACACTTCATTCAGGGCCCGGAGGTGAAGGAACTTGAACACGATCTGGCCGGCTACGTCGGCGTTAAACACGCTGTCGGCTGCGCGAACGGCACCGATGCCCTGCAGATCGCGCTGATGTCGCTGGGCGTGGGTCCGGGCGACGAAGTGATCACGACCCCGTTCACATTCGTCGCGACCGCCGAAGTCGCGGCTCTGCTCGGAGCGAAGACCGTTTTTGCCGACGTGCGGGAGGACGATTTCAACATCGACCCGATAGAGATCGTGAAGAAGATTACGCCGAAGACGAAAGCTATCGTACCGGTACATCTTTTCGGCCAGCCCGCGCGGATGGACGATTTGATGGAAATCTCGAAGACGCGAAACATACCCATCGTGGAGGACGCCGCGCAGGCCTTCGGCGCGGAGTACAAAGGGAAGAAGATGTGCAGCATGGGAAGAATCGGATGCGTAAGCTTTTTCCCGAGCAAGAACCTCGGCGCGTACGGCGACGGGGGAATGGTGTTTACCGATGACGACGACCTGGCCAAGAGGATGAGGGCCATCGCGAGCCACGGCTCCGAGAAGAAATACTACCACGATTATATCGGAGTGAACAGCAGGCTGGACACGATTCAGGCCGCGATACTCCGTGTGAAATTCAAACATCTAGACAGGTACAACGAGCAGCGCGCCGATTTTGCGAGAAAGTATTCCGAGCAACTCAAAGGAACCGTTACTACACCTGCGCTTTTCCCGAACAGGAAGCACATATTCCATCAATATACAATCAGAACGGAAAGACGCGACGAAATGCTGGCTTATCTCAAGGAGAACGGCATCCCGTCGGCGATATATTATCCTGTCCCGCTTCATCTGCAGAAGGCATATGAGTACGCGGGATACCGGAAGGGGAACTATCCGGTTTCCGAAAGGCTGGCCGGGGAAGTCCTCTCTCTTCCGATGCATCCGCACCTGCTCGATGATGAAGTAGAATTCATAACCTCAACTATTAAAAGATTTTTTGGGAAGTAGAATGCCGACAGACAACTCCGGACGCTTGCTCGTCGTAATGCCGACATACAATGAAGCCGAAAACATCGGCGCCGTCATACCGAGGGTGCTCGATTCGAGCTCGGAGACGGACATCCTTATCGTGGACGACAATTCACCGGATGGCACGGCCAGGCTCGTTTCTCAAATGGGCGATACGGATCACCGCGTGCACCTCCTCGAGCGTGAGAAGAAGGCCGGTCTGGGAACTGCTTACGTGGCCGGTTTCAAATATGCCATCGAACATGGGTACGAAATCGTGATGGAAATGGATGCGGACCTGTCGCACGACCCTGGTGAAATCCCGAGATTCCGAAAAGCGTTGGAGAATGCCGATGTCGCTGTGGGCTCTCGCTATGCAAGCGGAGTTTCCGTCCTGAATTGGCCGATGAAGCGTCTTGTCCTTAGCTACGCAAGCAATATTTTTGCCAGAGTGGTTACAGGAGTCCCGGTGAACGATCTTACCAGCGGCTTCAAGGCCTTCAGGGTGAATGTACTGAGGACGATCGACTTGAACGCCATCCGGTCGAACGGCTATGCGTTTCAGGTCGAGATGAATGTGAGGGCGTTCAGGAGGGGCTTCAAGATTGTCGAAGTCCCCATCGTGTTCACCGAAAGGCGGGTCGGCGACAGCAAGATGTCGAGGAAAATTGTCATCGAAGCAATGAAGATCGTCCTGATGCTCGGGCTCGGACGGTTTCTGAGATTTTTAAGGCTGAAGTAATCGATATGCCGCAGGTTTCAGTAATCATCGTGAGCTACAATGTCCGCGGATTCCTGGAAAACCTGCTTGCCTCTTTGCGCAAAGCGCTCGCGAGGATCGACTCGGAAATCATAGTCATCGACAATTTTTCGGACGACGACACGGTCGATATTCTGAAAAAGAGCCATCCGGAAATCAAGCTGATAGAAAACCGGACGAATGTCGGGTTCGGCAGGGCGAATAATCAGGCAGTCAAAGCGTCGTCCGGGAAGTATCTTCTCTTGATAAATCCGGACTCGGTCGTGGAAGAGAACACCGTTGAAGAGATGCTTAAGTTTCTCGACTCCCATCCGGATGCCGGGGCTGCCGGATGCCGGATACTGAATGCTGACGGCTCTCTGCAGCAGGCGTGCCGGAGGAGTTTTCCCACCCCGTGGGTTGCGCTCTCCAAGATTTTCGGACTCAGCGCCCTGTTCCCGAAATCGAAACTCTTCGGCCGTTACAACCTCACCTACCTCGATCCGAAAGAGGTACACGAAGTGGATGCGATCAGCGGCAGCTTCATGTTCATGGAAAGATCCGTGTTCGATGAGGTTGGCGGATTCGATGAAGACTACTTCATGTATGCGGAGGACATCGACCTGTGCTTCAAAATAAAGCAGGCCGGATACAAGGTCTATTACACGCCTGCGACAAACATCATCCACTTCAAAGGCGAGAGCACAAGAAGCAGCAGCTTCAACCGGACCTACGAGTTTTACCGGGCCATGAGCATATTTGTGAGGAAGAGGTATGGACAGCGCTCTCTGCTTTCCATGCTTCTCAGGGTGGCTATCCTGATGAACAGGCAGACCCAGTCCGCACTGACCGCGGTTAAGAATGCTCTTCCGTTGATATTTGATTTTACAGTCTGCGTTCTGGCAATGTTTATCGGCGAGTTGCTCAGGACGGATAAGATTTACGCAATCCCGAGCTACGGACGGCCCTATTTCTACATTGCCCCTGCAATCGTGCTGGTAATGTTCGGGGCGAGCCTTGGGATATACGGTGAGAACAAGTACTCTTTTAGATTGTCGCTGCTCAGTACGATATTGACATTCCTCCTTTTTTCGTCGCTTACTTATTTTTTCAAGGCCTTTGCATTCTCCCGTTTCATTGTGCTGATTGCAGGAATCATTATCGCAGTTGTAGTTCCGGGGTGGAGGCTGATCTACCAGCTGAGAAGCTCTGTCGGTTCTCAAAGGCATCCAGTATTCGGACGAAGGACGCTTGTCGTCGGACTGGATGACCGTGCCGTGGAGCTGATAAAGAAGATTCGCGGCAAGATTTCGATGGGGTATGAAATCGTCGGAATAATCTCCGAAGGTGCCACCGACGAAAGCCGGCTTCTTGGCATCAGGGTTCTCGGCACGATCGACGAGCTGCCGAGAATCGTCCGTGAGATGAGAATAGACGATGTCGTCTTTGCTTCAGGAAAGACTTCGTATTCACAGGTACTGAGAGCCGTTGCAAGTGTCGATGCACCGGGTGTGAGCTTCAAGTTGGTACCCGACACCATGGATGTGATTATCGGGAAAACTTACGTGGACGGCCTGGCAGACGTCCCCTTTGTCGATATAGAGTATAGTATCAACCGCACTCGAAGCAGGGTCGTGAAACGGGGATTCGACGTAGTCTTCGCAATCGTTGGGATCATTTTACTTTTTCCTTTCTCGCTGTCGAAGAAAGACCGGGCCGGCCGCCGCGTCTTCGTGAAGCTTCCGAAGGTGTTGAAAGGGGAGTGGTCCGTTGTTGGAAGGTCGGAATATTACCCGCAGGGAAGTGACGAGGTATTCGGGAAAATGGGTATTACGGGGGTGGTGCAGCTCAACAGAGGACAGTCCCTATCGCCCGAAGAAGTGGATAAACTTTATATTTATTACGCTCGAAATCAGTCCATTGGACTCGATCTGGAAATAATAGCTAAAAGCTTCCTTCAGATGTTCAGTTAGGCGGACGGTTTAGCGGCTGAGGTGATGAACTGTTACAGGCACTCTGTTTGGCCGATGTAATCGGCTTCCAACGCTCAGGGTCTTCCACATCACATCTTTAGTCCTGGTGTTGCTCCGGGAAATTCTTCTTGACAATGGAAACTCAAAACACTAACTTAGTTTCCATGGTGACCCATACTCAAGATGTCCGCCGGTCGATCCTCGACGTGTCGTACAGACGATTCGCCAACTATGGTTTCAAGAAAGTGACCATAGACGAGATTGCCGCGGAGCTTGGAATAAGCAAAAAGACGGTCTACAAGCTCTTTTCCAGCAAGGAGGAGATACTGCGTGAAGTTGTCCTGACGAAGATGAATTCGCTTGTAGAAATGTTTGAAAACATTCAATCACTCAAGGAATCGTCCGTGGACAAGATCCAGTCGGTGTCGGAGATTGTCAGTACGCATATAAACGAAGAGTGGCAAAAGATATTGATCGAAGTCAGAACGAACGCTCCGGGTCTGTTCAAGGAAGTGGACGGAATTATTCAAGGGAGGCTGGCTCTGGGATGGCAGAAACTTATCATTGACGGGCAAAAAAGCGGGTGGATCAGAAAGGACATCGACCCCGTGGTATTCACGACCGCTTATGTTGGGGTTGTGAGGGAGCTTATGAGGACCGATTTCCTGTCGAAGCATGCACTTACCGAGTCGGAGGTCCCGAAGCAGGTTTTTAAAATGTTCACAGAAGGTATTCTTACCGAGAAAGGACGAAATCGATAAAATGAAAACCCAGGCAGTTTTCTTGGCTCTTGCGTTCTTCCTTTTCGGCTGCAGCAGCAGCAATAACAAAAACGAAGTCACCGGCACCGGCACCGTAGAGGCAACAGAGAGCTCGATTGCCGCACAGGTGCCCGGACGAATCGTAAGCATGAATTTCGAAGAGGGTGCCCTGGTCCAGAAAGGGGATACGATTGCGGAGATTGATCATCGCACCTTGTCCCAGCAGGTAAAGGAAGCAAGCGCGGCGCTTGAGATGGCCAGACAACAGTACGATCTGTTGATCGCCGGAGCAAGAAGTGAAGACCTGAAGGTCGGGGAGGAAGGCGTCAAGCAGGCACAGGCAAACTTCAACCTTGCCAAACTCGCATTCGATCGTACGACAAATCTCTATTCCCAGCACAGCGTGTCTCAATCTCAAATGGATGCCGCGCGTGCGCAGTACGACGTCGCTCAGGCCCAGTTGAAGTCCGCCCAGCAGACGCTCGAAAAACTTCAGCACTATGCCAGGCCGGAGGAGATAAGAAGCGCGGCAGCACAGGTCCAGCAGGCACAGGCCGCTCTCGACAACGCCACGATTGCGTTCGACCATTCGTACGTGACCGCGCCATTCACGGGAACGGTGTTGGACAAACTACAGGAGCCGGGCGATTTCGCCAACATCGGCACTCCTCTATATACGATTGCCAACCTGAAGACGATGAAAATGACGGTGTACATAAACGAAGTAGAACTCGCCAGGATCAGGTTGAACAACAAGGCCAGGGTCGTGCTGGACGGGATGCCCGATCACCCGTTCGACGGGAAAGTCATATACATTTCTCCGACTGCCGAGTTTACGCCGAAGAATGTCGAGACCAAGCAGGACAGGATCAAACTTGTCTTCGCGGTCAAACTTGCGATCGCAAACCCCGACGGATATCTCAAAGCGGGCTTGCCGGCAGACGCAACGATTTACACTGAATAGCAGGCAGTCGTCGGCTTTCTCGCTCGTGAACAGCTGAATGACTAAAGCAGAAAAATGATAATAGAAGCCACAAATCTTACAAAAAAATACGGCGATTTGACTGCGGTCGACAATGTTTCAATGACTGTGGAAGAGGGAGAGCTTGTCGGAATCATCGGACCGGACGGTGCAGGCAAGACGACGTTTCTTCGGATGGTGGCGGGCGCGCTGGAGCCGACGAGTGGAACTGTCACTGTGAACGGGAAGACTTTCCGCGACAATCGACGTGAGCTGAAGGAAGAAATCGGCTACCTCTCCCAGGTTAGCCAGGCGTACGGCGACCTTACCGTCTGGGAGAACATGGAGTTTTTCGGAAAGATCAGGAAGGTAAGAGACTGGGAAAAGAGGGGGGAACGTCTGCTGGAATTTGCAAGGCTCACTGAGTTCAAGACGCGCCTTGCCGATCAGCTTTCCGGCGGGATGAGGCAGAAGCTTGGAATTTGTTGCGCGGTTCTTCACCAGCCGAAGGTTCTTATCCTGGATGAACCCACTACCGGAGTGGATCCGGTGTCGAGAAGAGAACTCTGGCTGATACTTGCCTCCTTTCTCAGGGAGCAAATGACGATTCTTGTTGCAACTCCCTACCTGAACGAGGCGGAGAGGTGCAACAAAGTCGCTCTCTTCAGCGGGGGAAAGCTGCTGCGCTACAATAGTGTTCCGGCATTGATAAACGAGATGTCGCTCCATGTCTTCGAGATTCATTCAAAGAACCTGAGAAATGCCTTCGCAGTAGTCTCGGGTTTCGATTTTGCCGAAAACCTTGTAGTCCTCGGCGACAGAATAAGCTTCCTCGTTGAGCGATCGTCGTTGAATCGTGCGGGAGATGTGCTGGAAGCGGTGAGGGAGAAAGTGGATGACAAGGCGGAACTGAAGGAAATCAGTGCGTCTTTAGATAATATTTTTGCAAGTCTGATAAAGAGCTAAAGGAGGAAACTGAACGTGCAGAAGATAATGATAATGTTGGCAATGGTTGGGATTGCGGTCACAGCGACTGCGCAGACGCCGCTCACGCTTCATGAGGCGGTGAAAATCGGTCTGGAGAATTCGAAGGCCCTCAAGATTTCAGAGCTGAGCGCAGTATCTGCCATGGCGAAGTATCATGAAGTCGACGCGAACAGGTGGGCGAATCTCTCGTTCCAGGGGAGGTACACGCGGCTGTCGACCATTCCGCCATCATTGTTGGTTCTGCCGGTAAGTATACCCGGATTCGGAAATACATTTCAGATATCGCAGAACGTATATAACGACTACAATCTCGAACTGACGGTCCAGCAGCCGCTGTTCACGGGTTTTCAGCTGCTGAATGCTTCGAAGGCCGCGAAGGACAATGAAGAGGCTTCGAAGTACGACACGAGGACGGACAGATCAAATCTCGAAGTGCAGATTGCCACATCATACTGGAACGTCTATAATGCGATGCAGGCGAGGGAGGTCATGAAGGAAAATCTGGACCGCACTCAGTCGCACTACCAGCAGGCGGAGAACATGCTTGCCCAGGGAATGCTGACTCAGAGCGACGTGCTCAGTGCGAAAGTCCAGCTTTCGAACAGCCGGCTCATGCTGCTGAATGCCGAGAACAACCTGCAGCTTGCCGAAGTCGCGTTGAACAACGTCCTGGGCGTTCCCCTCAACACCACGTATGAAATAAAGTCTGTTCCCCAGGCGGGGGACACCACCGTGCCGGATTTGAGTCAGCTGCTGAAAGATGCACTCGATCACCGGAGCGAGCTGCAGTCGCTCAAGCTGAAAGCGAAGGCTGCGACTGCGATGGCTTCTGCGGCCTGGGGAGCGTACCTTCCTCAGATTTCAGTAGTCGGAAACTTTTATTACCAGCGTCCCAATACAAGAATTTTCCCAACTCAGGATATTTTCAAGAGTACCTGGGATGCAAGTCTTGTAGTCAGCCTTCCGATCTGGAACTGGGGACAGACCCAATCGAAGATCGACGAGGCGACCGCACAGCGCGAGCAGGCGAACCTGGCGGAGCAGCAGACTGCCGATGCCGTTTACCTCGACGTCACACAGAGCTACCTGAATTTCAAGCAGGCGAAGGATAAGATCGGCGTCGCGGAAACGACCGTTAAAGATGCGGAGGAGAGCTACAGGATTTCCGACCAGAAGTTCAAAGTGGGGCTGGTAACAAATACAGATCTCATGGATTCAGAAGTTGCCCTGCTTCAGGCGAAGCTGAGTTACTCGCAGGCCCTTACGGACCTCGAGATTGCAAGGATCAATCTCGAAAAGGCAACGGGAGAGCTGTGATATATCGGATTTCGGACGTCGAATGTCGGATTTACCCGGGAACAACTAGCTTCATGAGATCCATAGTGCAGATTTCTTCCCGAAAGTCGACAATAGTAAATCCAACGGTGGAGTTCTTAATTCGAAATCATGGAAATATTCAGATGAAGACATACGATTCGCAATCCGCAATCCGAAATTCGAAATCAGAAGAATGCCTTTAGCGATAAGAGCACATAATCTTACGAAGAAGTTCGGCACTTTCACCGCCGTCGATTCGATTTCGTTTGATATCGAAGAGGGAAAGACGGTAGGCTTCATAGGTGCCAACGGTGCAGGGAAGTCCACAACCATCAAGATGTTGTGCGGGCTGACGAAGCCCACTTCCGGGGAGGTCGAAGTCGCGGGGTTCGACGTCGCGAAACATCCCGAGAAGGTGCGGGAAAATATAGGGTACATGTCCCAGAAATTCTCACTGTACAGCGACCTCACAGTCAGAGAGAATATAGAATTCTACGGCGGCGTCTACGGCCTGAGCAACAACGAGTTGAAAGACAGGTTTGCCTGGGTGGTTGAAGTCGCGGACCTCAAAGGAAGGGAGAACCTGCTGACCAGCGACCTTCCGTTGGGATGGCGACAGCGGCTGGCTTTAGGGTGCGCGGTGTTGCACCACCCGAGGATCGTATTCCTCGACGAGCCGACAAGCGGCGTGGACCCTGTCGTCCGCGACAAATTCTGGCAGCTTATCGGACAGCTGTCCGCAGAAGGTGCGACCATCATTGTAACTACGCACCATCTCGAGGAGGCGGAGTTTTGCGAGAATATCATCATGATGCACCTTGGAAAGATCGTCGTCAACGGATCGCCGGAAGGTATCCGCAGGCAGTTTTCGAACCTGCCGCTGTTCGAAATTGAAACGGCCGATCCGCTCAAGGTGTTCAACACGCTCGAGGAGGAGCCCTTTATTTCCGATTCGGCCATATACGGCAACAACGTGCACGTCTACGCCGAAGCCGCAGAGCCGGAGAAACTGCTGACGCATGCTTTGACAAAGAAAGGCATTGTCGGTTTCAGGATCATCAAAGCTGCTCCGACACTTGAAGACATCTTCGTGAAGGAGACGCGCCCGAAGGGAAGCGAGCCCGATGTTTGAGAATATCCTGACGATTTATCTTAAGGAATTCCGTCAACTCAAACGGGACAAGCTCTCCCTTTCTGCCATCATCCTTGTCCCGACTCTTATGCTTTTGCTGTACGGCTATGCCTTGAATTTCGATGTCAAGCATGTAGAGCTGGGAGTTCTCGACGAGTCGATGACAATGCAAAGCAGAGAATTGCAGCAGAAGTTCTTCAGTACCGAGTATTTCCACTACGCCGGGGCTGTTCCGAACGAACCCGCAATCGATAAGTTTATCCAGGACGGAAAAGCGAAGGCGGTGCTGGTGATTCCGCGCGACTACGCAAAGGAGATACTTCTCGGGCGGAAGGTCGACGTGCAGGTACTTCTTGATGGGGCGAATTCGAATACTGCTACTATCATAATGGGCTACATCGACGGCGTTCTTCAGAGTTATTCCGCCGACCTGACAGCCAAGTATCTGGACAGCCGCGGGATACATCTTGCCTCTGCGGGAATTGACTACCGGCCCAGAGTGTATTACAACCCTGAGCTGAAAAGCGCGAAGTTTCTTGTTCCGGGCCTGATTGGCTTCATACTCATGATTCTCAGCATCGTCACTCCTGCCATTTCTGTCGTTCGGGAAAAGGAAAGGGGAACCCTGGAGCATATCAGTATGGCTCCGACCACATCGCTCGAGATAATCCTGGGCAAGACCACGTTGTACTTCGTACTGTCTCTGGCAGCGGCAGTTCTTGTCATTAGTGCGAGCTTCGTCCTCTTCGACGTTACAATCAAAGGAAGCATATTGCTCCTTGCGATTACGATAGTGATTTTCCTGATTGGAACTTTAGGCATAGGTATACTGATCTCTACTTTCACCAACTCGCAGCAGATGGCTTTCCTCGTCGCGAGCCTCCTCTCGATACTCCCTACTTTCATCCTTTCGGGTTTCGTCTTCCCGATCAACAGCATGGCACTTCCGCTCCAGCTGGTTACTTACCTTCTGCCGGGGAGATATTTCCTGTCTGCGCTTCGGGCGATCATGCTGAAAGGATCGGGATTCATCGATATTTATGCGCAGCTCTATCCGCTGGCGATTTTTGCGGTGGTGGTGCCGGCATTTGCGTCGATCAGACTGAGCAGGAAGGGATTCTGAAATGAAACGGATATTGCGAGTTGTGAAAAAGGAATTCCTCCAGCTGAGACGTGACAAGAGAATGTTCGGGATGCTTTTCATTGCACCGGTCCTTCAGCTCATACTTCTCGGATATGCCGCCACTGTCGATGTAAAGAATATCCCGATCGTTATTTGCGATCTGGATAACACTAAAGAGAGCCGGGAGTTGATTTCCCATTACACCAGCTCCGGCTACTTCACTACTGTAGCCTACATCGACGACATCAACGAAATCGATCACTATCTGAAGAGCGGGGAGGCAGGGATGGCCATTGTCGTACCGGTTCATTTCGGGCGCGACATACTGGCAGGACGCACGCCCCAGCTTGCAGTTATAGCGGACGGCTCCGACTCGAATACAAGCGGAATAGGGCTCAGCTATGCGAGCGCCATAGCGCTCGGATATGCGCGAAACATACTGGTCAAGCGTGCCGAGAGTTACAATATTATAAAGAGTCCCGACGACCTTCCGCAGGTGGTTGCGCAGACTCGGGCATGGTACAACCCGGATTTGAAGAGTGTCAATTTTATGGTCCCGGCCGTTCTCGTGATGGTTCTTATGGTGATCACCCTGACGATAACTTCTCTGGCAATAGTGAAAGA
>JBJKPN010000194.1:0-48470 GCA_046706365.1 Candidatus Kryptoniota bacterium | reverse complement strand
ATGTATATCGTCGTTGACGACCGCGACCTCGTCGCCCTCGTGAAGAATTCCGCCCGTGCAGGCATAAAACTGGGCACCGATATCGGCGTTATATCGTACAATGAATCGCCGCTCAAGGAAGTGATAGACGGTGGGATCGCGACTATCTCGACGGATTTCTCTCAGATGGGCAAATCGATTGTGCGGATGCTGATCAGCGGGAAGAAAGAACACATAGACAATCCTTTCGTTATGATAAGGCGGCCTTCGATATGAGCGGCAATCATCTCATGATCCTGAATCCCTCGCTCGGCTTTGAGCACGATACCGGTCTGCTCGGCGGTGCCGGAATTACACAAAGTGAAAAACGGCTGAAGAATTTGAAAGGCGTGTTCGCGGACGACTCCGCTCTTGCCCTGCTCGACCCGGAGACGCTCGTTTACTCGGTTCAGGCTCATTTGCCGGTGAGTGAAGGTACGCCGGGCGGACTCTTTTTCGGGAACACAGCTCTCCAGCCGGGCAAAGTGGGCGGCGAATATTTCATGACGCGCGGCCACTTTCATGCAAACCCGGAAAGGGACGAGTTCTATTGGGGAATAAACGGTGAAGGAATGCTTATCCTAATGGACACAAATCGAAATACGTGGGCGGAGAGAATCTTTCCGGGAAGCCTTCACCATATACCCGGAAACACCGCGCACAGGCTCGCGAACATCGGAAACATACCGATGACCGTCGGGGCTTGCTGGCATTCCGATGCCGGTCACAACTACGAAGAAATTGAGCGGCACGGCTTCTCCGCGAGGCTCCTCGACGTCGACGGAACGCCAACGCTGGTGGAGGTGCACATATGACCTCGAGGGCAATCGCTCTGGACCTCGGCGGTACGAGGATAAAAATCGGAATCACCGAAGGCGGCAACATTCTCGCCGACAGCATCATCGACGCTCTCTCCGGGGAGAATCTCACGCAGAGACTTCTCGCCGCCGAAGCCGAGATCTCTTCCCTTCTCCGAAAATCCGGGACCGAGGTTAATGAAGTCGCCGGGGTCGGGATATCGATTCCGGGAATCGTCGACTCGAAAGAGATGAAGCTCCTCTCCGTGAACGAGAAATATTCTGACGCGGTTGGATTTGATTTCAAGGGATGGGCGAAAAAGACGTGGAATCTGCCGCTGGTGCTGGAAAACGATGCGCGGGCGGCGATAATCGGTGAATGGCAGTACGGAGCCGGAGAAGGATGCGACAATCTCGTGATGGTCACCCTCGGCACCGGCATCGGCGGCGCTGCCGTCGTCGAAGGAAAGGTCCTCCGCGGCAAACACTTCCAGGCAGGGATCCTGCCGGGTCACTTCACGATCAACTACCTGGGCGTTGCGTGCAATTGCGGCAACATCGGCTGCGCGGAGTCGGAAGCGTCATCCTGGCGGCTCCCGGACCTGGCAGCACGAAACCCGCTGTTCAAGTCGAGCCTCCTATCGAAGTCGCAGACGATCGATTACAAAACGGTCTTCGACTCTGCCGAAAAGGGAGACAGGGTTGCAGAAGAGCTTGTCGCGCACAGCATTGATGCGTGGAGCGCGTGCGTCACTAACCTCATCCATGCCTATGATCCCGAACTCGTGATAATAGGCGGCGGCATCATGCGGAGTGGGACGACAATTCTCAAGGAGGTTTCCTCGAGAGTTCACAACCACGCCTGGACACCATGGGGAAAAGTCAGTATCGTGCCGGCAAAACAGATGGATTATGCGGCACTCCTCGGAGTCGGCTATCTACTCAACCAATAATTCTTGACCAAAAAAGTGATACGGCGTTCGCCTAACCATGAATAACTTCAATAAATGCCCGATTGTCGAGGTCGCGGGTGACTTCCCTGTTGCCGAGGGCTGGGAACAAATTTCCTCACGGATTGTCGCAAGCTTGTTAAATATTCGGAGCGGCAAGAAAGTTGTTGTCGTCGAGTACTACCCGGGCGTAATCGAAGACAACATTACATCGAACCTTAGGAACTTGATCAAGCCCGATCTTATGATCTCAACAAAGGCATGTATGTGGCCTGAGGAAAAGATTAACGAAATGGTCCACCAGTACGTCACCGACGATCGGGTATTCGGATTCATGACCGATCTCGAGATCGATTCGTACTTCGACCCGGAGTGGGTGGGCCACGCACGCAAAGGCATCGAACTGATCTCGGAGGGAGTGGTTTTAGTCGTCGGGACCGGCGCATCGTACGTGGCCCAGCATTACGACCTTCTTGTTTACGCAGATATGGCCAGGTGGGAAATCCAGCTGCGGATGAGAGACCATCTTGTCGACAACCTCGGCGTGAAAAACCGCGATACCGAAGACTGGGCCCTTCTCTACAAACAAGGTTACTTCGTGGACTGGAGGGTCTGCGACAGGCTGAAAAAGAAATTGATGCCGAAATGGGACTTTGTCCTCGATACTAACGACAGGAACAATCCGAAGATGGTTTCAGGCAAAGCCGTGACCGAGGGCTTGTCACAGACGCTTGAACGGCCGTTCAGCGTCGTCCCATTTTTCGATCCCGGGCCCTGGGGCGGACAGTGGATGAAGGAGCATCTCGGTCTCGATCGGGACTCGGATAACTACGCATGGTGTTTCAACTGTGTGCCGGAAGAGAACAGCCTTCTCCTCAAATTCGGGGACGCGGTCGTGGAGTTACCTTCCATAAATCTTGTATTTCACGATGCGGAGAGTCTCCTCGGCGATCATGTATACAAGAGATTCGGCGAGGAGTTTCCAATCCGGTTCGATTACCTGGATACTTTCGACGGCGGGAACCTCAGTCTCCAGGTGCACCCTCTAACGTCGTACATCCGCGAGAAATTCGGGGTCCAGTATACGCAGGACGAAAGCTACTACATGATGGATGCCCGGCCGGGCTCCGTCGTCTATCTCGGCCTGAGAGAGGACGTGGACCGGGAGAAGATGCTTGCCGAGCTCGAAGCCGCTCAGAATGACGGCCGGACTTTCGAAGCTGAAAAACATGTGCAGACATGGCCCGCAAAAAAGCACGACCACTACCTGATTCCTGCCGGTACGATCCACTGCTCCGGGAAGGACAGCATGGTGCTGGAGATAAGCGCAACCCCGTACATATTCACCTTTAAGCTCTGGGACTGGGGTCGGCTGGGCCTCGACGGGAGACCCCGCCCTATCAACATCGAACACGGGAAGAACGTGATTCAGTGGAGCCGCACCACCGACTGGACCAGGAAAAATCTGGTCAACCGATTCGAGGTAGTTTGTAAGGGCGACGGCTGGAAGGAGGAGCGCACCGGTCTGCACGAGCTCGAATTCATTGAGACCAGGAGACACTGGTTCAGCAAGCCGGTTCGACACACGACTTACGGAAGCGTCAACGTGCTCAACCTCGTTGAAGGCGAAGAAGCAATCGTCAAAAGTCCTTCCGGCAGGTTCGCCCCGTTTGTCGTTCATTATGCCGAGACATTTATCATACCGGCCTCTGTTGGCGAATATATCATCGAACCTCACGGGACCAGCGAGGGTAAAGAGTGCGCGACCATAAAGGCCTACGTGAGGAACGAAAACTGACGCCTGTTCATCGATTTGTGGAGATTTGATTAAACATGTATTTCAATCCCGGAATTGATATAGAGCCTGTTGCCCGGCCGCTGGGATTCACTTACGGCAAAGGAGTGTTCGGACCGAATGTGGAGCACCGCTCGCTCGATTCGATCAGACGAAGTCTCCTCGATCCGAATTGTTCCGGGCCGGACCCGGTCTACGCAATCGCAATGGACGTCGGCAAGGAAGAGCACCGTTCACTACTGAAGGAGCGGAACCTCCTGTTTGGTGTCGTCACATATGCCGCCGGCAGGCTGGGAAGCGAGCCGGTGCGCAGCCAGGGACACATACACAAAAGAGTCCGGGGCAGCAAGCTGGCTCCTCCGGAGATCTACGAGATCTGGTCCGGCATAGCCATCGTTTACATGCAGGAGACCGC
Source organism: Candidatus Kryptoniota bacterium (assembly GCA_046706365.1). Classification (GTDB taxonomy): domain Bacteria; phylum Bacteroidota; class Ignavibacteria; order Kryptoniales; family JAKASW01; genus JAKASW01. The sequence continues at coordinate 44,495 of JBJKPN010000194.1, read as the reverse complement.
CGATGACGATCCGGGCAGGTGCTTTGCCGTCGAAGCTGGTCCCGGCGAAGTGGTGATCGTTCCTCCCGACTGGGCGCATGCGACGGTGAGTGCGGATCCGAACGAGCCGCTCACATTCGGTGCCTGGTGCGATCGTGAATACGCATTCGAGTACGACAAAGTAAGAGCGCACAAAGGACTCGCCTGGTTCCCCGTGCTCGATACGAGAGGGAGAATCGAATGGCAGCCCAACGAGACTTACGTCCGACGCGAACTCATTACGAAGAAACCGGAGAAATACAGCCATCTTGGAATACAGAAGGCCAGGCCCATTTACGCTGTCTTCGAAGAAAGCCCCGATGCCTTTCTCTATGTGTCGAATCCGTCGTTGGAACTAAACAGCTGGAAGGACTTCACTCCGTAGCGAATTGCGCGCACTCCTCATTAATACCACCCCTCCTGACCTCTGACTTCTGCCCTCCGGCCTCCGACCTCTTACTTCGCCCCTGCTTGAAAGCTACTTCTCTTTGTAAATGTAGTTCTGCGGCAGCAAATCGGCGATGCGCAGATTTGCCCAGTAGCCGTAGGTCCACACTGAAAAGTCAAACCCGAGCACGTTGCCATACTTGTCTACGGATATCGAAGGAAAGTGGAAATCGAGGTAACTTGACGAGCCCAGGAATGGCTTGATCCCGAGAACTCCGCTGAACCTGAATGTGAATATTGACGAGTCGACGTCCGTGGTCACATCTAGTCGGTCGGGATTGATCCTTTCACTGAACCCTGAGGACATGCCCATGACTGATGAACCGGTTATGAGAGAATAATTGTCTCTGTCCAACTGGTGATGGACGAGCGCATAGAAGAAGTGCCTCGACGAACGAAGGTATGTTTTCCGTCTGTTCTCTTCCCACTTCTCCTCTTGTCCCTTTCCAGACGGGGGAAGCTCGGTAAACCTGGCATAGAACAGGTAAATCAATCCTTCTCCGCGGGCATCGTATACAAGCGAGTCCAGGGTTATGTAGAGCATATATCCCAGGGCATCATTCTCCACTTTTATCAAGCTGTCGGAATATGCTTTCAAAACATCAGTGTTGGGATCCCTTGTGAATTCAAGGACCTCCGGGTTCAGAATCCTCGTCTCGCTCGAGTTGTCGGTCTGCCCGATGAAAACTGCGGTGAACATCTTCAGGTCTTTTCGCCACTCCTCCGGAACCGTCCCGATTACAGTCACTCCTTTCAGATTGACTTCTTTGGCTTCCAGCGAAATATCGTAATGGAAGCTCGCCTGCCTGTAAGACCGAAAAGATTTATCAACGGTTTCGTATCCGACAAGACTGAATACGACCTCATAAGGGCCGAAAGGAATGTTTGTAATTGAGAACTTTCCATCCTTGTCGCTGACGGTGCCCAACGTCGTATTCGCCAGGAAAATATTGACACCCTCGAGCGGCTCCCCTGTACCCCTTTCCGTGACCTTCCCTTCGACCGTGATGCAACCCTGCTGTTGAGCCGGCACCATCGCCGGGCTCAGTAATAGAAAAGCCGATAAGAACAAACACTTCACCGTCACCTACCCACTGCTGTTTACAGAATCTAGCCCGCTTGCGGCGTCAAGTCAATCGGCGAACCAACCGGCAGGATCGTCAATCGCGGAAATCGTGGAATTGCCCTCAACTCCCTTCCGGGCGAGGGTCAGGGTTGAGCAGCCTCGGCCGGAGGTGCGACAGTCCTCTTGTTGCGCCAGACAATCCACATGAGCAGAACGACAGCCACAATGACCACCACGACCAGCAGGCTTCCTTCGGGGCCCGTTGTTCCGCCGCTCCACAGTATGTTTCCCTGAGGCTGGACGCCCAGCAGGTGCCCCTTGGATACCAATCCGCTGTCGGCGGTTCCCCAGAAATACGACTGCGCCCAATCCCAGCCGGCGTGGAATCCTATCGCCCACCAGAGACTCTTCAAATACCAGAGGCTGACACAGAATACCAGTCCGATCGCCCCCGCCGAAAAAATTCCGACCGGCGATTCACCCGCGTTGGAGAGATGCATGCTCCCGAAAGCGACGGACAGGATGATGGCGCCCCACCAGAATCCAATTCCGCGCGCCAGCGTTGCAAGGACGTAACCTCTCATCAGGTATTCCTCGTACAGACCGACAAGCAGAAAGACACCGCCCCACGCCAGGGCATACTTGACGGCGCGCCATCCGAAAATCTGCATACCGTCAAAGCGGAGGAAGCCGAACAGCAGCATCGCCCCAACGAGCGCGGACAGCGCCAGGAAACCGAAAAGTAGCCCGTAGAAGAAGTGTGGAATTCGGCGGGTGCCTTCGAGTCCATAGTAAATAACCGGCTTGTGTTCAATCCGGGTCATGATTATCGATGCACCTAATAGTGCGACGAACAGCAGAAACTCCATTACTCCCATCGGAATCGGGCCCAGGCCGCCCGCAGGAGGACGTGTTCCATGGAGAAAAAGCCTCACCGGTGTCATCAGGGCGATCGAAAGAACGGCGAGAATTATTACGAATATCCCGATGCTCCAGCCGGCGCGGATGCCGTCCGGCCCCATGAATATCTGATGAGCTCGAGAAGGAGGTTCAGGTGCTACGACTTGATTATCTTCCATATCGACTCTCCTTTGGGGATTTTGACATGTCGCCGCAGTTCAACTACCAGCGGCCGCTTTGATTTCCGTAACAATAGCTGATACCGATACAAATTCCAAATTCAAATCATGTCTCACCCCAGACTGAGCCCATATGGGCACACCCGACGAGAACTCACTAATTGCTGAAGTCAACAACCGCACCCACCGGTGAGTCGCCCTAAACTTTTTGCTGCGTTCTTTCGCAGCGCACGACGGAATTGCGAATTTTCGATCTTTATTACCTACGCTAATTGAAACTGCTCGGCGGAATTTCGGCAATACTATTCATAGTGCAGTGCATCCACCGGGTTTGCCGCGGCGGCCTTGATCGCGTGCACGCTCACCGTCGCCATCGCTATCGCCAGCGCCAATCCTCCGGCCAGCAGGAATATCCACGGTGCCATGTCGATTCTGTAAGCGAAGTTCCGAAGCCATCTCTGCATTGCATAGTAAGCCAGCGGCCAGGCTATGACATTCGCGATCGCCACAAATTTCACGAAATCGCCGACTGCCAGCCCTACGATCTGCGATGCGGACGCACCCACCACCTTGCGGATTCCCATCTCTTTCATGCGGGCCTGTGCGGAATACGAAGAAAGCCCGAAGAGGCCGAGGCACGCAATCACAACGGACAGCAGTGAGAATGCTCCGAATACTCTGCTCAGCCGCTGCTCGGACAAATAGAGCCCCTCGAAACTCTGGTCGAGGAATTTGTAGTCGAACGGAAGATCGGGTGAGAACATCTTCCATGTCGAGCGCAGATATGCGATCGTGCCCGGAATGTCCCGCGAAGAGAGCTTCAGTGCAAGAGTGTGGTAATAGTTTACGGATGAATCGATCATCATAGCTACGGGCTGTATCCCTTGTTGAAGGGATTGGAAATTGAAGTCCCTGATCACTCCGATTACGTGCCCTTTCGGGTGGTAGTACGTCGTTACTGATTTTCCGATGGCTTCCTCGGGGGTCCATCCCATCATTCTCGCGGCTGTCTCGTTCAGGATTATGCTCTCCTTCCAATCTGTCGGCATATTCCATGAGAAGTTTCTTCCCGCGGCAAACTTGAGCCCGAGCGCAATTGCGTAGTCCGGGTCGACGATTGACGTATAAAAGCTCCCCGACTGCCGTCCGGTTTTGCCGGTCCAGTAATAGCTTTCGATATCCTGGGGATGACCGGGAATCCAGTTCGATCTTGTCACAGTGATTACTCCCGGTCCCTGCAGCAGCTGTGATTTGAAAGCATCATAAGAGGAGTTCACTTCCGTGTTCAGGGGGAGGAAGACCACTTCGTGCGCGTTGAAACCGAGCTTGTGCGCTTTAAGGAAACGGTATTGAGACCACATCACAATTGTGGCGACTATCAGAAAAACAGAGATTGAAAACTGAAAAACGATAAGCGACTTACGCGTAATACCGGCTCTGCCTCCCGATGTCTTTCCTCCCTTCATGGTTAGCGCCGGCACAAAAGACGACAGATAAAAAGATGGGTAAGCGCAGGCCGAGAAGACTACCAATATCCAGATTGCGGCGAAGGTTAGAATCGTTTCAGGATCACTCAAGAGCCTTACCGAAAGATGCGAATTTGCCAGGGAGTTGAAGCCCGGCAAAAACAGCTCCGCAAGAACGAGTGCAAGGACAAGAGAAAGCAGTGCCAGCATCGCGAACTCAAAAATGAATTGCCTGATAAGTCCGGCCCGGCTCGAGCCGAGGACCTTCCTGATCCCGATCTCCCTGGCGCGGGTCGACGAGCGCGCGGTTGAAATGTTGATGAAGTTGATGCAGGCAATCAGAAGAATGAAGAGAGCAATCCCTGAGAGGATGTAATCGTATTGGATGTCGCCTTTGTTGGGAAAATCGAAAAGATAGGTCCGGTCGAAATGAATATCGCTGAAAGGCTGGATAACGAGTCGTTCACCCTTGCTGAGATCGGCCCCCCGATATTTGAGGAGCAGAGAATGAAGATTGTTGCGGATCTCTTCTATCCGCATCCCTCCTGGAAGAAGGAGGAAAGTATAGTAGTCCGATGAACCGAAATCATTCAACAATTCCGAGGATCTCGAATGGAAAATATCCTTCAGGCTTATGAATGAGGCGAGGAGGCTGAACTGTATGGACGAATTATGAGGCGGATCCTTCGCCACGCCGGCTATCTTGAAGTCGAAAAGATTATCGACTCTGACGAGCTTTCCCATGGGATCCTCGCTGCCGAAGATCTTCCGCGCCTCCTCCTGCGTGATCACAGCCGAGAACGGTTCGGAGAGAGCCGTCTTCGGATTGCCCTCGATCAGGGGAAACGTGAATACATCGAAGAAGCTCGAATCCGCCAGGCAGAAGTCGTCGAGTGTAAACATTCTGCCGTTGTATGTTACTACTATATTACCCAGCCCCTGCTTAAGCCGGACCGTTTTCACACCCGGAAATTCATTCGGAAAAGCGTTTGCATACCCCGTAGGAGTCAGCGACCATGGTTCTACCTTTCCGTTCTGAGTAAACACCTGATCGACTCTGTAGATTCGGCTGTAATTCCTGTTGAACTTGTCAAAGCTCAAATCGTTCCGCACGTACATGAATATCAGAAGACATGCAGCGGTCCCAACCGCCAGTCCGACGATGTTGATGGCCGAATAGATCCTGAACCGGACGAGATTTCTGACGGCAGTCTTCAGATAATTGATAAGCACGACTTTGCTCCCTTGATCATTGAAAAGCTTTTGTTATCGGACTACTTCATTCGTTCCCTACCGATTCCATCACTGCTTCAGTCATACCTCAGTGATTCCACCGGATTTGCCTCCGGGGCTTTGATTGTTTGCACATCAGTCGAAGCTATCACGGAAAATGATACGAACATGCGCGCTTTGTCGGGAAGGCCGCTTTGCATTGCGCCCGATGTCGCCTGACATGAATCAAGGGGACAAGGATTATGCCGTCAAAATACCCCGAAAAGGACTCAATTCGGCACTTAAGCGAAGAATGACTGTCCGCTTTAGAACAGTGGCGTCCGATTTCGAACGGTCGACGCTCAAAGTTCCCTCTTCAATAAGATTGCCGCGCCATGGATTTACCCTCTCGCAATCACAAGTTTAGCGCAGAAGGCGGGATGAAATGGATCGGCCGGCGGCATTACCCGTTTCCCGTTACCCCCATCGGACGAGAAGCAGGAGCCGGACCGGCCGCTAGCTGCTGACGCTCCACAAAACCTCTACCCTGAGCGCAGCCTGCAAAATTAAACTTCACGGGGAAGGCATTGATCTGGTCGCTACGACCTGGCAATCCAACCAGGTGTCCACGACCTGATATTACCTTTCCCCCTCTTCTTTGTTCATTGCATGGGGGGTAATCTGCTGAAAAATATTCTCAGCAACTCCCAAGGGACGAAACTATGGTAACTTTCAATGAGTCGACTTGAGAATGAGAATGGTGGCCAAGTTGTGAAGTTGTCACTTCGGGACAAAGAATCCGATTGCGGAAAGAAAAGAAATATTCCGCTCGAGGGCTTACATGAAGAATGGTTAAAATTGAGTCTGATTTTCAGTGCCGAAGGGTTCCATCGAAATCAACAGCCGGGAACCTGGCAAGTACCTTCGCGCAGCGCGGGTACCGCCTGTTCACAGGACATTGTACAGCGGCCTGTCGAGTGCAGCTTTCCGTCACTCCTCTGAATTGTGTATGATTCGGGTAGGCCTTTTCACCCACGTCTTCCCGTTCCAGTACCTTACACCGTTCTTGAGGTTTTGGAGGTAGGCATCATCGAAAGTCCCTGTGATCTTTCCCTCTTTCTTGAACATATTGAACGTCTCGGGTGTGGGACTAGTGTATTTCACCTCGAGTACGGACATGTCCTTTGTGGAGAAGAAGAAATCGAATCCCCAGAAGCCGGTAATCAGATTGTCCTCCGAAGACTTCACCTCCACGTAGAGAAGACTGTCCGTTCCCTTGTCAATCACTGTTGCTTTCCCGCCGATTCCCCCGGCCCTTTCCAGGCTCGAACGCGGAAGTTTAATGTAATAAATCTCGGCGTCAGAAGGTCGAAAACCGAAGCCGGGAGTCGCGCTGCACTCTCTGTTGCCGACTATCTTTGTGGGATCGAGCAGTGCGACAAAATCAAATTTGCCTCCCGACATTTCATGAAGGTCGTTCTCTCCGGCAATAACAATATCCCGGACACCGTCGTGGTAAGGTCCTGCAAGGTATGGTGCAAAATCTCCGTAATGCCAGTACTTGCCGACCAGTTTCAGGTTGTCGTCGTACCGCGCCAGAAAGGCCGGGGAACGGCCGTTGTCGGCATATACAAACAAGTTCTTCGATCCTCCGGGCATCTTCTCGCTTATCAGGAAGTTCGCGCCAAACGGCGTATAATAACGCTCTCCCCGGAATGATATGTCGCCGGAGCCGAAATCCACGGTTTTGACAAGTTTGCCTTCCGCATTGTAGACAGTAAGAGGGGACGGTTGATTTTGGTTCCGGAGCGGGACCGTAGTAAAGACATCCGTTTGTCCGTTGTTGTCAAGATCCGCAATGATGGTCTTGTGGGCCGCACACGAAATCTCATATTGTTCATCATTGCCTATATCTATCGCAGGCAGAGACCAGAGGAGCTTATTGGAATTGCTGTAGACATCCAGCTGATTTGCCGACGTGTTGTAGTAGTAATATCCCGGGACGCTCTGGCGGGGCCAGAGGAAGCTCAGCGACACGGCCACCAGCGCGAGGATTGCCATCGCGATGGATGAGCTGGTAATTGGATGTTCGCGCCGGAAAGCATTAGCTCGACGCCACAGAGTAGGCATCTTGATTTCAGTGTATGAGACCATCCCGGTTTCAGGCAGGGCGAAGTAAGGCTCCAGCTCGTTTCGTTTCCTGACGAGAGACCGTTGTGCCATGGAAGCGATGGGCAAAGGAGCGGGCTTCCCCCCCAGCTCGACTTCATCATAATAAGATTTGATTTGGACAAAAAGATCCATGCATCCTCGACATTCAGTCAGGTGCTTTTTTATTTCCCGCTCTCTTTTTGTCGTATCCGGATCGCCCAGCGCGAGGAGTTCCAGAATATGTTCGTCTATATGATTCACTACTTAAGATTCCTTCCAGATCACGCAGTTCGCTGAAAAATCATTTCGAATTCAATTTCCTGGCTACTTCTTCCCCGGTAAGTCTGGACAGGTATTCCAACCTGCTCCTGTGTTTGGACCTGTATTCTGCGTCGCTCATTCCGTGCAGCTGTTCTGCAAGGAGTTCACGAAGCCCCTTTTCGGAACCGTCGCCTGACAAAGTCAGGTTGAGTCTTTTTTCAACGACATTAAGATACGTCTCGAGAAGTCCCGGGCGAATCCTCTTCTTCCTCGAATACTGCACACCCATCCTCTTTTTCATCTGCTCTACCGAGTCATGAATCGTTGCCGAAAGATATGCCAAATCCATCTTGTCATCACGAATGTTGCCCGAATCCGCCAACTCAAGATGCCGAACGTAGATGGAGCGAAAAGCTATCGCCACCGAGGTGAGAGTCACCACGCGAGACCAGTCCGTCTGCTCCTGCAGAAAAAGGGCCAGCTTCCCCAACATAAACGGAACGTTCTCACTCCCCTTCAAATACCGCCTCAGCCCGGATTCCAGCTCGTCGAGCGACATACTCCGTTCATGAATGAGACGATCACCCGATGAGGGCGCGAGACACTGCTCTCCGAACCTCTCGACGACGACAAGGCTGTCGAACTGCTGGACCGCGAGCTTGATGTTGCGAATAACCTTGCCGAGAGAAGGGTCAACCTCGTTGTAAAGCCGGAACATCCCCTGGTTTACATGTGAAAAGACCAGCCGTCGGAGATGGGACAGCAGTTCCTCATCGCTGAGCCTTTCCGCGGGATAAGCGGCGAAGTAGGCCTGGAAATGGGGAAACTCGCCGGACTGAGCAAGCGCGAACAGGTCCGCGATGCAGTCGAAGGCAAAGTCGAAGGTGTTGAGATCCAGCGTGCGTTTCAGGACGGCATCTGTAGAGAGGCGCTTTCTGACATACGGGAGTGCGAGGGAATGGCAAACGCTTACAAGCTCATTGACATCGGACTGCGCATAGAAACCGCCGAGCACTGCACGCAGTGAGGAGTTTGCAGTCTGTTTCAAAGAATTAAGACCCTTTGATTCCGCAGGGGTGTTGCCGTCCAATGCTAACCCTTTCTTGATGAACTACGCAATCAATTCCCGAGAAACCCGACAATAATTCAGATAAATAAGTATATCCTGCGGGGGGTATATTTGCAAGTTGATCCGGAAATGCTCCGTCATTCCTGGACCGGTCTGCTTTGGCCTCGGGTCGGCAGGTGTGAAATCCGATCCAGGAGATGCGAAATCTCAGTCAGTGAAACACGGAAAACCTGAGCAAGGAAGCGCTATAATAACTGAATGATAGATCAGGTAAGTGGCCGATTTTGAGTAGATACTCTGAATGCATTCGCGCTGATTCTACGTAATAAATTCGCTTGGTGGAGTTTGTCGGGATGGCAAATTATCGACATGGAGTCCTTACCGGGTGCTTCCTGTTGTTTTAGAATTGACTCACTTTGGCAAGCAGCTGTGGACTACTACCGCCCCAGGCGGCAGTAGTCTTGCATTGCTGGACGGGATCCTGTATACAGACTTCGGTGGACTTTCAGCAGAAGGTCGTCTATTGAATACGGCTTCGGCAGGTAGTCGACTGCCCGGTTTTGAAGCGCATGTTTCCTGACCTCCGGCTCGATGTACCCGCTGGTCGAGATCACCTTTGCGTTCGGATTCATGGACAGAATGTTGGACAAGACGTCCTCCCCGCTCATGCCGGGAAGCCCCATATCCAGGAGCACCAGATCTATTTCTTTCATCTTTTGTGTGTAAGTCTGAAAGCCTTCCATGCCGTCCGCGGCCAGGATTACCTTATACCCGCTTTGCCCTAGGATGGTCTGAAGGAAATCCCTTATCATCTCTTCGTCTTCGACAGCGAGAATCAGTTCGCCACCGCCTTTCATGATCTCCGTCCCCCAGGCATTCCTCAGTATTTCTCTCATCTCGTCGTTCACTCGCCAACTCCACTCATTTTCGGAAACATATTTTGGTAATCTTCTGTCTGCATACCCTCTAAGAGAACAAAGTCCGTGCCAACCGCTAAAACTTGTGATAACACGCGTCACGGCGCACCGGTCAAATCAAGTGTGCGATATTGATACTGGATTGTTCGCTTCTGATACACCCCGTGTCCGAATAGCTTCCAGCCGTATCGCACCCAAGCCGCCAATCTACGTGGCAATTATGAAAAGGCCGATAAAGCAAAACGGATGTTTGGGAAAATCTTAGCGGGAGTCAGCTTCGAGCCGGATATTCTTTCGGGTATTGTTTTGATCCGTGAGGATCCATTCCACCCGTAAAACTCCTCTCCCATTCCCTCGTGATATTCGAACGCGGATAGCACGGGACGGACGGATTTCCACAGACGGTTTTCGTTGTTAATCTAATCCGTGAAGTTCCGTCATATCCGTAAAATCCGTGTCCCATTTCCTCAGGATATTCGAACGCGGATAGCACGGGACGGACGGATTACCACGGACCATTTCCCCTATTATTTCAATCCGTGAGAATCCGTTCCATCCGTAAAATCCGTGTTCTGTTTACATCGGCCCGTTCTCTATTCCGTGAACTCCACTACATCGGCTCTGACGGTAACCTTGGGCTGTGTGTAAATGACCAGGTTCAGCGCATCGGTATCGTAATGCACATTGATCAGGGCAAGCCTCTTCCCTTCTGCCGGGCCGTGCGCCGACTCGAAGTTTTTCCACATATTGTCCATCGCTTCTTTGTAAAGCATCCCCGTCCCGTCGACTCGCGCTACCGCGAAAGTGTTTGTCGTCATGCCCATCGGGACGGAAACTCCGAATAAATATGCGGCCTTGGCTTCACCCGTGACGCCGCGTGCGACAATCGTGTAATTTCCACTCTGCAGCTGCACGTCGGTGAGATTTCCCGAAACAAACATTCCTGCCGTGGAACATCCCGCCGCGGCAAAACACAGCGGAACGATAACTGCTGTGAGGACCAGATCCTTCAGCTTCATCTTTTACCCTCCTTTACTCGTTGAAGTAACAGTATCGGTTGACATGAGGTGCGGACGATAAATGGAGTATCTCCAGCGGCAATTTAAGTCATGCCGTTCGGCGTGACGGTTAATCAGAAAAGCCTCTTGGAATCTGACTGACCGTCCTTGCCTTGATTAAGAAAGGGTTAATTGATGGGAAGCACTTCTGAAGTTTAAAGACCAACTTGATGAATGTCAAGCTGGCAACTCCGGCCTCCACCCGTGCCTCCCCTCTGGCATTGAAGCGTTATTCGACCGGCGGCATCCCCTTCTCAATACAAGAAACCAACAGCTTCGCTCCGTGTGCTCCGGTGGGATCTTTGTGACCACGGACACAGCCCTTAATTAACTCGTTTTTTAGCTTGAAGGAAGATTGAGTTTACTCTGACTTTCTTCCGATGATGCTTTGCATTTGCATAAGCTCCCGCGGGAAACCGGACAGATACATCTGTTCCGGTAGAAATTCAGCCGACAACGAATCACGGAGCAAAACATGGGAACGCAGCAACTTCTGCTGATAGTCTTGGGGGCAATAATCGTCGGGGTCGCTATCACCATCGGCGTCACTCTTTTCAAAAGCAATGCGCAAACCTCGAACCGGGATCAAGTCGTTGCCGACTTGCAGAACCTCGGTGCAGTGGCACAACAATTCTATCGCAAGCCCACGTCGTTTGGTGGAGGTGGACAGGACTTCCAGAACTTCACGCTGACTCCTCTCGATACAGGCAATGGAAACGGCAGCTTTTCTGTAAGTACGTCAATTCCGGACGGAGCCGGGTACGTTTCGGGAAATCGAGCACCCATAACCACATCGGGACAATTGATCTACATCGTCGGATGCGGGAATGAAACCGGCAATGACGGCACCGATCCGGTCAAGGCGTACCTCAGAGTAACCGGCGACTCACTCGATGTGAACATACTCAATTAGGCACTTCTCCGGAATCGATCAGACACGGTCTGCCTGCAGCTCTTTCGTAAACCTCTTTTTGCTGAAGGTTTTACTTCGCGACAGGCGACAGCGCTGACATCAGCACATTTTATTCCCCTGCCCGTCTCCTCCTTGTCCAAATTGTTCGCGCTCACTCGTCATCAGTGTAAAGCCCGTAAAGTACGACGAACAAAAAGGAAGGAGAAGGAAAATGGAAGCAAGAATGAAGCATGTAGTCATGATATTCCCGGGGGTGTTGAAAGCGCTGCAGGATTTGACAAGCGCGTCAGATGAAGGAGGATTATCGCACACCACGCTCGAAATGGTTCACCTGCGCGCGAGCCAGATAAACGGCTGCAGTGTCTGCGTCGGCATGCACGCACGTGCGCTGAAGAAGATGGACGAACCGGACGACCGGATATTTTCCATCGCCGCGTGGCGCGACGCGCCGTTCTTCACCGACGCCGAGCGGGCGGCACTCGCGCTCACGGAGGCCGCGACGCGGATCAACGACAGGCCTGACCCTGTCTCCAACGAAGTCTGGGACGAAGCGGCGAAGCATTACAGCGAGGAAGAACTCGCTCAGCTCCTCGTTCACATCGCCGGCATAAACGTCTGGAATCGGCTCAACGTCGCTACGAAGCAACCCGCGTTTTCCGAAAGCGAACAGGCTGCTGCCACCTCAGCGCGGTAGCGGGACTTCAGCCGCCTTGCGAGGGTTCCCGTCCATTCTGCAGGAGCCTTCGCAGGGTTTTTCCTCGGAGTGCCCCCCTCCGAACATGCTTCCGACTTTCCCGCGATCGACTGAGAATCGGCCGACCTCACCGTACTCAGGCTGGTTTAGTCACGATTTCCGTCTTTACCGAATTCGCGATGAAGCATTCCCGATGCGCCTCATGGTGCATAAGTGCGATTTGACCTGACGTCGGGATTTGCTCGCCGGAGAACCTGGCTTTGGGACGAAGCGTGACCCTGGTCATCGCGTATTTCCCTTCCGCATTCTTCGCCAGCACGCCCGTAACATTGTCCACGTATTCGTCCACTATGAATTTCTTCCCGGCGGCGATCGACAGGAAGGACAACATGTGACAACTGGATATCGCCGCTATGAATGCCTCTTCGGGATCGACGTTTTCCTCTATCGAGTAAGGCAGCGGCACGACGTGCGGAGAAGAAGAAGCCGGGATCGTTATTCCACAATCGAACTTCCAGCTGTGCCCCCGGCTGTACCTGCCGTCGGTGAACCTGCTGTCCGCGGACCTTGCCCAGGCAATCGTCGCTGTGTACTCAGACATTTCTCCTCCCTTATTATCTCTTTGACAACCGGCGCGGTACGGCGTCGGCGGTTCAGTCCGCACGCGAGAAAGTGTTGGTCCTTGTTACATCCGTCCCGTCGACGGCCGTCGTGCCCAGCCGGATAATCAGTGTGTTGCCGGCAATCCGTATGTCTCTGGTGTATTTATTTCCGATATTGTCTGGAGATACGGAACCCTCGATGAGAGTAGTGAGAGTAGCGGCTGTTTCGTCGAGTGCGTAAGTTCCGAAGTAAGCGTCATAGCCGTTGACCCCGGCGGAATTATTCCTGGCCTGAGCTCGCTGCACGTTTTCCTCGTTTCCCGACCGCTCGCGTTTCATGAATTGGGCGGCGAAATGATGTTGGCCGAAACACAGCATCCCCGCGGGATTCTGACCGAGAAACGGATCCGGTATTATTCGTCCGTCGCCATCCATGTCTTCACGTGATTTGAGAATCCAGACCCCTGCAATTGAATCCGCGAGCCTTCCCCTCTGCGGAGGAAGCGGTTCTATTTTCATTGTGTCTCCTATCGACATTCGGTATGACATCGTCTAATCGATTTGTGCCGGCGACGGTCACAGCTCAACATTGAATTTGTCCCTCAATTCGATTTTGCCCTTCGTAGTGATTATGATTTCCCTGCTGTTTTCCCGCCGCCTTATCCAATCGTTCCGGAGCAGCAGGTTCAGGACGGCCGAGCCTAAAGCCCCGCCGATATGATTTCTTCTCTCGCTCCATTCGAGGCAAGGGCAGGCAAATTTGCGCTTCATCCGCCGAAGCTCGTGTACGTCTATTCCATTTCCATCGAACCATTCTTCTCCCGAACGGCCGACCTTGAATTCATTCGGACGGCTCGTGATGATTCTTTTTGACAGCAGCGCGTCAGTCAACCGGACTGCGACTTTCCCCGCGAGGTGGTCATAACATGTCCTCGCATATCTGAAACCGGATTGAGAAAGCATTGAGAAATTGTGCGCCGCGCCGCCGGGAGCCATGAGATACGCCATCTTCTCAATCGCCTGTGCGGCATTCTCGCTGGCAAACTCGTAGTACCGGTGTCTTCCCTCTGTTGCAAATGTCAGAAGGCCTCCATCCACCAGTTTGGATAGATGGTCGCTGCAGGTTTGCCTCGAGACGCCCGCGCAATCGGCAAGCTCGGTAGCCGTGTACGCCCTCCCTTCGAGGAGATTCCAGAGCATTATGGCTCTCGACTTTTCCCCGATAAGTGCGGCTACTTTGGTGAATTGAGCCTCATTTGTTTCGTCCTGATTTTCAATGACGACTTTCGGGCTCTGTTGCTCTGAAACTGAGTGTTTCGTCACGTCGCACCTTAAAAAAGAGTTGTCGATCCTGCATTTCGTCCGGCTTGCTAATCGGTACCTGCCGGGACATACACAAACTAGCATAACCATTTCCCAGACAATTCGTTCCAGACCGAAGCATGTAGTTTCACCGTCTTTGAAATGCGAAATGGTGCCCTGGCTGCGTGTTCCTTCGGTCAATGGCAAAACATTTTTTTGGGGAATTAATCGGCGCGACAGTCCGTCTCCCCCCACCCCCACTCCTCACCCCTCACTCCTTACTCCTTACTACCCTGCTGCTCTTTTATATCCTCCAATACAAATTCCTCTTGTTGAACCACAGCAGCGTCACCCACAAAAGCGCCGTCCACGCCAGACCCGCCAGCATTCCCGCCCAGCCGCTGTATCCGGTCATATACGCCTTGAAGCCGAGGGAATAGAGCGTAATCCGGACGACGGGCTGCAGGAAGTATCCCAGGAGGGCGTTCGAGCCGAAGACGATGAATGCCCACGCCCATTTTTGGAAACGCGCCACGTCGATTATCCAGTAGAAAGCAAGGAACGTAAATGCACCGACGCCGGAGCTGAAGAACGCGTACGATGTCGATACCGTCTCCTTGTTCATGCCGAACACGGGCCAGTCGAAGCGGTGAAGTGCGTAACCGATGATGCAGAAGACTGCGCCGATCACGAGCGACTGTCTCGTTATGACACGTCGGTCGCGCGTCAGGATCGCTTCTCCCAGCAGCGTGCCTATTATTGTCATGACGCCGAAAGAGATTGACGCCCAGGGCGTGCAGTGCGCGGTGAGCGGCCGGAGCATGTCGCCCGACAGGTTCGATATCGTCCAGTAGGCCGCGTCGGGATTGCCGAGATGGAGCCACCAAGGGACGGTCAGCGACATCACCTCGTGGAATGCACCGATGGCAAACACCGCGACCCATCGCCAGAGCGGGCGGACCAGAGAGAAGATGCAGCCCATGAGGTATGCGATCCCGATTGCCTGGAGTATTCCCCACCACCACGATAATCCGAAAATGAGAGAAAGGTAGATAACGCCGAGGACGATCAGCATGACCGTCCGGGAGCCGACATGGCTCCACCACTCCGCTCCCCGCCGTTTTCTGCTGAGCGGGATGACGAGTCCGACGATGAAGACGAAGAACGGCGCCACGAGGTCGGTGAACGTGAGACCGACGCCGGTGATATTGCCCGCGGCGCTGCCGGCATGATGGAAAGTCGTGACCGGCGGACTTCCGAACCATGACATGGTCAGCGGCAGGTTGGGATACGCGGCGACGAAGTTGACGAAGATCATTGCAAGTACGGTGAATCCGCGGAACGCATCTATGGATGCGATGCGGTTGCTGCCTGAAAGAGAAGGCAAAGCCTCAGCACGACTGGACATACCCGACCTCTTGAAATTGACCTCCAAACATAACCTGCGGCCGGAAGGTTTGCAAGATTCAGCCTGTACCCTGCAAAGGTTGCACGGACTTTGCTGCGCGGACCTCGCAAAGACATGTTTGGAGAAAGGCGCCTTATTGACATTCGGAAAAAATGACGATTAAAACATTTCGAGCGGCGCGTTAAAAACAAATCTTATTTTCCGCTGTCCTCTAAGTTTACTAAGTATTTGATTTGTTTTAGCCCCGCGATGAAATGGTCAGTCATTTTTTCCCTAAGTCTTGATCTTTTTCTTTGGTTCTTTCTGGTGCCTGCCCCGCCGGGGCGGGGTGTCAAGACAAAAGAAAGAACATCCAGGGTTGATATCGGCTCCTTCTCCCGCTCATCAATACAGGTCGCCCCTGCCGGGGCTCCCGACACGAGCATGAGTAGAGGTCTATGATAGTCAAGAATCAGCCCGTACCCCGCAAAGGTTGGACGGACCTTGCTGCGCGGGCCTCCCAATGACATGTTTAGAGAAAGATACCTTATTGACATTCGGAAAAAATGACGATTAGAACATTTCGAGCGGCGCGTTAAAAACAAATCTTATTTTCCGCTGTCCTCTAAGTTTACTCTGTATTTGATTTGTTTTAGCGCCGCGATGAAATGGTCAGTCATTTTTTCCGTAAGTCTTGATCTTTTCTTTCGTTCTTTCTTTTCTATCAAGAGAAAAGAAAGAACACCTACAACTGTAATCCGCCCCTCCTACAGGTCGCCCCTATCGCGCGACCGGGACTCCTCGCGATGACAGGTAAGTTTATGAAGGCTGAGGTTGCATGTATTCCCCCTTGCGAAAACGCTGTCCCGTTCCCTTCATCAGAAGTCGTTCGATTCCCCCAGAGGCGATTTCTGAAGTTTCATCCAACCCACAACAACCACCGCATATTGAAATCGCCTCCCTTCGCGGGGGACGGGACACCCCAAAGCCAGCCCCGTTTTCGCGGGGCGCCCTTCTCTTTTCGTTCATTTCCTCTTGGGCGAGCAAGAGAAAATGGACAACTATAGCCAATCACGACATCGTCAGATGAAAGTCTAATATTAAATCGCCCCGAAGCTAGCGCCCGCTTGCATCTCGCACCGGCAGAAGTACACCCTCCTGCACCGGAACGATAATCCCCGACAACTCCTCCAGAAAATCCATCAGCTCCCCGAGCATCTCATCCCTGTAACGCTCCGTTTCATTTACCAGCTCCGGAATCATCGACTTGTAATATGCGATACCTTCCCGGAGGTTCGCGGCAAACTCGTCAAGATATTTCCGGTCCTTTGCGGTCAGCGAATCGAGCCGCTTCCGGACCTCCTTCTTCAGGTAATCAACGTACAGACCCAGTTCCTGAACGAACATGTTCGGACGATGCCCGGCGCCGAGGATATCGAGCCGGCCGTAAATGTGTCCGACCATTTCCTCCAGCGAGGCCAGCCTCGTGAAGTAGGCGAGATTCGGACCCGGGCACGCGGCCACCGCACGCTCCTTCGATCTCCCCCTGGACGGCGCAGTCGCCGAGAGCCCTTCACAAAGGCATTCCTTCTCGAGCACCTTCCCGATCTTCTCCTCGAGTTCGGCCGGCGGCAGACCGAGCGATTTCAGCTCCGCTATTTTCAGCGACTGGTACTCGTTCGACGCGGTGCAAATCGGGTCCTTCGTGAATTCAGTATTCGACACGAGATACTTCTTTGTGCAAGGCGCGCCCGGTTTTCCGGCTTCCGCGCGCTGACGGATCTGCCTCTCGCTGGAGGAACTCCTCAGGTTGTGGAGCGAGATTCCGAGCGGCGACGCGTCGCTGAGATAAAATGAATCCCTTCCCGACCCTGCGAGCAGGCCGCGCGTCTCGTCGTCCACATTCGTCACCTCGGGGACAAGGAGGAACGGCGATCCCCAGCCGGTGCCGTCGACGCCGTAGCGTTCGCGGAGGAACGCGTCCTCTGCCGCCGTGCCGATCCCGCCCTGGACGGTGACGAGAAACTCCATCGCCCCTCCGTTCACCTGAATTCCTTTTTCCCTGAGCCCCGCCGAGTACAGGTCCGAAAGCTCATCGCGGAGAGAATCCCGCTTCGATTTGAATTCCTCCAGTATCGGACCGAGCAGGTACCCGTCGGTCGCGAACGCGTGTCCGCCGCAGTTCAATCCCGACTCGATGCGAAACTCCGAGCACCAGATGCCCTTCTTCGCGAGCATCTTCGCCTGAATGGACGCCGAACGGAAATCGCTCACTTTGAGTATGACTTTCTTATTCACTTTGCCTTCGGAGTCCGGGAGAAAGCCGGCCGACTTTTCCATGTAGCCGAAGAGGCGCATGTTCAGACCGGCGGACAGCACGACCGAGGAATTCAGCTCGCTGCCGACGAACCCGCGCATGGCCGCAACCGCATCGGAAAACTCCGGCGGGAGCGGCTTCTTGTCTCTTCCCGTGTTCATCCTGTCGACTTTCGTCATCACATTCACATCGATGTCGCCCGCGGTCACAAGCGACCGCAGCTCGTCTTCCATGGACGATCTCTTCCCGGTATCTGCGGTCTGCAGCATCCGGTTATAGAGTTCCTTCACGGGAGACGAGTCAGGGAGCATTTCGAAATACCTGGCGATCTCGCTTCCCTTCTCGAACAGCGACGATTTGAGCCTGGTGATTTGCCGGTCCACAAGCAGGCCGACGAGGTTGAGGTAGGCGGTAATCCGTTTCGCGCGGTAATCGTGCTCGCGCACAGAGATCGGTGCGAAGGGCTCGCCGTTCAACTGGGCGTGGTGTTTGCGCATGCGTTCGATCAGCACGTCGTCAACGACGGAAATTACGGACGAGATGCCGTACCGCGCGACTTTAAGCGGCGTATCGACAGAATAGGCCAGCCCCAGGACCGGAATATGAAATGTGTGTAATGTTCTTGTTTTCAGTGCTTCAATATAATTATCCCGTCACTCTCTTCAAGTCCACTTATTTTTCCCCTGACGCGGCTGATACCGCGAGCCCGGCAAAGAGGCCCTCAGCAAAAAACCTAAAACCCACCGTCATTGAAGTGTTTATTTGAGAGAAACCTCGGGCGGCGCGGGGAGCAACCTACAATCGCAACGTATCCCGGTTTCTCAGAATTAATTCACCTTTTCTTAATGATTTCCTCATATACAGGCCCTATCTTCCTATTACCAATTGAAAAACAACAGCGCCATTACCCCCGCCGCAGAACCGCAATCCAAAAGAGCTATCCGTGTCTTCGACGACACACAATTCGAAGGCGAGCTTGTTCTTGCGGATGTCCCCGCACGGCCATCCTTGCGGAAGCCGGTCGGAATTCTCCTCAAGGCCCTCGCGGTTTCGATTCTCGTGTTTATCCTCTGGCGGCAATTCGCCGGGGTGAAAATCGATGCCGTGATTGCCCTTCTCGACAGGGTCGGATATGCCGCATTCCTCGCACTCATCCCGCCGCTCCTCGAGCTGATCGCAGAGACTCACGGACTCGCACTTTGTATTCCGGGGAGTCAATCCGTCAGGCGTCTCGTGAAGGTCGTCCCGGTACGCATCGGGTGCGATGCACTCATCAACTCCCTGCCTGCGGGAGTCATCCCGGCAGAGACACTCCGTCCCGCATGGCTGCGCCGCGCGTGCAGCCTGCCGATGGAGGAAAGTGTCGCCGCGTGCCTGATGGGAAAGATCAACATGGCTGCCTCGCAGGGCCTGTTCCTCGTCACCACCATGGTGCTGGTCGCACTCGGCGGGCCGGGCCACGATTTTGCCGGCACGCTTTCCGCGGGCACATTGGTAACGCCTCTCCTCGTCCTGATACTGGTCTTCGCCGCTGTCGGTTACATCTACACCGGGGCACGCATTACACAGCTCATGTCGCTGCTGAAACGAATCGCATGGAAACGCTGGACGGGCTTTCTTTCGCGGATCGAGCCGGGCGCCGGCCGCGTCGACGCGACGATTCTCCACTTTGCACGCCGGGACCGACGTGCGCTCTTCGCTTCACTCGGCTCGTTCGTCGTGGGATGGATCCTGCTCGGGTCCGAGTCGTACCTGATACTGAGAATCCTGGGCCAGAACGTCTCTGTCGGTCAGGGACTTCTCATGGAAGGAATCGTCTCGTGCCTCCGGATAGCTTTGTTCTTCATCCCTTCGGCCTTCGGTGCTGCGGAAGCCGCCTATGCCTCACTGATCACCGGGTTCGGTGTCGCCCATCCCGCAACGGTCGCACTCGCATTCATCGCCATCAAGCGCTCCCAGGAACTCCTCTGGATGGCTCTCGGATATCTCGCACTGCTCATCTCGGGCAAACGCAGGCCGGCGGAGCAGGTATAGGTAGAGGTTGAGGTTGAGAAAAAACAGAGGTCGGAGGTCCTGAAGTTAAGAAGTTGGGAAGTTTTGAAGTTTGGAAGACTTAAAGATACTCCGCCTTCGTGTTCCCCTGTGGCTTGGTTACTCCCTGGATCGACTGAACCCTGACACCGAAGGGGTCTTCCGCGCTTTCCAAGGCGTCTATTCCTAATTGATCCCGGAGCTCCGGGACTCTGCAACCCTCCTCCGCGACCTCCAAAGGATCCATCCCGGTCGAAGAAGAGTGCTTCGCGTTCCACTAAAATCACTTCCCGGTCGAACAACCTTGCTCCGCGACCGATAGAGGGTGCTCCGCGAACTCTGAAGGGTCTTTCGCGCTTGAAGAAGTGTGCGTTGCGACACATGAAGAGCCCATCCCAACGGATGAACAGTCCTCCGCGATGCCTGAAGAGTCCTTCGCGGCCAACCAACAGTGCATCGCGACAGATAAAGAGTCCCCTGCGACCGCCGAAGAGTGCTTCGCGTTCCACCAAAATCACTTTCCGGTCGAAGAAGTGTGCGTTGCGTCACTTGAAGAGCTCGTTCCAGCTAATGAAGACTTCTTCCTATTCGACCAAAAGTTCTTTCCGGTCGAAGAAGATTGCTTCGGAGTCGACCAAAAGTCCTTCCCGGTCGAAAAAGTGTGCGTTGCGTCACTTGAAGAGTTCATTCCAGCGAATGAAGTGTTCTTCCAATTCGACCAAAAGTTCTTTCCAGTCGAAGAAGTGTGCGTTGCGTCACTTGAAGAGGTATAGGTAAAGGTTGAGGTTGAGAATAGACGGAGGTCAGAAGTCCTGAAGTTAAGAAGTTTGGAAGTTGAGAAGATCGGAAGGGCCGAGTAGTAGGTTCTGTCCCCTACCGGACCGACCGGCGACCTGATCATGATCGTCCGACATTCTGGTCCGTGAAACTCCGTCTCGTCCGCGAATATCCGCGTTCAATTCAAAGCCTGCGGCCTCCGTGCCCCTCTGTGTCTCTCGTGTCTCCGTGGTTTGATTCCTCGAAGAGCCGGAAGAGCAGGTTGAGGTTGAGAACAGACGGATGTCGGCAGTCGGAAGTTCAGAAGTTGGGAAGATTGGAAGATCGGACCAAATCTCGACTCCGATTTCCGCTGTATCCGTGCCTTGGACTTGAGTCCTCCGGCCTGCCCCCCTTCATAGCAAAAAGGTCGCTTCCCCCTTTGCGAGAATGCCGTCACGGCCCCTACAGCTTGTGTATCCTATCCACATACCCCCGGCTTACCACTAGCTCCGTCTTGTCTTTGTCGCGGAGCTTCACCTTGTATTTTCCACCGAACCACTTCACCAGCTCAACCATGTATTTCACGTTGACGATCGTCGAGCGATGTATCCGGACGAAGTCAGCCGGGTCAAGTTTCGCTTCCAGCTTCGCCAATGTGAAATCGACTATGTACTTCTGGTCCGCCGTGTGGAGGTATGTGTACTTGTCGCCGGAATCGAAATAGACTATGTCTGTGCAGTCGACGAGGACAATCCTGTCTCCTACCTTCACCTGCAGGCGCTTGAGCGGCGACGAGACCAGCTTGCTGAGGAGCTTCTCTACGTTCTCATCGAAATGCAGGGACTGCCGCTCGAACAGATCCCTCAGCTTGTCGACTGCCTTGTCGAGCCGCCGCTGCTCGATCGGCTTAAGAAGATAATCGACAGTATTCTCTTCGAATGCCTTCAGGGCATACTCATCATAAGCCGTCGCGAAAATAATCCGGGGCTTGGTCTTCAGCCTGCGTACCACCTCGAACCCGTCGAAGCCCGGCATCTGTACATCGAGAAAGATCACGTCCGGTTTCGCTGCATCGATTCGCTCGACGGCTTCCCCGCCGTTCTGCGCCTCGCTGACGATATCCACTTCCGGCTCGTACTTCTTCAGCATTCTCCGAAGCCGCTTCCGGGCCAGCTCCTCATCGTCTATTATCATGACCCGCAGATGCATTCATTCCCCCCGCTTCATCGGCAGACTTATCACAATTTCACAGCAGTTATCCTGAACAATCTCCAGCTTCGCCCTGTCGCCGTAAATAAGCTTCAGCCGGTCCTGTATGCTCCTGAGGCCGAACCCTGTGGGGTCGGCGTTCTCCTGAAATCCTTTCCCGGTGTCGCGGACCCTTATCAGGCACATCCCGTTCGCTTCCTTCGCTTCGACGGAAATCTCTCCCCCCTCGACCGCCGGGGCGATTCCGTGCTTGATGCTGTTCTCGACGAGCGGCTGGATGAGCATCGCCGGGACTTCGACCTCACGTATTCGGTCCTCACATACGACTTCGTACCGGAGCCGGTCGCCCAGCCGCACCTTCTCTATTTCAAGGTATGTGCGGATGAGGTCGAGCTCCTCGGCAAGAGTCACCGTGCTTCTCTCGCTGTGTCTGAGCGAATGGCGGAAAAGGTCGGAAAGTTTCTCCACAGTCTCCTCGGCAGCCTTCGGATTCTCGGAGATCAGGCTCGCTATCGAGTTGAGAGTATTGAAAAGAAAATGCGGATTGACTTTTGTCTGGAGCGCCTCGAGCTCGGCTTTGGTCTTGAGCTGCCTCAGCCGTTCTTCGTTCAGCTCTTTCTCTTTCAATGCCGCTCCGAGCCGGGCTGCACGATCCCTGAGAGAAAAATATAGGACCGCAACGCTTCCGAATATCACCGCGAGGACAAGGTTGAACTGAAGCATGTGAACGTGCCCCAGCCAGTCGAAGCTGATTCCGAAGAACACATACAGGAGACCCATGGCGGCCTCGGTGCCTGTTACGCCTCCGAGAAGGAAAAGAACGACCAGGATTCCGATACGGGGAGCGAGCCGTGTCCTTTCGCACAATGGATAGAAATAGTGTACGAGCAGGCTTATGCTGAAGCCTATGCAGTTCGCGAATATCAAGGCATCGTAAAGGTATATGAACCAGTGCTGGGGATCGTTGAACGACAGCCCGACCGTTACGACAACGGCTATTATCGCATTGACCAAGAGAGTCAGCAGAAGATGCGGCCTTCTCACAGCTGCACCTGTGCACCGATGTTGAGAGTCTCCTTATAGAAAATTGCACCGAACTCGGAACCGCTCCTCCCCGTGAACAACGACAGCCGCCCGTAGGCCGAGAGGTTTTCGGATATCCTGTATGAAATGGTCGGAATGATGACGGCGCTCAGATCGTAGGCATTCACAAACTGGATCAGTTCGATGCCCCAAGGATCGGATCCCCAATACTCGCGCCCGAAGAGATAATCTCTCATCGCCCCTCGCGGCGACAATGTATAAAGTGCCCAGAGCAGATTGTTCCTGGATGCGCCGACCAGGTCGGGAGAAATGTGCACGAGCCCTCGCTGAATATCACTCTGGAACTTAACATAGTTCATCCATCTATTCCATTGTAAGCCGGACAGCCCTTCTTCGTCGTGGTAGTACTCGACCGCGATGTTGATTCCATTGCCGAAAGTGAATTGTCCTCCAACCAGCAATTTGTAAAAAGTCCTGCCCGAGTTTCCATACATGGCCGTATAAGGGTACGAAGAAAAGATCTGGTGACTATCGTCAGTCCCGATAATTTCATGGTACAGGTTCGACGAGCCTCGCTTGCCGAGGAACTCGCCGTGCAGCTCGAGATTGTTCCCTACCACGTAAGACCAGTTCGCTCCGAGCTCCAGCCTGTCGCCTTCCCTGTAGTGGGCCACAAACGAGAGATCCAGGCCGGACAGGAACGTGTATGCGCGCAGCGCGAACTGCTGCGACCCCCAGTGCCACTTCCCGGATTCGATTCCGCTCTGGTTCACATACACAAACGTGAGCGAGCTCTCGCCGGTGAAGTAGTCGATTGTAGCGAGATCGAGCCCCTCGTTTTCTCCGAGCCTGTCGGATGGGTCGGAAGGCGACCGCTGAGGCTCGACTACTCCCGTGGGGTTGAAAGCGTAACCGGTCCCCCACTTGAGTATCTTCTTGCCTATGGTAACATCCCAGTCGTCGGAGAGAGAATAGTTGAACGAGAATTCGCGGAGAGAATACGCGTAATCCGGAGACGAAAGATTGTCCGTGCTGGTCGAAAGGTTGAGGAGCATGGAGAACCCGCCCGCCCCAAGGAAGAGGTTTGAAGTGGCGACGTTCCCCCTGTATGGCTGCCGTAAGATGCTGTTTCCATAATTGATCGGTGTATTTTTGTTGAGCACGTTCAGCGTTCCTTCATCCACGATGGAGAGCCTGTAGTCCGGTTCCTGTGCCCGAAGTTGATACTGGGTGATAGACAGCAAAACGAGGACAAGCAGCGTGCGTCTGCTCATCTCAGTTTCTCCAGGTAATCTTTGTTGAAATACTTGTCGGGAAGCTCCCTCGGACCGTAAGAGTCGTACTTCATGATCGTGGTCCGCCCGGTGCGGAGTCTGTCTGTGATGGTCATTTGCGTGAGAAGCACTCTGCCGTTTACCTCTTCATATTTGTCGAAGCTTATACTTTTGTAATGTTTCCCTGAGGTGAGGTAGATTTCGGCCTGCTTCGGTCTGTCTGTACCCCTGGCAACCCAGTACACGATATGGTTGTAAGTCGCGCCGTCGCTTTTTGCCTTCAGGTCGAGGACGTAGCACGGGGTTCCGTCCAGCACTTCTTCACGAAGCAGTTTCGCCGAGTAGTCCTCCGCATATCTAGTCCGGGCGACGTCGCCGTTCGACGCGTTCCCCATTAGCCTCTGCAGCGGGGTAATCCTGATCGGCCTTCTCGTGTCGGGCATGTAAAGCCACATGTCGTCGTCGACCATGAGGAGGTATTCTCCCTTGACGTCGGCGTTCAGGAATTTCACGAGGGTTTTGGTCGGGCCCTTGATGGACACATCGAAGCGGCCGGTCTCTTCCAGCTTGCCGTCTTCGTAGTTCTCGATGGTCGTGTGGACCGCGTAGGATTCCCAGCCGTTCCGGCTCATGTCCGACAGCTGGAGTATCCTGTCCGCCGATAGCTTTTCCCCTGAGCTCTGGGCCTGAATGACGCTCGGGAGCAGTAACATCAAGCCGGTAATGAGCACACCGCGGATAGTTCGTATCATCTGGATTCTCCTTTCATTTCAATATCGAGATGTTCATAAATGCGGAAGCAGTTGCGATCAAATTGACTCCCGCCATGCTGGGTTGGCTGGCATCTGCGACATTGGCCTGAGAAAAAGCGGCGTAAAGACAGTTTTCGAGCCGAACGCCGGGAAACAAATATTCGTCTCCTCCGAACTCCGGTGAACCAGCGTGTTTTATTTGTTTCCGTTCGGCGAGAAAATTGACAGCCGTTTTTTCTCCAGCCTTGATTTTTCCTTTGGTTCTTTCCTTTGTATCAAGACAAAGGAAAGAACGCCCTTCGGAATCCATCTTTATCCCTGCGCTGTCAACAAATTCGTTCACCATATTTCTCTCATTCCTCTTCATAGGGCTCTCCTGGCTAAATATGTCCCAGCGCATCCACTATCTTCAGCCTCGACGCCCGATAGGCCGGCAAAACGGTCGACACAATGGTCGTCGTCGACATCAGCACAAACACTCCGGCAAAAAGGAGAGGTACCGTATCGATCAGGAGCGGGTACCCCGTGGTCCTCCCGGGAGCGGGCGGCATCATGATGTGCGAGCCGTTGATCAGCTGGGCCAGCCCGTAGGCAATCGCCAGACCGAGGAGGGCGCCGAGGACTCCGATGATCAGGCCTTCGTACATGAAATTCAGCATGAGGCGCAGGCGCGAAGTCCCCACGGCAAGCTGCGTACCTATCTCCTTCGTCCGCTCGAAGATGGACATCATCATGGTATTCGAGCTGCTGAGGACGACTATTATGAAAATGATGATTCCGAGGAATCCGAAGATCGCGTTATAGAGGCGCACGACCGCGTTGTAGAAAGTCGCGAGGTCGAACCAGCGCTTTGCGGTAATATTCGGGAACATTTTTTCAAGTTGCGCAGCGACTGCCGTCGTCTTGTCGGTCTGGTCGAGAACGACGACAAGTTTGGTGACTCTTTTCGAATTGATAAGATGCTGCGCCGTATTGAGATCGACCATCAGTGCCCGCTCGTCGTATTCTGGAATTCCTGTTGTATAAATGCCGACTACTTTGACGTCTATTGCGTTCAACGCGCCCTTTGTGGTTGTGGTCATGAGCGTAAGATAATCTCCGGGCCTGGCCTTCATGCTCTTGGCGAGTCCCGTTGCCAGCACCACCTCATTGTCCTTCGTGTCTGACGGATCCTGGTCGAGGAAGCGGCCGGTATCGATATCGAGGCCGAGATCGGAAAGCTTGAGCTCCTTGTCCGGCTCGACGCCGCGGCCGAGAAAGGCCACGGATTTGTCTCCGTTAGAGATAAGTCCCATGAACTCGATGCGAGCCATTGTAAACCGCACATGATCAAGGGTAATGATTTTTCTTTTCATCGCGTCGACACTGTCGAGGCCGTACTCCAGCGGGCGGTCCTCTTCATGCTCGAAGTACTCTTTGTTGAAGAGCTGTATATGACCGAGCTGGCCGTGGATCGTCGATTCGCTCAATCCCCTGAAAGTGAAGGCGATAAATCCGCCCGCGAGTATGAGCGCAGTGGCACCGAATACCAGGACCAGGCCTGTAATTGTCGTGCGGCGGCTGTTTCGGAATACATTCTTGAAAGCTAGCTTCAGAAAACTGGACATTTCTTTCTCCTTGCAGGAATTATGCCTGAACCTGTTGACCGTTTATGATTACGCCGTCGTGAAGCTTGATGATTCGCCTGGCGTGCTGCATGACAAGCTGGTCGTGTGTGGAAAACAGGAAAGTCACGTTGTCTTCCTCGTTGAGTGTGTGCATGAGGTCGAGTATCTCCGACGCCGTCGCCGAGTCGATGTTTGCGGTCGGCTCGTCCGCCAGGATAAGCCTCGGCCTGTTGACGAGTGCGCGGGCGATGGCAACCCGCTGCCGCTGCCCGCCAGAAAGCTCGTTCGGCTTGTGCTTCCGGAACTCCCACAGCTTCACTTCCCTCAATGCCCTCTCCACCATATCCCTCCGCTGAACGCCGCTTTTCTTTGCAAGCAGCAGCGGGTATTCGATATTCTCATAAGCGGTCAGGACGGGAATGAGGTTGAACGTCTGGAATATGAAGCCGATCTTTTCCAGCCTGATCGAATGGAGCCTGGTAAGCCCGTTGTACTTCACCCGGTTGCCTTCGAGGAAAACGGTCCCGGCAGTCGGCGAGTCAATCAGGCCCAGGAGGTTCAGGAGGGTCGTCTTGCCGCTTCCCGACGGGCCGGAGATTGAAGTGAACTCCCCCGGCTCTATTTCGAGACTCAGACCCCGGAGTGCGTGCACTTCCGTCTTTCCGAGCACGTAAGTTTTTGTGATTGCCTGTGTCTGAACGAGTAAGTCCATTGCTTCGTCTCCGTGTGATTTATTTCAGATCTTTCAGTTCCCGCGCGGCGTCATTTGCGGTCTTGGACCCCGGTGCGGATTCGACTGCCTTCTGCAGAAGCTCCTTTGCTTTTTCGGGCTGGTTGTCCTGCTTGTAAGCATAACCCGCCCAGTAGTAGATCGTCGATTTGAGCTGCGGATTGAAATGAGGGAACGCGGGCGAGTTGAGGAGGTATGTGAAGTCCTTGAGCGCCGTTCCAATTCTCTTGAACATCGACGGCAGCCTGACGCTGTTGATGCCGCGGGTAATGCGGACGGTTACGTTGTCCGGGGCAAGGTCGACGGCTTTATCCATCTCGTCGATCCCCTTCTCTACATCGCTCTTCTTCGTGAAAATCCACCACGCGTCCCTCCCGCGAAGCGTCCAGAGACTCCCCCTGTAGGCCAGTGCGACAGCGTTCATGGGATCAAGTGCCAGGACGGTATCGAGGCAGGTGAAGCCTTTCTCGACCGCATCCTTGTTCCCTGCCGCTCCTTCGTTATGGTAAGCTATTCCGAGTTCGAGCAGGGCCTTGACGTCGTGGGGTGAAGCGGCCAACTGTGTCTGAAGGTCCTTTATGGAATTTTGCGAATAGCAGGCAGCAGTCGTCACGAAAACCGTGAATGCCGCAAAGATGAGGCGTCGGTATTTCATTTCTATTCTCCTTTCTTGTGAGGTGTAAACATCTTTTCGACGTGTGCAAGATGGCCGACACGCTCATGAAAGAGGAGCAATTCCCGACGAAACGACAAATGAGGCGGATGAAGTGCTCTCAGGAAGGACAGAGAGCGGTAAGTAGGGGGTAGTAAGAAGTAAGCAGTTGATGGTGAGAAGAGCTGGAGGTCGGAGATCAGAAGTCAGAGGTCGAAAGCTACAGTGTCGTCATCCGTCGAGCGCGCGCCGGATGCTGAGCAGGACCTCGTTCGGGTTGTAAGGCTTGGGCAATATTTCCCTGACGCCCTTCGTGAGCAGCTCGACCTTTGTTCCGGGCTCCATGTACCCGCTGGAGAGAATGAATCTGATATCAGGGTTCACTTCCTTAAGCCTGGCAAAGAGCTCCTCCCCGCCGAATTTGGGCAGCCCGAGGTCTGACAGCACAAGCTGGATTCGATCCCGATTCTCTCTGTAGATGGCCAATCCTCTTTCTCCGTCCTCCGCCAGCAGCAGCTCATACCCTTTGGGTTCGAGAATTGCGCTCAGCAGCTCCCTCAACATTTCCTCATCTTCAACCACAAGGATGGTCTCGTTTCCACCCGGGATGTTTTCGAGATCCGCCTCCCTGATTGCACGGAGTTCGGCGGCCCTGTCAGGCAGGGGAAAATAACACCGGAACGTAGTACCCTGTCCTGGCTGGCTCCTCAAAGTGATGAACCCGTTGTGGCTCTCCATGATACCGAACACGAGAGACAGGCCGAGGCCGGTTCCCTTACCGAATTCCTTCGTGGTAAAGAAAGGTTCGAAAATGCGCCGCTGCGTCTCTTCATTCATGCCGAGTCCGGTGTCCGCAACCGTCAGGACGACATATGCGGCCGCTGTTGCCTTCGGGTGTCTGATCAGCCATTCGCGACGGTCCTCTTTGCCTGTACTGATAGTGAGCGTTCCGCCGTCCGGCATGGCGTCCCTCGCGTTCACGCACAGGTTGAGCAGGATCTGGTGGACCTGTGTTGCATCGGCATCAATAGAAGGAAGAGCCGGAGCAAGGTGGGTTTCAACTGAAATCGTTTTGGAGAATGTCTCTCGTATGAACCTGACTATTTCTCCGACGAGGTCGTTGAGCGGTACCGACTCGATCATGACGTCGGTTTTCCGGGCAAAAGTGAGCATCTGCCTCACGAGGCCCGCTCCCCTTGTCGAAGCCTTAAGGATGGCATCGACGTTCTTCTTGTAGCCGACCTGTCCGTCGACGAAGGCCCTGTCGAGGAGGGACGCATGCCCGATGATCACGCCAAGCAGGTTATTGAAATCGTGAGCGATGCCGCTGGCGAGCGTCCCAAGACCCTCAAGCTTCTGTGCCTGGATGAGCTCGAGCTCCAGCTCACGGCGCCTGGTCTCGGTTTGTCTCAGCTGCTCTTTAGCCCGCTTCTGCTCGGAGACATCGCGGACAAATCCTTCGAACCTCAGCGTTTTCCCCGCGGCGTCCTTTATGGCGCGTGAGTTCAGTTGTATCCAGACGAGGGATCCGTCTTTCTTCTTCCAGCGGATTTCCAGGTCGGCGATGAAGCCCCTCAGCTCGTACTTCGCAATCAGGGCGTTGCGCTCACCTTCATCAAAGTAGACATCGGTTCCCATGTCCAGCCCGATCATCTCCTCGGGAGAGCCATAGCCCAGCATTTTCGCCAGCTCGCTGTTGCAAGTGATAAATCTCCCCTCGAAGGTGGATTGGTAAACGCCCAATGGTGCCGACTCGAAGATATCCTTGTACTTGCGTTCCGAGGTGACGAGTGCTTCCTCCGCGCGTTTACGGTCGGTGATGTCCTGGCCGACTCCTATGAGTTCCCGGTCGATGCCTTTTGCATCCTGCCAGAGGATCCAATGGCTCTTGCCATCCTTTGACCGTACTCTGGATTCGTACGGCAACTCTGCCACAGGTATTTCTCCCCTCGCCGCGGCGGCGATATTACGGAACTCTTGCGAATCATCCCACTGCGTGAGTCGCCACCACCCGTCTCCCATCACCTCTTCCGGTTCGAAGCCGAGGATAGACTTGACGGAAGGGCTGGCATAGATTATCTGGCCGTCTGCGTCGGCAATCAGGATAAGCGAATTCACTCTCTTGATGATCTCATCGGAGACGCGCAATCGTTCTTCGGCCTCTTTCCTTGCACTTATATCGCGAGCCATGACCTGCACGCCTGTGGCTCCCTGCCATTCTATGGCGACCGCGCTAACTTCTACGTCCACCGATGTCCCGTCCAGACGGACAAATTTCTCCTCGATGATGGGAGCCAGCTGTCCGCCGAATACGAGAGGGAGACGCTGTTTCACAATCTCATGAGAGTCGGGGTGGATAATTTCGAAGATGGACCTGCCGATGAGCTCTGAAGGATCCGCCGCGCCGAGAAGCCTGCACATGGCGTCGTTGGCAAAGCTGATGCGGCCGTCCACGTGAATGTAAACCGGGTCGGACAGGAACGTGATGAGCCGCCTGTAACGCCGCTCGCTCTCTATCATGGCCTCCTCGGCTTCCTTCCGCTCGGTAATGTCGTGCACGATCGACTCGAGAATCGCTTTCCCCTGGGTCTCGATCTTGCTCGTGAACACTTCCACATCCCGGGTTGACCCGTCTGCAAGCCGATGCCTGAGCTCAAAGCGGTCCTGGGAATTGGACACTGCCTTCTCAAAAGCAGTCTGCAGTTCTTCCGCTTCTATGACATTGATATCGCGAATGGTCATCCTTTTGAATTCCTCACGACTCCATCCGTAGAAACGGACGGTAGACTCATTCACGTCAAGGACGGCACCGGTTTCCGGGTCTATGATAAATTTCATGGCCGTATGGTCATCGAAGAGCCTCCGGTAACGTTCCCGGCTTTCCTGAAGCTCTCGTTCCGCTTTTTTTCGTTCGCTGATATCGATGATGGTTCCCTCCAGGCGAAGTGGGGTGCCGTCGGGACTCCTCACCAGGCGGACGTTCTCCATCGTCCAAAAGAGCGTGCCGTCGTCCCTTCTTCGAAGGTACTCGAAGTTCCGGAGCTGGCCCTGCTCCACGAGGAGGCGAAGGTACTTCCTCCTATCTGCCGGCGAAGGATAGAACTCCTTAGCCAGCCTTCCCTTTATATCGTCCTTGCTCCGCAGTCCAAAAAGCTGTGCGAAGGCATCGTTGCAGTCGAGCACCATCCCGTCTGCGGACGTCTGAAAAACGCCCGCCAGGTTGTTCTCGAATAGACTGCGGTATCGCTCCTCGCTCTGCCGGAGCGCCTCTTCGGCGAACTTGCGATCGGTTATGTCTACTACGGTCCCAAGAAGCCTCTCCGGCTCCCCTTCGGCATTCTTCAACAACTGGGCCTGGGCGTGAACCCACCTCACCGTACCGTCGGACCAGATAATCCGATGGTCAATGTCATATGGTTTCGTGTCTGTCGCCGCCCGCTCCAGATTGCTGTTCACCCTGTCGAAGTCGTCAGGGTGAACCACCCTCGCCACGAGATCGGGTGTGACGAGTCCCTCCTGCACGTCGATGCCGTGGATGCGGCGAGCTTCGTCTGAAAGGTATATCCTGTTCGTCTTAAGGTCCCAATCCAGGAAGCCCATATGGGCCACAGATTCGGCCCGGCTCAGCCGGCGTTCGCTGTCGCGAAGCATTTTCTCGATGAGCTTCTGTTCGCTTATATCATGAATGACCACTGCGCGCGCAGCCTGTCCTTCGTAGGTTATGCTGTGGGAATATGACTCTACGGTAGCTACTGTCCCGTCTTTTCTGACATTGCGTGTTTCTCCCTTGAATACTCCGCCCTTCAACTTCCTGACAAGTTCGGTGACGGCCTTCCTGTCGTTCTCCTCGTACAGATCGGTGAGAAGCAGACCCGCGGCTTCCTCCCTCGTATACCCGGAATTCACGAGAAAGGCCTCATTCACCGCGAGTATCTTTAGATCCTTCTCAGAGTAGATGAGCATCGGTGTGGGACTTTGTTCGAACAAATATCGATCTAACGAGCCATCGTCAGTGGCAGGAGACGCAGCTTTTCCGCGCACAGGTGTCTCCGTCACTACAGACAGGATCACGTCACGCACCCCGATGTGCAGCCGTCGGGACGTAACTTTCACGCTGATAATACCGCCGTCCTTCGCCTTGTGATGTGACCGCCGCGGGCGTTCTGTCGTCGTTCTCTTTGCAGAATCGCGTGCTGGTCCAACAGTCCCTTTCGGACATATGTCCGCTACGGTCATCTTCAGGAATTCTTTTCTGCTGTAGCCATACCTCTCAATCGCTGCACGATTGACGTCGAGAAAGTAGAGTGTGACGGGGTCGTATAACCACATGGGGACCGGGACATCATGCAACAGATCACCCATAATCTCATCGCGGGGGTGGGTGGTGGGCTTGATCTTGTCTTTGAATCTCTTCGACTTCATTGACTCTCACCTGGTTCTTCTGGCCGGACGTTGATTCAAGAGTGAGGTTTACAAGGCTACGCCGGCTGGTTATGCAATCCCGGGATGGAAGGCCGGGTCCAGCTGGTTATTTTCCTGTTGGATGGCAAAGAATTTAAGGTACTGCTCCATCATTTCGGAAATGTGGCCGAATAATTTAGTGTACTTTGGCACAAGATTCCACAAGAACACATTTCCGGAAGCCATTCGATTCCTATCACAAAGCCCTGCACCCTGCCACGACCATATCCTCCAGATGGCCCGGCATACGGAAGTTCTTCTACCCACATACCATTGACTCAACGCCAAACGAAGCGATTTTAGCACTAGAAACGAGCGGGGCGATATCGCACAACCACCTGATAAGCCCAGAGTTATTTAATCAAAATAAACTTTTTTGTAGCGCTAAAATCACCTGCGGACATTCTGTAAAAGTAAACCCCACTTGGAAGATCTCCGGCATTGAACGTAAGCGAATAGCTCCCTGGCTTCTCAACTTTACCGACCAGGACCCGTACGTCCCTTCCTAAGACATCATAGACTTTGAGGGAAACGTATTCGACCTTCGCAACCCGGAACTCGATATTGGTTGCAGGGTTAAAGGGGTTCGGATAGTTCTGAGAGAGAGAAAATGCAGTCGGACTTCCGGCGGGGGGAGGCTCCACTGAAGTAATGACATCGGAAAGAGGCAGCGTCCATGTTCCGCTCCCGTAAGTCCCCGCATAAAGGTGCGAACTGTCGATTGCAAGCGCAGCAATGTCCGTATTGACAAGCCCGCTGTCCACCGACCTCCAACTGGTTCCATTGTCGGTAGTAAGGTAGACACCGCCGTCAGAGTATGCATCGTATATGCACCCGGCGAAAAGATCGGCTCCACTTGCGGCAAGACTGGTTACGTATCCATTTGGCGGGCCAATATGTATCCAGTTTATGCCGTTATCGGATGAGACGTATACCCCGTTATTGGTTCCGGCAAAGAGTCTGGAGCCGACCGACGCCATAGAAAAGA
The DNA here is from genome assembly GCA_046706365.1 of Candidatus Kryptoniota bacterium. Taxonomy (GTDB): domain Bacteria; phylum Bacteroidota; class Ignavibacteria; order Kryptoniales; family JAKASW01; genus JAKASW01. The sequence goes on along the minus strand of JBJKPN010000194.1, from coordinate 11,029 downwards.
CTATCTCATCGGACAAGTCATTGCTCTGCAGAGACCAGGATCGGCCGTAGTCGGTAGACATAAACAGTCCGCCGTCCTGAGTCCCAGCGAATAACTCAGTCCCGCCCGTTGCTGTGGGTACGGCAAGAAGCGAGGTGACCCAGGTATTGGTTAATCCGGCATTACGGGATATCCAGGCGTTTCCGTTATCGGTCGAAACGAATACCCCATGGCCGGACTGACCGTCCCCTGCGATTACGTTGCCGCCCGCAACCGCAAGGCATGTGAAAAGGCTGCCGGTCGATCCGGAATCCAGGACCGTCCAGTCCCTGCCGTTATCCGTCGAGCGAAGAATGCCCCTGTAAAACTTCATCACAGCATAGATGTCAGATCCGGATTTGACGAAGGAAGAGACGTACAAAGCCGAAGGCAAACCCGAACCGGCCGCAGTCCAGCTCGCTCCGCCGTCGGTGGAAAGAAGAATGCCGTTGTCCCCTGCGTAGAGTGTCGAATCGAAGACTGCGAGAGCGGATACCGACGTGTTAATGATCCCCACGCCGGCTTCCGCCCAGCTTCCCCCGTTGTTGGACGAGATGAAGACGTTGCCGTAAGTGGCGGCAAAGATATCTGCACCGTACGACATGAACGCGTTGACAAAAGTGTTCGTCAGACCGGAGTCTGCCCGCGTCCAATTTGCGCCGGCGTTTGCCGAGATGTAGACTCCGGCCGAGGTACCTGCAAAGACATCCCCATCATTTGTTGCCAGACAGTTAACCGGAGTATCAGGAAGTCCCCCGCCGACTTCCGTCCACAAAGCCCCGTTGCTTGACGACACGTATACACCCCCTTCCGGCGTGTAAGATCCGCCAACCGGAACACCCTGTGGAATTGTTATGCCCGCGAAGAGGAGAGCCCCCGAATAAGCAAGCGCATTGACAATGACACCTTTCATACCGGAATCTATCTCGGTCCAGGTTGCTCCGTCGTCTGTCGACCTGTATAGCCCGTCTCCCGCCCCGGCAAGCAGATTTGAACCGTCCATCGCAAGAGAAGTAATGGTTTCGTTCTTCAATACGGGGGACCAGGATGAGCCGCCGTTCCTCGAAATGAAGAGGCCATTATCCGTTGCCGCAAAGACTTTGGCGCCGTCGACGGCAAACCCGGTAATATTCGGGTTTGTCAACCCGGAGCTGGCCGGGGTCCAGGTGTCGCCGTCATCCGAAGATACAAAAACCCCTGCATGGTAATTTCCTGTAGTACCCGCAAAGATGTCCGAGCCGTCGACAGCAAGGGCCGAGATGTTCGTGTTTGTTAATCCTGTACTGGCCGCGCTCCAACTCGCGCCGTTGTCGGTCGATCGAAATATTCCGCCTCCGTTTGTGCCCGCAAAGATTGCAGTGCCGTTCTCGGTAAGACAGGTGACATCCCCTCCATATGGACCGTTTGTCTGTCGCCATTGGGCGAACAGGCACGGCGTTTCCATAATGAACAGTAGTAAGATTGAGAGGACAAAGTGGCGGACAGTGACTTTCGATTTTGCATTTCTTTTTCTGAATCCAACATCCCGTATCCCGCCCATCCCGTGGCAATCAATATATGTCGACTTCATGTTCTTCCGGACCTCCAGCTCAGTCTATTTGATTAGCATGAACTTCATTACCCTGGTGAAGTCGTCTGCCTGGAGGCGGTAGAAATAGACGCCGCTTGCAAAGCGCGCGCCGTCGAACGTAACGTCATACTGTCCGGCACGCTGCGTGGCATCTACAAGTGTTGCAACAAGCTCTCCAAGGACGTTGTATATCTTCAATTCAGCGTGTACAGATCTCGGCAGATCATATCTGATAGTCGTCGTGGGATTGAATGGGTTCGGATAATTCTGGCTCAACGAAAAACCTTCCGCCAAAGGGGCCTGACTCCCGCCCACGGAGGTAACCACATCCCTTATCGGCATTCGCCAGACTCCGGTTTGTGTCCCGGCGAACAGATATGTCTTGTCGGCCAAGATGGCGTTGATGGATGCAGTGCCAAGAATACTGTCGCTCACCTCAGTCCAGTTCCGGCCCAAATTAGACGTTACAAAGATTCCTCCGTCCCCCTTTGGGCCCCAACCTGCGTAGGCAAAAAGGAGTGAGTCGATATTCGTGAAGAAGTCGACGGATCCGGTGAGGCCGTGGTCACGTTCCATCCAGGTAGTATCCTGCCCGCTGTACGTGAACACTCCATCCCACGTCCCGGCGAATATAGTGGTGTCGACTGCCCCCAGCGCGCCCGGATTACACCAATGGGCTTCCAAGCCGATGAAACTCCAGGTACTGGTACCCGGACGCAGCAAGTAAGCTCCCTTTAAGAGGTCCATCGTGACGTATAACGCACCCGGCACGGATGCCACGCCGAGCACCCGCACACCGGTCCCTATGCTGGTTGACACGGGAATTCCATGATCTGTTGGCTCCCAATGAACGCCGAAATCGGTCGTTCTGAAGACCCCATTCTGGCTTGCGGCGTACAACGCACTGTCTGTGCTTGCGAACTCGGCCGTGAAGGGCAAAGCAAAGTCCGACAACTGCCACGTGTTACCCAGATCCGATGATCGATATATGCCCCAGCTTGTCCCGGCAAACAAATAATCTCCCTGAAACGCGAGACTCAGAATCGTATCTGCGGGAAGATTGCCATAGGCACTCCGCCAGTTTTGCCCCTCGTCCGTGGACTTCACCAACACTCCCGGGTATCCACCGACAAACAATTCGGAATCCGATCTCGCAGTCAAGCATATAACATGGACCCCGTGCAGCTGCTGTATGGCAGTCCACTGGCCAAACACCTCACCACAGAAGACAATTGTCATTGATGCTAAGACCAATCCGCAATGAAACAAAACTCGCATTCTACCCTCCCCTTCCAAGGCACCGCATTCATAGGACCTCGTCGGCAGACCGGTGTGATTTCCGGTTCTGCCAGGACTCAGCAGTAAAGATGCGCACCTGGCATCCTCGGGCCGGTTTACCGATGTCCACCTAGGGACGTTTCGGAAAATACTCCTCCCTCTTCCGGAAGAAGCGCCGCCCCTGCTTGAGTCACATACTGGTGCCAATGTAGTCATCCCATTCAATAATGGCAATTCACGCGATGGAATTCGCGCAGCTGCTGCGAAGCAAGTTGGTAATTCAAATGCAAATCAGGGGTCAGGCCTCAACCAAAGACATGACAGATTTGGCGCTTTCAACTTTCAATGGGTGCTGAATTTCGAAGGACGATTGGCGCCCCGGGGGACTCCCCCACGAGGGAGGTTCGCCCCAGATGGACGATAACCGCAAATAGCGCAAAGAAGATATCTATCGATTCCGGCCCCCGCATCTTTTTCGCCAGGGAACGACATCGTCGCGAGAATAGTGATTTCTGATTCGATCCCGTGTTCTGCGGCGACACGCCCCGATTTTCATCACAAAGGAGTGTGTGACGTCAATCGCTCAAAGCCGGCAGAAATAGTCCATTGCGACAAACAAAAATATCACAGACGTGCGATTGCCCAGTTTCAACCAGCGAACAAACTAAACTGCGATTTTTCTTTTCAGCCGCTTCGTTGGAGAATCAGTTCCAAACTCCAAGTCATTTGACCACACGTCGTGCACCTATTATTACGATGTATTCTAGTCCTCAAACGACAAAGCTGTTTATGGACGGGCTATTAAATTGGCCGACGGAGCACTGAACTCATCAGGCATACCCCCTGAATCTGGTCATGTGATTACCGGAGAAAATGTAATTGGACCGTTTTCGGGTTACATAGTAACCTCTTCATGTCATTGACTAGGAGGATTAACCACTGTGCCAAAAATCCGATCGGTGAAACATCGTAAGACAGAATGCTTTTCATTCATACCACGAAAGAATCATGAACTTTCCGGTCAGTGGGAAATCCGGCGGAGCGATGTTAGAGAACCTCGAATCGAATCTGTAGTGAGCGTTGTATCCATATTTGATATTGGGATCGGAAGTGATGCCGATCTGATAGTTGGATATTGACCCGTAGACGTTGACGGCACCGAGGTTTTTCAGCAGATAAGCGGCTCCGACGCCATAGTTAGGGGTCCCCTGATAATACGCTTGAAATGATCCGTCCTGCGCGTAGATGGCGGCTTCAATCGTAGGATTGACCGGAGGATCTGCAGGGCTTACCCCTTTGTAATCGTTGTCGCCTTTGACCGTTACGTTGTTTTGTGCCACCACTCCTATAACATCCGTGCTGTTCGGATCTACCTGCGGATCGTTGTTGCAGACGAGACTGCCGTCGAGGTAAACGCTGCCGTAGTTTAAGCCCGAATTCCCTGATGCACCCATGTCAACCTGCCCTGCCACTGTTCCGTGGACATGGAGGTTTCCGTTTTGAACGAAGAGAACTCCGTTCGGAGCCAGTGAGTCGACGGATTTCGTAACCGGCGTCGGGTTGAGATTGGTGTAGTAGGTCGCGGTTCCATTGGAATTGAAAGTCATGTAGACGTCGAAGGGGCTCCCCATGCTGGGATTGCTCAGGAGGAAGCCTCCAGTGCCCGCCGCGTTCTCGACATTTGAAACACCCGTGTTAGGCATCGGTATATTGATGCCGGACTGATAAGAGCCATAGATAACCGCAGTATCGCCGGGAGTGTACTGGTGATATGCGCCGAGACTCGTAACCCGACCATAGAAGACAGGGTCGCCCATTACATTGAACGAGCCGTTCGTGTGAAATCGTCCCCACACCGTGTCGCCTGTCGCCCATGCTACATTGTTCATCGTAGACGTGTACATCCCGAATATGGAAAAATACTGGGGACCGAACCTGACCATCACGGTGTCGTTCACGCCTTCATACGAGCCGACAGAGACAAGGGAGTCCTTATATTGGCCGAGGGACGTGTTGGTCACGGTGTAACTGCCGCCATCGAGAGAACCGCTGAGAGATGCAAGTGACGCCGCTCCCGTAGAATCCAGGTAAACCTCATTCGCTCCCAGATTGGCACCGCTTACAGCGATAGTGTGAGCAACAGACTGATCGTAATACTGGACGAAATTTGAAACCCCTTCGTCGCTCGTCCTCTCCCAGTATCTGCTTGCCAGACCGAATATCAGACTGAATCCCAGCATAACAAGTAATGTCCCTTTGCCGACCATGACTCTCCTCCTATCTCTTCAGGTTCCTCGATACCAGTCTTGTTTGCTGCCAGAGCGAGAAATTCGTAGCGAAGGAGCTGTCGTACGCCGCAACCGGCTCAACCATCAGCGTTATCCTGATCACCTGTGCCTGGTTCGGTGAGCCGAAGGGGGTAGGAAGCGGCCCACCGAAGGTGTTGAAGTAATCGATGTGGAACTCAGTAACGCCGAGGTTTGATGCAAGGGGAGTCTGGCTGTCGACTTGCCTGTACAACATTCTGGCATTCTTGTTCTGACATCCCGGTATGGGTGTATTTCCGAGCCAGTATTTGACAGTGTCCACGCTGCCGTTGTTGGCAACGTCGGTAAGAAATGAAATACTGGATGTGTCGCCGTTCTGTATGAAGTACGCAGGATCCGTCAACAGGGAGGTGTTCCTGCAGTATCCGATCTTCCGAAAATCGTACTCGAGCATTTCCACAAGAGACGTCATATTCTGCTGGACCGTCAGGTTCTCCTGCGATTCAAACGTGTTCCCGGTCGCTGTCACGTCCATTCTCATAGCGGTCACCAGAAGAATTCCACTGATGAGAAGTGAACATACAATATCTATCATCGTGCTGCTGCCCATCCTGAAGCCTTCCTAGAAATTCCAGTAACTGTAAACCGTGCTCATCTTCACCGTATCGGGCGCCAGCTTACTCCAGACCCAGACGTCCATTCTCTTGTTCCAGGTTTGAGTGGGACTCGCGGGACCGGAGGGATCATTTGCCGAGACATAACAGACGCGGGTCAGGATTACATAAGGGATCGAATCCACTGCTATTGTCTGACGATAGCCCTGGTTATTCAATCCGTTGTAGTCGTCGAAATCATCAAAGTCGGTCGAGTCGTTGTTTTCCTGGCCGAGCTGACTTGGAGGTGTAAGCTGTGTCGTCGATGTGACAACACTAGAGTCCGTTTTTTGATCGAATGCTTTCCCCTCTGCTTCTTCGATCACCGATGTGGCGAGCGAGACCTCTTCGAGACCTATGTTGCTGTTCATCAGCACCGAACTGCTGTCGTTCAGGCTCCGGTTTGTGCTCAAGATTACCGTGCCCAGAAGCATTATCGCTCCAATTGTCAGTAGAGTTTGTCCTGTGCCCATCTCAATTCACTAAGTTTTCGTGCGGCTCAAATTTCCGCTGAGTCCGTGCTGTAGGCTCTACCGGCGTTCATAGCTGCAATCCGCCGGGAATCCGTACTTGCTTCCATGGTTGTCTGCTGCGCACGTTTTCGCGCCCACGGGCTTTCTGTATATTACATCAACATGCGTGCCACAAAATAGAAGCCAATTCAGACAAAAATGAGGCTCTTCAGGCAATCGGGGTAGGTAAAAACCACACTTAGAGGGAAAGTTATTCCTCTTTATTTGGAAGAATTGACCGATTTCATCTCGGCACCATTTCTATCTTCACCGATACGATTTCGATTTAATTCAGACCAGACTCTCCCTGCAATTTTTCGCCACTGAATTCTGACCCTGTCGTCTGATTGCCTCCCGTCATGGATGAATCAACCCGGTAATACCGCCGACGGCGATCTGCAATCCGACACAAAAGATGAGGAATGCCATCAGGCGGTTGACGATCTTCTCGTTGTGAGAGCCCATGTATTTGATCAGTCGGCCGGCGTTCACATAGAAAATAAAAATCAGGATACAGATCCCAAGGATCGAGATCAGAAGGGCCGCGTTGTTCAGCATGTATCCGGAGAACGTCTTTTCCTGCACGTGCGCACTCAGAGTGAACAGCACGGCGATGGTCCCGGCACCGGTGGTAATTGGAAATGTAATCGGGTAGAAAAGCTTGCTTTCCAGCTGAGCCATATCGTCGCCGTCGGAGCCCTCGGGAACCGCACCCGACTTTTCGTTCGATTTGTCTGAGGTGAGGAACTCCCACCCGATTTTACAGATCATGATTCCGCCGCCCAGCTGGACAATCGGAACGGACAGCCCGAACAATTCCAGTATCCAGTGACCGACGAGCAGGGTGATGACGCAGATTCCGAGTGCATAAAACGAGATTTTCCGGACCGCGCTTACCCTTTCCTTTCTCGACAGGCCCGAGAAATACGGATCGACCATAAGCGCCGTGCCGATCGGGTTGACCACCGGAAACAACGCAATGAACCCGAGGAAGACTATTTCCAGGAAAGCTTGTATGTGTATGAGCATGGATTATACCGTTTCTGAAAAGTTAACGAGAAGTGATGATAGTCTACAAGCCATGGCGGTTGTCCGTCTGTAATTCCCAGGAAATCGGCGCCGACGGCAAAGCACGATGGGTAGCAACTCGACGATGTGACATGAGTGCACTCCTTGAAGGTTCCTTTTCGGTGTCGGAGTGTCGCTGCCGCACCCGGTAACAGCAACTCTTAGCGCAGGCACGACCGGAAGCGAAATCGAGACCGTAAAATCACGAAAACGGCAATTTCCTGACCTTCCGACTTATTGCCTAATGTACGCCAAATTCCATCCGATATATATAAATGACAACCAAAGCGTAGCACAAGAGCGAATTGATATTAAATGACTTGCAACGTTGGCAACATAGGAGACCGTGTAAGAGTACCCCGGTTCATCGACGTGGGCCCTGAGCTGTTCGCGCAGCACAACGGTCCCCTGTATCGAACACCTGTCGATCTCCGGTTAACGCCGGATGGCCCGTTGCGATTCCTTGTAGTCGGCGCGTGTCTCGCACAGCCGTTTCCGGAAGTCGCCTCGATGATAAATCCTGATTTCAAAGGCGATTTCATTCTGCTGAACAATTTCGACGACTTCCCCGATATCCCGCCCGAAAAAGCGTCGCAATACGATTTTCAGATCATCCACCTCCCCCTCAAGTCCATACTCGGAAACGCGTACTTCAGACTGCCGGACGATGTCAAGAGCCACGAAGAGTACCTGGCCCAGACCCAGGATTATCTTGCCCGTTATCTCGCAAACGTCATGAAATTGAACACCGAACATAAGCTATCCACATTCGTGCTCGGATTCATGGTTCCCCAGCAGAACCCGCTCGGGCGGCTGCAGCCACGGTACGATATCCGGAACATTCAGCACTTCATGGAAAGACTCAACATGTTCCTGGCTTCGGAGGTTGCCGCACGGGAAAACGCCTACTTCGTCGATGTAGACCAGATTTCAAGCGGGATCGGCAAAAAAACCGTCCAGGACGACGGTGTGTGGTCGTTCACGCATGGGACTACTCTAAGCGACGGGGATAACGATCACGACCTTAACCGCCTCGAGCCGCCGCCCCCGATGCAGCATCATTATTCCGCCAGCTGGATCGAATTTTTCCATGCGATGCTTCATGAGATTTTTGCGATGCACCGTACGCTCAAACGCGAGGATACAGTCAAGCTTGTGGCCGTGGATCTGGATGACACCATTTGGCGCGGAGTCGCAGCGGACGGAACGCTTGGAACCATTGAGGGGTGGCCGTTGGGATTCATGGAGACGCTCCTCTATCTGAAAAAGCGCGGCATTCTGCTGGCAATAGTGAGCAAGAACGACGAACATTTTATCCGGGAAAGATGGAACGACATTGTCCAGGGCCAGATCGCGTTCTCGGATTTTGCGATTCACAAGATCAACTTTCGCAGCAAAGTGGAAAATCTGGCAGAGATTCTTCGGGAAGTGAATCTCCTCCCGAAAAATGTCGTGATGGTCGACGACAATCCTGCAGAACGCGCATCCATACAGGCTGGCCTGCCCGGCGTGCGCGTGCTGGGAAGTCATCTGTACTACCTGAAACGAGTTCTTCTCTGGGCTCCGGAGACGCAGCAGCCGGTGATTACTCACGAATCCAGCAGAAAGACCGAGATGGTGCAGGCCCAGCTGGAGCGCGAATCCGTCCGAAGAACGCTGTCGCATGAAGAGTTCCTACAATCGCTCCGGCTTCACGTAGAGGTGTCGATCCTCCGGGACACCGGTGACGTGCATATCAGCAGAGCGATTGAACTGTTCAACAAGACCAACCAGTTCAACACGACAGGTGAACGATACACGCTGGAGCAATTCCACAAGAAGTTTGCCGCGGGCGAGCGTCTCTATGTTCTCCAGGCGGAGGACCGCTTCACGCAGTACGGGCTGATCGGCGCCGTGTGGGGAAACAGGAACCGGGTCACGCATATGGTTATGAGCTGCCGCGCTCTCGGCCTGAACATAGAGGACTCCTTCCTGGCCTATCTGGCAAATCATCTTGTCACGGAAAACGAATTGACTATGAATGGGGTACTACGACATACCGAAGTGAACATCCCTTGTCGCAAGCTGTTTGCCGATAATGGGTTTACCAGGTCTACATTTGACACATCGATCTGGTCGCGATCACTCGCGATACCTCTTCCGTTCCCCGCACACATTTCCTTTACGGCACCCGAGTTAATGGAAAGCGTTACCGTTCGCTGAGCGACGGCAGAATTCTTCACTCGTAACATAATCACCGGGCTTCATCTTCCTTTCTCCTTGCTTCTTTCTACTTTCTCCTTACTTCTTATTGTCTCCCCCGCAATTCCGGCCGTTGAGCTGTCACCTATTCACGATTATCCGCATGAAAAAAATCTTTCTTCTTCGTATTATTGGTAGCAAACGTGATCACATCACCTTCAACATTGAACTCTGATACGGACATATGAAACCTTTCAACATTGCCATCCTCGGATGCGGCACCGTCGGAAGCGGCGTCGCAAAAATCCTCCTCGATATGAGAAGCACACTCTCGGACAGATCCGCCCGACCAATCGAGCTGAAGAAGATCGTCGACCTCACGCCCGGGAAGAATTCCGAAAGATACGGTATCCCGCTTGAGCTCTTCTGCGGCGGTGGAAAGGATCTGACGCCCGAAGAGGCTTCGGGATACATTTTGGAGATAATAAGTGACGAAAGTGTCGATCTCATCGTCGAGACAATCGGTGGAACCGGCGATTACCTGCATTCGACGGTTCTCAGCGCAATTAATGCGAAAAAACATGTTGTTACGGCGAACAAAGCCATGCTTGCCGAGAGGGGTAACGACATTTTCGAAGCGGCAAAGAAGAATGGAGTTACCCTGGGGTACGAAGCAAGCGTCTGCGGTGCCATACCGATCATAAAGGCAATCAGGGAGAGTTTCACGGGTGACGTTGTGCAGGAAATCTCCGGTATAATGAACGGCACCAGCAATTACATCCTGTCGAAGATGGAACTCGAAGGGATCGATTTCAAGCAGGCGTTAAAAATGGCGCAGAAAGCCGGATACGCGGAGGCCGACCCGACGCTTGACATTTCGGGCGGCGACGCGGCGCACAAGCTTGCCATACTTATCCGGCTCGCATTCGGAAAGGAGATTGATTACGGCGCCCTGATGAAGGAAGGAATTCAGAACATAGACAAAGAGGACATCGAATTCGCGAATGAAATGGATTGCAGCATCAAGCTGATCTGCTATGCGAAGAAAGTCGACGGGAGCATATTTGCCTCAGTGAGGCCGATGATGGTGAAGCGAGACAACCTCCTTTCAAGAGTGCACGGGGCAACCAATTGTGTCGAGGTCATCAACAAATATTCCGGCAGGCATTATTTCATGGGCGCGGGTGCAGGGAGCCTCGAGACGGCGAGCTCGATAGTCTCGGACATTGTGTTCACGGCCAGGTATGGCGCCAATGTGGACAATTCACAACCCCTGTCCCGGCTGGAGCTTGTTGACGCAGACCATTTCGAGTTCCCATACAACATCACGTTTTCAACCGCGGACCGCGCCGGGGTTACCGGCCTGGTCACTACTGCGATCGGGGAACAGAAAATCAACATAGATACGGTGAGTCACAACCGGCACAACAAGCGGGATGCCGTATTTTCTGTGGCGACCATGCCCTGTACAATGCTGCAGGT
>JBJKPN010000193.1:0-25951 GCA_046706365.1 Candidatus Kryptoniota bacterium | reverse complement strand
CGTCTATTCCTTTCAGCATCTCGGGAGTCGGCTTCGTCGTCTTGCCGTAGAGCGAGTAGATGGGCACGCCCGTCTTCTCGTCCACGTTGCTGGACACTTTCTCTCCGGCAGACGCTTTTCCTCTTATTCCGTGTTCCGGGCTGAACAACGCGACGAGCTTCACACCCGGGATCTTATCCAGAACATCTATAACATCTCTTCCGTCGGAAAGCCTGCCGCTCTGATTGGTAATGATTCCGATAGTTTTGCCTTTGATCAGGCTCAGATATTTCTCCACGAGTACTTCGTCGCCCGTCTTTACCTTTTCCCCCGCAAAGAGAGAAGGTGCGGACACGATCAGAAAAAGAGGGATCAAAAGAAATGAAAGTCTTCTCACCTCACAACCTCCTTCAAATGATTAATCACGTTCTTCCTGGCCAGCCCCCATGCCGCAAGAGTCATCCCGTCCCAGATTTCACCCTTATCGACGAGCGCCTGAAAATCGTTGGGCGTCAGAGTGAGTATTTCGAATTCCTCCGAGGGGTCTTTTGCCTTCACTGTCTTGTTCAGTCCGGTGGCGAGATAAACCCTGCAAATCTCGTCGGCAACGCCGTTATACGGGTCAAATTCCCCGACCAGCTTCCAGTCGGAGGCGCCAAAGCCTGCCTCTTCGGCAAGTTCGTCCTTCGCCGAAAGGAGAAAGTCTTCGCTCTTGACGCCGCCTCCGGGGAACTCGATACTCTCTCTTTTCAGGAGGTACCTGATTTGTTTTACAAGTACCAGTTTGCCTCCGCCGTTCATGGCCACGACCATCACGGCACCGGGAGTATGGACGTAGTGGTACTCTCCGTGTCCCCCGTTCGGCAATGTATATTTATCCAGTCTGTATTCCCAGTAAGGATTCTTGTGAATTGAATCGGTGCTGACGGTTTCCGGTTTCTTGAGAGGCAATTTTACTTTCGAGCTTTGCGAGGGGCGTATCCCTTCGTTTATTTTACGTCCAATTCCACCAGCTCGCGCTCCGAGAAGAAGAAAGAGATTTCTCTCGCTGCGTTCTCAGGCGAGTCAGAGCCGTGGACGATGTTTTCCTGCTTGCTCTCGGCAAAATCGCGACGGATTGTGCCGGGCTGCGCTTCTTTCGGGTCTGTGGCCCCGATCAGCTTTCTGAATTCCTCGAACGCGTTTTCCTTCTCGAGTACCATCGGTACGCATGCCCCCGACGTCATGAATTTAACAAGGTCATTGTAAAACGGGCGTTCTCTGTGAACGGCATAAAACTCTCCTGCCGTATCTTTGTTCAAACGGACCATCTTCATGCTCATTATCTTGAAATTTGCCTTTTGTATCCTGGCGACGACCTCGCCGACGAGTTCCCTTCTTACACAGTCCGGTTTAAGTATTGCGAGAGTACGACTCATATATGATTCAGGTTTCCTTTCAGGTTTGAACGCGCGGGCCGGCAATTTCCGGCCCGTCGTGCATCGACATTAGTGATTGAACTATTTCCTGCGTTTCGACTTCGCAGAGGCGGTCTTCTTCACAGGCCGCTTCTTCGTAAGCTTCTTCTTCACGATCACGCTGGTCTTCTTCTTTGACTTTGCACCCAGGACTTTCGAGATTGCCTCGCCGATGAGTGCGGGGCTCTGGACGACGACTATCCCGGCCTTCTTCATGGCCGCCATCTTTTCATCCGCCGTGCCGTGTCCGCCCGATATTATTGCGCCGGCATGTCCCATCCTTCTTCCCGGAGGGGCCGTGCGACCTGCGATAAACCCGACGACAGGCTTGTCAAAGTATTTCTTTATGTACGCGGCAGCTTCTTCTTCGGCCGAACCGCCGATCTCGCCGATCATTACAACAGCTTCGGTCTGCTCGTCATCCTTGAACAGCTTCAAGGCATCGATGAATTTCGTCCCTATTATCGGATCGCCGCCGATGCCCACGCAGGTCGACTGACCGTATCCCTGGGCAGTTACTTGTGCGACCGCCTCGTATGTCAGCGTTCCGCTCCTGGAAATCAACCCGACCGTGCCTTTCCGGTGAATGAATCCGGGCATAATTCCCACCTTTGCCTTTCCGGGCGAGATGACACCGGGGCAATTGGGGCCGACCATCCGGACCTCTTTCTTTTTCAGATAGTCGTAAACCTTCACCATGTCACGAACCGGAATGCCTTCGGTAATACAGACGACCAGCCTTACACCGGCGTCTGCCGCCTCCACGATTGCGTCCGGAGCGAATGCCGCCGGGACAAAGATGACCGAAGTGTTGGCACCTTCCTTCTCGACCGCCTCTGCAACGGTGTTGAATACCGGAAGTCCGAGATGGCTGCTTCCCCCTTTTCCGGGAGTTACCCCGGCGACGACCTTCGTTCCGTATTCGATCATTTGCTCGGTGTGGAAGGAGCCTTCTCCACCGGTTATTCCCTGGACTACCAGTCGCGTTGATTTGTCAACAAGAATGCTCATTGGTTCTCTCTCTTAATTCTTTGACGTTTTTTCTATGTAGTTTGCAGCAGTTAAAATCGTCTCCTCCTCGAACTGCCTTCCAAGCAGCTGAACCCCGATTGGGAGCGAATGTGAATCCTTGCCCGCAGGCACGGAGATACCCGGTATCCCGGCAAGATTGGCGGACACTGTAAAGATATCCGAAAGGTACATCTGGAGCGGGTCGGACGTCTTCTCACCGAATTTGAATGCGGTCGTCGGGGCTGTCGGAGTCACGATAACATCGACATTCCGGAAGGCATTGTCGAAATCTTCCTTTATGAGACGGCGAACTTTCTGCGCTTTCCTGTAATAGGCGTCGTAGTATCCTGCGGAAAGGACGAAGGTCCCGAGCATGATTCTGCGCTTGACTTCCGGCCCGAAGCCTTCGGTCCGGGAGCGAACATACATGTCCTCGAGCTCGTCTGCATCCGTTGCCCGGTGACCGTACCTGGCGCCGTCGTACCTTTCAAGATTCGATGAGGCCTCTGCGGTCGCAAGCACGTAATATGCCGGTATCGTATAGTCGAGATGATTCATGGAAACTTCCATGACGATCGCACCTGCCGACCTAAGCGCATCGATTTGTTTGTCCATCGCCTGCAAAACATCTGCCGAAACTCCGGCATTAAGATTCTCGCGCGGCACTCCTATCCTCAATCCCTTGATTTCCCTATCGAGGAGGGCCGTGTACTTTGGGACAGCTTTGGCGGCCGAAGTGGAATCGCGTTCATCGCGTCCGGAGAGTACCTCGAGTACGAGGGCAGCATCATAAACCGAATTGGCAAACGGCCCGATGACGTCGAACGATGATGCGAAAGCGACAAGTCCGTATCTGGATACACGGCCGTACGTAGGCTTCAGTCCCACGACGCCGCAGAAGGATGCGGGCTGTCTTATCGAACCTCCGGTGTCCGTGCCCAGCGATACATGACACAATTCCGCGGCGACAGCAGCGGCGCTTCCGCCGCTCGAGCCTCCGGGTACGCGTGAAGTGTCTGCAGGGTTGAGCACCGGTCCGAAAGCGCTGTATTCCGTCGAGGATCCCATGGCGAATTCATCCATGTTGGTCTTTCCGATTATGACCACATCCTCGCGCTTCAGACGCTCGATCACGGTTGCGTCATATGGCGACACGAAATTCTCGAGTATCTTCGATCCGCATGTCAGTCGTTTGTCTTTGATCCCGATTATATCTTTGACCCCGACAACCATGCCGGCAAGTCTGCCCGCAGTCCCTGATTTCAACTTCGAATCGACTGCTTCAGCCGCTTCGATAGAATCATCGAAAGTCTCCAGGAAAGCGTTCAGATTCTCGTTCGACTTGACCTTACTTAGGTAGGATTCGACAATACCCTTACACGTGACTTCTCCATCGAGGAGTCTCTTTCTAAACTTCTGATATGTGTCCGGCAATCTTTCTTACTATTTTATTTCGGTTTGAGACTTGGATTCGTTCTTCGCACTCTCCTGATTCGGGGTTTCGATCATTTTGGATGTGGCGGTCTGAGGCTTCTGTTCCTCAGCAGCGGGTTTCTGTACTTCGTCGGTTATGTCGCGCATGGCCTTCTTGAATTCCCGGATTCCCTTTCCGAGAGACTGCGCCATGTCGGGGATCTTCTTTGGACCGAAAAAGATGAGAATCAGGAGAAAAATCAGGAGAATCTTGCCAATACTTAGGTCTTCAAGCATGTTCTCTGCTCCAGAGCATTCGCTCTAAATTGTTGGTTCACAAGAATCGTTGTTTCAAATGAGTTACATAATCAAGAAAGCTAAGACTGTTCACTGGGTTAAATTTATAACCTCGGATCTTATCTTCAAAACCATCTAAAATTCAGACCTATCCGCCACCCTGTGCGCCAGGGGCTTGTGTCCGTGGAACGGCGAAATTTAGCCGACCGGATGATTTTCTCACTTATTCGGCGCGGAGGTAGGCTCTTGCCTGAGGACAGACGGTGTACACAGTAAATCCACGGACAATATGGGATCGGCACGCCGAAACCAGCTGCCAATGATTGGAATCAATTGCTTGCTTGTCGGAAGGAAGGGACGGTCAAACCTTTTGTTCTGTCTTTTGCTGAGAATCCGTGTGGATTTCTTGTGACGGGGGCAAATCCGGAATGGACTTCTTTTCGGGTTGCTTCGGTTTTGGCTCGGGTGGTTCTTCCATTACCTTATTCACCTCGTCCTGCACGTCTTTCATGGCCCGCTTGAACTCGCGTATTCCCTTACCCAGTGACTGCATTATATCCGGAATACGCTTGGGGCCGAAAAACACGATAATAACGACGACGATGAGGAAAATCTCGCCAAAGCCGAAGTTGTCCAGCATCTTCTTAAATCACTGCTTTGTTGACTTGTTCTCTTCCGACTTCTGATCGGTCTCGTCGGGAACGTCCTTCACGGCCTTCTTGAATTCCTTTATGCCTTTGCCGATTCCCTGAGCCAGTTCGGGTATCTTCCTTCCTCCGAAAAGGAGAACGAGGACTACTATGATCAGCAGAATTTCGGTGGGTCCAAAATCAAACATAGCAACCTCCACTTTTTCTCAATTTAAGTTCTCAACCACCGATTTCAAAACCATCAATCCGCTCGCGCTTCCGAGAATTTTTTCGCTCGCGCGTTCGGGATGCGGCATCATGCCGAGAACATTTCTCTTTACATTGACGATGCCGGCGATGTTCATGACAGAGCCGTTGGGATTGGAATCCCGGGTAATTTCACCTTCTCTTGAACAATAACGAAAAGCGATCTGGTCTTTGTCCTGGAGGCTCTTCAGCGTCGCCTCATCCGCATAATAGTTGCCGTCGCCGTGCGCTATGGGAACCTTCAGTACGTCGCCGACTTCCAAACCCGAAGTGAAGGCAGTAGCCGTAGTCTCGGTTCTCAAATAAACCTGCCTGCAAACGAACTTGAGCGACGAGTTCCTCAGGAGGGCGCCGGGAAGCAAACCGGACTCCACGAGTATCTGGAAGCCGTTGCAGATCCCTATAACAAGTCCGCCCTTTTCCGCGAACTTGACCACTTCGCTCATGATGGGAGAAAACCTGGCTATCGCGCCGGACCGCAGGTAATCGCCGTAAGAGAATCCCCCCGGCAGGATAATCAGATCTGCGCCATTGATGCTGGTGTCCTTGTGCCAGAGGTAATCTACCTTCTGATTCAAAACCGTTCCGAACGCATTATACGCATCCCTGTCGCAATTGGACCCCGGGAAGACAACTACTCCGACCTTGTGTGCCATCTTACACCTATCTTCCGGCCACGCTCTGTACACCGGGACGGCTCGAGTACCTGGAAAGCACCGTGCCCGCATCGTCGGAAATTTCGTATTCGTAGTCTTCGGTGACCTGATTCGCCAGGAGTTTTGCACAAGCTGAACGGATAAGACCTTCAGCGCGCTCCAAATCCCCTTCTTCTATCGCAATTTCAATATTCTTTCCAGTCCTTACCTTCCCGAGGCTCGAAAAGCCGAGATTATGCAAACTATGTTCTATCGCCTTTCCCTGCGGATCCAGTATCTTTTCCTTCAGGGAAACATTCACTATCGCCTTAAACAAATTACCTCCTCTGAAAACGCGCTTACTCTATGAGAAAACTTCGGGACTACACATCGAAACTGCTTAACTCAACATCCTCCTCGTCGTCTCTTTTGCGGGGAGAAAGGATAGCCCGTATGTGCTCGACAACCCAGCGAACTATTCCTCCGATTATATACAGCAGGAATAACCAGAACAAGGCCCTTCCCAACGTAACAATCGCGATGAGTAGCCCCAGCAGAAATACGAGAAACTTCACCGGGTGTGTGCGCAAACCTCTTTTGCTCAGCTTGGGGATGGTATCGTATCTCACCGTGCTTACCATCAGCAACGAAAGTGCGACGGCTAAGATCGGTAGAAATGGCGCCGCATCCGCACTCAACATACCGAGCGATCTGTCATAGAATGACAGGACGAATGAGCTTATGGTGATCGCGCTTGAGGGAATGGGCAGTCCCTTGAAGTACGACTTGTCGAAACCTACCAGCTGCACATTAAACCTGGCCAGGCGCAATCCGCCGAACACCATTATCATCGCGCTCGAAAGAGTCCCGAATGGGCCCAGGCTCTTCAGCCCAAGCTGGTAAATCATGAACGACGGCGCTACGCCGAAGGAAACCAGATCCGAAAGCGAATCCAGTTCAACGCCGAATTCGCTGGAACTCTTTGTGAGACGCGCCATCATGCCGTCGAGGCTGTCGAATATTGCGGCAAGCACTATAAGCCATGCTGCCGACGCATAGTCCCTGTTGGCGGACGACAGAATCGACATAAACCCCGAGAACATATTAAGAATCGTAAAGAAACTCGGAATCACCGCGCGGGATATGTGAAGATTCCTCTTCCTATTCATTCTGCAATACTCCCAGGACAGTGCTTCCTCCGGTAACTTTCTGGTTCCGCACGACCTTCACTTGACAATTCAAAGGGAGGAATACATCAACACGGGAGCCGAACTTTATCATTCCAAATCTTTCCCCGGCGGTGACGCTCTGACCCTCGGAAAGCTCGCAGACAATTCTGCGAGCGATGAAACCCGCTATTTGCTTAAACAACACTCTTTGCCCCTTGTTTTCAATTCCTATCAACATTCTCTCGTTTCGATCGCTGGCCTTCTCCTCAAATGCCACGAGATATTCTCCCTTTATGTATTTGAGAAATCCGACCGTTCCGTTGACCGGTATCCTGTTGACGTGGACATCTGTCAACGACATGAATATGCTCACCATTCTCCCCCGGCTCTTCAGATACTCCTTCTCTTCGATCTCACCTACAAATATCACCTTACCGTCGGCGGGTGAAATCACTGCTTCGTCGCCGGACATTTCCGGAATGCGGTCAGGATCCCTAAAGAAGTAAACAGCAAAGGCTCCGACAAGGAGGGCGAGCAAATCCAGCGTCAACTTTACCGGGAGGATCGGGATAACAAGAGAAAGGAGGACAAGCAATACACAGGAAACCAGGACGACCGCTAGTACGTCGGACCCATAGTTTGCCAACTTGGGTAACATGTTTTTAGCTAAGCCTTACGCCCCGCGGAGGGAAGGATCCGGTCGTAAATCAGCTGATAATTCTTCGTTGCTTCGCGAGAGTCGCGCGCCGACGCTATCGATATTTCGTCGCCCGTGGCGTTGTCGATGACAGTTATATTTTCAGGTGAAATCTCATCCCCGAGCATTATCACGCCCTTGTACTTTCCAAACTTAATCGTCAAATCCACAAGTGTAAAACCACGCCTTTCAAGAAAACTCTTCATAACCGCATCAATCTTGCTCGCAAGGCGGTTGATGGTCTTGAACTCATCGGGGGTAAGGAGTTGAAGTGCGTACAGGAAGGTATCGTTAACCTGGAATCCGCCGATTTCATCTTTCAGAAAATATTCAAATATCGGAAAGTCGAGCTGCTGTTTGGCTTTGAAGTGCTTGAACTTTCGGGCGAATGAGTTGGAAGCCAGGTTCCTTACCGTTACCTCGACTGGAATGATGCTCAGACGTTTTACAAGAAGTTCAATTCCTGATTGACTAAAAAAATGAGTAGGAATTTGGTAGGTTTCCAGGTAGGCAAATATGAAAGCCTGCAACTCCGCAGCAATTCTAGGTCGGTCTTTGATTTTGAAAACCTTCTTGCCATCAATGCTCAGCTCGGGACGGAATTCAGCCAACAGTATATCATCTTGCGGGAGTGCATACATCACCTTGGAACTCCCCCTGAAAAGCACCGCTCTTTTCTCTTTTTTTGCCAATAAACCTCCGCTGAAATTCCTAAAATAATAACAAAAAGCGGCGGAAAAGTCAAGACGCTAACCTATTGATTTTGCGAAAGTTATAAAATTTCCGAGCGGGCGCCCACCCTGAGTCGTTTTACTAAGAAATGGGCCGGAAGCACAGAATTCACCCGGGACAGGGGCTCATCCACATGACCTCCAGACTCTCCTGTAGCCCTCGCTTCTCCTTCTAAATCAGAGACTTGCAGGAATAGCAGAATCGGTCCACCAGGTCACGGCTCCGATGGCAGGCCTTATTCCCTTTGCGGGACAATCACTTATTTGTGTGGAGTCGTCGAACACCCTCCGTAGCGCGTCGGCCTTCTCATCCCCCGAGACCAGAAAATAGACCGCCGCCGCCCGATTCAATACCGGAAGGGTAAGAGTGATTCGGAGGGAGGGAGTTGCCGGGACTTCCACCGTTAATGCCCACCGTACTTTCTCAGCTAGTGCGGGCGAAGCCGGGAACATCGACGCGGTATGCCCCTCTTTTCCCATCCCAAGCAGGACGAGGTCGAAAGTTGCCTCAGATTCACCGAAGTATCTGTGAAGCTCCTTGTCGTACGCAGTCGCTGCTTCCGAAGCAATCGAGTATTCCGTACGAATCCGATGAACGTTTCCGTCGGGAACAGGAATCAGGTCGAGCAACGACTCTTTTGCCATGCGATAATTGCTGTCTCCGTCGTCCTTGGGCACATACCTTTCGTCACCCCAGAACAAATGAACCGAATCCCATGGGATTATGTCGCGATACTCGGTTCCAAGGACGTGGTAGAGTGGCCGGGGGGTGTTCCCGCCGGAGAGGGCCATGCTGAAGCTCCCGTTCAGACGCACCGTCTCGTTAATCAGTCCGCTGATCTCTGCGGCAGCAGCGGAACTAAGCTCGGTCAGGTTTGCAAATTTTCTTATTTCGCGTCTCAAACTGTAAACCACTTATCTCCGTCAAGCAAAGTCTCTGCGACGTCGGGACCCCAGGTGCCGGAGGCGTACTTGTGCACGTCGAACTTGTGAGAAAGCAACGGGGTATAAAGCTCCCACGACGATTCGACTTCGTCGGCCCTCACGAACAGAGTCTGATCGCTCTTCAGGACGTCGAGGAGAAGAGTCTCGTATGCATCGGGAATTCTGCCGAATATTTCCGAATACTGGAAATGAAGCTTCTGTGTGGAGAGTTTGTAGGAATCGCCGGGCTCTTTCACCTTGAAGAATAAATCGAAGCCTTCGTTGGGTTGCAGAGTCATTACAAGTTTGTTCGGCTGGATGTCCTTTATTGAAAACTGCCTGAAGATAGAGACCGGAGGCCGGCGAAACGTGATCGCGACTTCCGTTATCCCCTTGAACATGCGCTTGCCTGTTCGAAGTATAAAGGGCACGCCCTGCCACCGCCAATTGGAGATGTTGAGCTTCAATGCTACGAAAGTCTCCGTGCAGGAGTCCTTCGCCACCCCTTCTTCTTCGACATATGCGGCGGCCTCCTTTCCCTGAACTGCACCCCTGGCGTACTGACCGATTACCACGTTCTCAGCCTGGATTGGAGATATGGCACGAATGACCTTCACTTTCTCGTGCCTCACCGCATCCGCCTCGAGCGCAGTCGGAACTTCCATGGATATGAGTGTAAGAAGCTGCGTCAGGTGATTCTGGATCATGTCGCGCAGAGCCCCGACTTTGTCATAATAGCCCGCTCTGTGTTCCACACCGACCGTTTCAGCTACGGTGATCTCCACTCGCTCGATTCTGTCCCGATTCCATAGCGACTCAAACATAGCATTGCTGAATCGGAATGCGAGAAGGTTCTGAACCGTTTCCTTTCCGAGGTAGTGATCAATACGATATATCTGCTTTTCGTCGAAGTAGGCATGGACAAGTGCGTTGAGCTCCTGCGCCGATTTCAAATCCTGTCCGAACGGCTTTTCAACCACGAGCTTTATTTCCCCTTTTCCCTTGTTGAGGCCGGCCTCACCTAGATTCTTAATTGCATTCGGGAAAACGGAAGGAGGTACGGCCAGATAAAAAACGCGGTTCCCGGGAAGATTGCGCTCCTGCTCCAGCTTCGTTATTCTGTCCGCCAACACCTTGTACTCTTCGAGTGACCCTGAGCCGACAGACTGATAGTACATCCAATCGAGATTATCTCCGAGCTCGCTAAGGTCCATGCCTTCCTCTTCCAGCGAGTGTGCTATGAAGTCCCGGTAAGTCTGGTCGTTATGCTTCTTGCCGGAGCCTGACGCAATCAGGTAGAACTCCGACAGATGCTTCTCGCGGAGATTGCATATTGCGGGGATGAGCTTTCTGCGGGCCAGATCGCCGGTTCCGCCCACGATTACGAGGAGATAGGGAGGTATTCTCTTCCCGTTCATGCTACTTCCCCTCCTTCACCGCGTGGCCGCCGAATTCGTGCCGCATCATCGCGAGGAGTCGCCCGCCGAATTCTTCCGTGTCCTGGCTCGAAAATCGCTCGTAGAGGGATTGTGTTATCACCGGGAGGGAAACGCCCAGCTCGATCGCCTCCAGGGCGGTCCAGCGGCCCTCGCCGGAATCTGCCACGTAAGGTGCGATTCCTTTAAGCTCGCTGTTGTCTTTAAGCGCACTTGCCGTCAGATCCAGGAGCCAGC
The DNA here is from genome assembly GCA_046706365.1 of Candidatus Kryptoniota bacterium. Taxonomy (GTDB): domain Bacteria; phylum Bacteroidota; class Ignavibacteria; order Kryptoniales; family JAKASW01; genus JAKASW01. The sequence goes on along the minus strand of JBJKPN010000193.1, from coordinate 15,069 downwards.
TTCTCACGACGCTGCCGAATCTCCATATTTCGGCAACCTTCTGCAGGTCGATGTTGAATTCACTTTTCTTCCGGAGGAGCTCGAAGCCTTCCGCATACGCTTCCATCAGTCCATATTCAATACCGTTATGAACCATCTTCACGAAGTGGCCTGAACCGGATGGCCCGACATATCCCCACCCAAGCTCTTTTCCCGGTGCAAGGGTTTCGAAAATGGATTTCATGAAATCCACCGATTTCCTGTCTCCGCCCACCATGATGCTGTAGCCTTCCTTCAATCCCCAAATGCCTCCGCTCACACCGGCATCGAGCATCGAAATGCCCGCGCCGGACAGCTTCTCGGCCCTTCTCATGGAATCCTTATAGTATGAGTTGCCTCCGTCGACAAGTATGTCGCCTCTCTTCATCTGCGACATCAGCAGATCGATTGTATCGTCGACAGGCTTGCCGGCAGGGACCATTATCCACACGATTCGGGGTGCTTTCAGTTTCGAGACCAGTTCAGCAATAGATGCAGCGCCTTCGCTTCCCTGCGCCGTCACGGCACTCACCGCCTTCGGGTCCCGGTCGTACCCAACGACTCTGTGGCCACCCTTGTGAAGTCGTTCCGCCATGTTGGCGCCCATCTTTCCCAATCCAATTATTCCGATTTCCATTTAAATTCTCCTTATTCTATCACAACCGAGAAGTCTGTCCCTTCCCAGTTTCCCGTGTTATTCCAGTAGAAAGTGAAGAGTATACTGCTTCCGCTCTTCAATTTTGATATGTCCAGATCTGCATAGCACAAGCCGACATGAGTGTCGGCCGTCGCTGTGTCCCTTACGGTGTTCCAGTCGTCTGTCGACCAGTGCACCTTGGCAGGGGCAAGCACTTCGATTCTCAGCTTCAGACCTTTCTTTAACGATTTAATTTTATGATTGAATCTCCATGATGCAAATTTTGCCGGATTTTTTTGCCTGAGGTACCTCTCGACAGTCTGCGGAGGAGTATCGAAGACTCTCTTTTCCTCGAGAGATCGGACAAGCTTTATGTATTCAGCGTGCGCCCAAACAAGCGGCATTGCAGAACCTGAGGGTCGGCCGAAGAACAACTCCCTTTCAGGAATGTCCTGAGAATCCCACACCTGCTCGGGCAACAATCCGCCGTTGCCGGCAAACGATTCCATGGCCTTCATCAGCTTTTCGGCCTCGCCGAATCTGCCGCAGGCCAATTCAAAGTGGGCCCTCTCGCCTGTAAGAAGGGGCCATGCCCTGCCCGTCCCCGTTCCGTCAAAGGGAGACCCGTCTTCATGTTCACCGTAGCCGTCGTCATTGTACCTGTGCCAAGACGGGCCGGAGGGAGTGTCCACCCGGAGAAGCTCGTCAATTGCCTTCACGGTATTTTGAATCATCGGATCATTGCCGTCGCGGAGTCCGAGCCTCACAAGGGCAAGTGCATCGGGGCTGACGATGTGTGTCGCCTTCATGTTCGTATCGGCAGGCGGACGGTTCTTAATGGGGACGTAACCATCCTTTGGTGAGCCGGCTTCCGAAACATCAATCGGAGAAATGCGAACATAGTATCCGTCGACCGCGAGTTTTTCGGCGAATCTCGTATTGGAAACGTAAATCCATCTTTCGATACTCGAGTTCCAAATGTCTGCAGTCTCCAGCAGGTAATCCGCAAGATCGCTTTCACCGAACTTACCTGCATACTCCGCAGCGACTACCAGTCCGGCAATTTCTGCCGCCAGAGTGAACGGAGTGTAGCCCGGGTCCTCCTCCCATCGGTCCTGCTGGCTGACCGGGCCGTTCCGGACCACAAATGCGGCTGCCGACTTCATCATCGGCCAAAATCTCTTCAGCACATCCTCCGATATCGCACCTTTCCTGAAAGCGAGGTCGACCAGCAGTATGGGGAGTGCGGTTTCGTCCATCTGGATTCCATCCCAGTATTTGCTTCCGTCCATCCACATATTCTGGGGCCAGTGGCCATCCTTCTCCTGGGTTGCTTCGAGGTAAGTAAGTGCCTGTTTGACTTCATCGTTGGCGCCCATCGCAAGAAGCGCTCCTGCTGCTTCGACCATATCGCGCGGCCAAACCAGATGGTAGCCGCCGAGGTCATCGTCACCTTTTGAGAAACCCCACGGGATAGACAGGCTGGCCAGGATGCCGCCGGGCATATATACTCCCATGTGGGCTTTCATTACAATTTTGCTGGTGTCGTAAAGCCTGGCGGCTGTTTGCGGCACCCACAGGTTCTTGTTCCATCCTTTCCAGAATGTGATATAACGCTCGAGCGAGGAATCGAATCCGTCATAGAGCGACGCCAGGGCCTGGTGAGCCGCCTCGTCTGCAGTACGGCCGAACCCAAGCGCCAGGACAAATTCGCCGCCGGTTGATTCAACGTCGAGTTCGGCAGTCAGTGCAACATTCCCGTTTTCCGCCCGCTCGTAGATCCGCGTGAGCTTACGATTGTCTCTCAAGTCTTGCCAGCCGTCGGAAGCGCCAACGAAGCCGGCAGAAGCACACTTCATCGGTGCCGACGAAATCATAGCGAGTGAGTAACCGTCTCTTGTCGCCATCAGCGCAGTGGTGCCTTTATAATCTCCGATCCAGCCGGTGTTCCCGGCTCCTCTGTTCGCGATGTGTGGAGCGAGAATTACATTGACCCGGTAAAGAGAGAGATCGCGAGTCAACGGCTTGAACTTTATCTTCTGGAGGACGACCGGTCTTCTTGGATCGGTGACCACCTGCTTCTCGATCGAGTACCGGCCGGTCACGCATTCGTTCCTGAGCAAATAGGCCGGCACGCCTGGTTCAACGAATTCCACATGGTGATTTGTATCCCTTTTCTCTTCGGAGAAGAAGGCGGCGCCGTCAGTTATGATAAGCTCCATATCGCGGATCATGGCCTGATCCATTCTCGGATAGTACACTTCGTCGAGTATCCCGTGAGATATTGTAAACCACGTCGGGCTAACTCCGACGTAAGCAACCCCCACCCCGTCTTTGGCGCTCGAAGTCCACCTCGCCGGTATTCCCGGCCAGCCCGGGGCGCAATTCAATTGAGTCATGGATCATTCCTGTAGTAAGTCTGTATTCTAATTAACAACAAAGGGACGAAGCGAGTTCAAAGTAAGACAGCGAAACCGTTGCGGCAAGACCTCGGCATGTCCCAGTTCTTTGTACTTGGGTGGAACGGATGCATCTAAATCGTTATTGTCCGTCCATTTTCTGTATCAAAACGCTGGGGATCGGCAATATGATGGAATTAAAGGTAAGGGAGCTGCAGTATGGAAGGGGAGCGACTCGACAAATGCGATGCGGCAGTGCCCCGATCATGGCGAGCTAATTACAAAAAATTACCTGTTTGCTTACTGACCGGACAGCGGTAAGCAGCCCGAGAAGTAGTCGGCCGCGCGCAGAAGGATCGGATCGTCTTCCGATCAGGAGACAGGCTTGTCGATGGTCCTGCGGACTTTCTCGGAAAATTCAAAGGCTGTAAAAGGTTTCTGAAGAAAATCGACGTTGGAATCGAGCAAAGCTCCATGATTGATGGCGTGACCCGGGTAACCGCTTACGAGCATGAACTTCTTGTCGGGATATTCCGAAAGTATTTTCTCCCTGAGTTCAGCCCCACCCATTTTCGGCATGACCACATCGGTGACAACGAGCGATATCAGGGCGGCATTTTCTGCGAACACGGCCGCCCCCTGCTCGCCGTCAATTGCCGTCAGCACCGTGTATCCGTTCTCGATGAGAAGAGTCCTCATGAATTCCCGAAGCTCTGGATTATCCTCTACCACGAGCACCGTCTCGGTCCCGGTCATCAATCGCCTTGCTCCCCTCGGCTGGTTGTTAAGCTTCTCTGCGGCGGCCATAATCGCAGGGAAATACAGCTTGAAGGTGGTTCCCTTTCCGATTTCACTGTAGACATTTATGGACCCGCCGTGCTGTTGAATTATCCCATGGACAACTGCGAGCCCGAGGCCGGTGCCCTTTCCAACTTCCTTGGTCGTGAAGAAAGGCTCAAATATACGTTGCAGAGTCGCGGCATCCATTCCGCGGCCGGTATCGCTGACGGACACCACGACGTAGTCACCCGGCTGCACGTTGGCATGCGAAGCGCAATAGGTTTCGTCAAGATAAGCGTTGTTGGTTTCCATCACGAGCATGCCTCCCTGCGGCATTGCATCGCTTGCGTTGACCGAGAGGTTCAGCAGAACCTGCTCAATTTGCGACGGATCAGCGCGCACCGTCTTCAGGTCTTTCCCGGGAATGAACCTCGCCTCCACATGCTCCCCGATCAACCTGGGCAGCAGCTCGAACAGGTCGGCAATCAGCTCGTTGAGGTTCATATCCTTCGGCATCAAAATCTGCCTCCTCGCAAATGCAAGAAGCTGTCTGGTGATCTTCGCGGCTCGCTCGGCCAGCCCGTATATTTTCGTCAGGTAACTGTGCACCACGTCGTCTTCGCTGGTCTTCTCGGTTGCAAGCTCCGTGAAGCCCATTATTCCGCCCAGGACATTGTTGAAATCGTGCGCAATACCGCTCGTAAGCTGGCCGAGACTTTCAAGCTTTTGCGACTGGAAGAGCTGCTCTTCGAGTTTTCTTTTTTCCGTCAGATCGCGCAACAGGCCGTGATACCCGGCAATTTGCCCCTTGTCGTCGAGTACGACGCTTGCGGTATCCAGAACCGTGATTCGCTGTCCGTCTTTCCGTTTTATCTTCACTTCAAAATCCCTTACGACTCCCTTTGCCTCTACCGTACGGGCGAAGACCTCCCTGTCTTCCTTATTATCATAGAACACAGAGATATCGTCAACATTCAGCAGTTCCTGTTTCGAAGAAAACCCGAATAATCTGACACCGGCAGGATTTATGTCGAGCATTCTGCCCGAAGGAGTCGAGAGATAGATCGCATCGACCGAATTCTCGAACAGATCCCTGTATCTCGCCTCCGAATCGCGGAGTTTCTCTTCGGCCTTTCTCCTCTCAGTTACGTCCTCCAGGGTCCCTATCAATGCCGGTCTTCCTTCGAACACGGTCCTGGAACCGAGCGTTTCGACCTCAATGGCCGTCCCGTCCTTTCTTAGAGCGTGGAACACGTACCTTCCCGTCAATGAATCGTTGCCAAGGCGTGTCCTGATTCGTTCCATCACTCTCTCTCGTTCATGGGGGACGATGCCTTTCGCAATCGAAAAGGTCCCGATAAGTTCGTCCTGTGTATAACCAAAGATTTTGGAAAATGCCGGATTTGCGTAAACAAGCCTCCCATCCTGGATAATAAATACGCCGACAAGCGACGACTCGACAAGATTCTTGAACTTCTCCTCACTTTCGCGGATTGCAGCCTGTGCTTTCTTACGCTCCGTCAGGTCCCTCGCTGCCAGGAGTATTGTCCTATTCTCATCGAGAAGGATCGAACGGCCGTGCACTTCGACCGGAATTACGCTGCCGTCTTTCCGCGCGTGGAGCGACTCGAAGGTGCCTTCTCCCTCCTGAAGTATTCGTTCTATGCGGGCGTTTTCCTGTCCTCGGATTCTTTCCGGAAGTATGGCGCTCAATTTCCGCCCGAGAATCTCCTCCCGGCTGTACCCCAATTTGTCCAAAGCCGCCTGGTTTATCTGGAGGACTGTGCAATCCCCGTCCAGAATGAAAAGCTCGTCTGCAGAATTTTCGAATAACATCCTGTAGCGGTTTTCGCTGGCCTTCACCGCTTCCTGAATGGCATTTATACGGGTCATGTCCAACAGCACTATCCGCATACCGACCACCTCGGGGCCTCGCTCGATGCGGGTCGCGGAGACTATCACGGGCCGGGTTGATCCGTCTTTCCTGACTATCGTGTACTGTCTCGGTTCAATCTCTTCACCTCTCAGTATTCCTCCGAAACTATCGATTGCGCGTTCACGGTCGATAGGCAGGACAAAGTCGAAAAGGAAAGATCCCTTTTCAAAATCTTCCTGATCGGCAGCCATAAATTCAAAAGCGACGCGGTTAGCAAACGTGATCTTCCCGAATATATCCACTTCGATAAGCGGCTGCGGAAGTGAATCGGCAACTTCCCGCATTCTATTCTCAACGATGCGAAGTTCGTTCTCAGCAGATTTTTGCCCGGTCAGGTCCTGTGATCCTCCGTAGACTTTCACCACTTTGACATGAGCGGAGTCCCATCCCGGTTCAGCATAGTCTCTTAGCCAGACGACATCCCCCGTACGCGTTACGAACCTGAACTCCGCCTGGTCGGGCTTGCCATCCAGGACGCGTTCGACATGCCCGGCGACTATCCCGGCATCTTCCTCGTGAGTCAAAGCCTGCCATCCTCCAAGGCCCTCCAGTTCGGACTTTGAATAGCCGAATTTCTTCTCGAAGGATTCGGATACCCATTCCAGTACAAGCTTCTTTTCTGCAGTCACATCGAAGGCGTATGTGTAGTTGGATATCAACCCCGAGATAATGCGATACCTTTCTTCGCTCCTTGCGAGCCTGGCCTGCTCGCGCGACATCGCGGAGCGAAGAGCTGCATTCTCGAGAACCGTTGGCACGCGGTGTATGAAGGACTTTGATCTTACGATGTAGTCGTCAGCACCAAGCTTCATTGCTTGTGCCGCCTCGTCCTCTCCCGCCTCGCTGACGGCCAGGACGACTGGTAATCTCTTAGTAAACGTCCTTCTGACTTCACGGATTATTTTCAATGTACGGGCGCCAAGAAGATCGTAGTCAAGCAGAAGCACGTCGAATTCTTTATGACCAGCGAGTTTGTCTGCCAATACCGTATCCGGGTCGGCAAACTCCACGGAAAGCGCCTGCTTGCAGCGGGACATGTATTGCTGGATAATATCCGACCTGTCATCCTGTCGTGTCGCGTACAGGACATGAATGGGCTGGTTGACCGAGCCGATTTTCGTTCCACGCTCATCAACGGAGCTGAGCTGTCTGCACAAGTCACTGGCAGCTTCCCGCCACCGGTCCATGTTCCCGCTGGATCTTGTCAGATAATTATCGGCCCCGGCTTTGAGGCTGGAGACTATTCTCTCGTCCTCCTCTTCGTTCACCAAAGAGATTATCCGAGTTGAAAGCGAGGCGTTTCGAATGGCCGAGATCAGCTGGAAAGCGCGGCCGTCACAACGGTCGAGATCGACAAATGCGAGTTCATATCCGACTCCGGCCGCAATTCTTCGCATGGCGTCCCTGCATGATTGCACCATCTCGAATTTGTATGAGTCCGATGTTCCATCGAGTGCACCCTTTATGAGTTCGGCGTCTTTCTCGTTGGTCCCGACGCAAAGAATCCTGGAATCCTTCTTCGGCATTGGGCACATATAGTTGATTCAACTCCCAGCCTTACCGCATGGCATTTTCGTTTAGGTGCGAGATCAATCCCGGGTAATATGCAGATATTGAAAACTCGTGGTTCGAATCAAATCCTTTCGGCGCCAGTTCGGGGTGAATGAACGGAATTTTTCCGTCCGGGGCAGTTGAGTCTGCACGAGGGAAAAAGTGACCGGGCGTTTCCACGCACCGAACCCTGACACCTCAAGTGTTCGCCTCCCGTACTCGTCGATTACCCAACTACCTTTATTCGCACGCCCGGCCCACAGTGATATATTCGGATTTTGCAGCCTTTTTATTAATGTAAGTACAAACCCGGAAAAAGTGCTATGCGGGGGATCAAATTACTAATGTGGATTCCACATGATTTGAGATATTGCCCCGCCGTTGGGATTTGGCCCCTACTCTTTTTACCCTTCAAAACGGCTCAATTGGGCTGCCTTTTCTGTGGAACGTGAGGAATTTGGTGCAGACGCTCATCGTGACGACCGGGATGATTAGAGATGAGAAGCTACGTACCGAATCTTCTCCTGAACAAGGGTGCCATAACGATCCCCGCGATGAATCCTCCGACGTGCGCCCACCAGGCAATGCCGCCGGACACTTCACCTGCGGCCGCCTGAAGTCCTCCGAAAAACTGCATCATGAACCAGAAACCAATGAAAAGCAGTGCCGAAATATCGATGATATCAAAGAAGAAAAATATCGGGATAAGTGTGACAACTTTCGCTTTCGGAAACATGACAAGATAAGCGCCGAGGACTCCTGAAATTGCCCCGCTTGCACCTATAGTCGGCACGGACGAGCCGGATGATAGAGACACCTGCAGGGCGCCCGCTGCCAGTCCGCTCAATAGATAGAACAGTAAATATTTTCCGTGTCCGAATTTGTCCTCCACGTTGTCGCCGAAGATGAAAAGGAACCACATGTTGCCAATAATATGGAGCCACCCGCCGTGGATGAACATTGAAGTGAAGAATGGCAGATACCTGGTTACAGGATGAGAATTGGCTGCAACCATTTCAAAGTACCTGCCGGATACCAGGCCGTATTTGACAAAGAACGGGTCGAGTTGAGAACCCAGGGACAACTCGTAGGCGAATACGGCGGCGTTCGCCGCGATCAGCAAGTAGTTTACAAACGGTATTGAGTACGAAGGGTTCTTATCTTTCAAGGGGATCACGACATCCTCTTTTCAGATTTGTTATTCTTGGTCGAGGCTCTTGAGCTTCAGACTTTGCCTGACTTGTACAGCCTGTTCAGGACAGTGGCAGGATGCAACGCTTCGATATCCAGATTTTCATTTGCAATCCCCGCGCCGATTTGTGCCATACATCCCGGGTTACCCGTGACAACGAGCCGGGCACCGCTGTCCTTGATGTTGCTCATCTTGCGGTCCAGCAGTTTCGCAGCGTCCTCGTACCTGACAACGTTATAAATTCCGGCGCTTCCGCAGCACCATGTGGCCTCGTTTAGCTCGTGGAATTGGTCGCCGGATAATTCCCTGACAATCGACTTAGGCTCCGCGCTAACTTTCTGGGCGTGCACGAGATGGCACGCTTCGTGGTAAACGGTCGCTTTACTTATATGAGCCTCAGGTTTTTTGAATCCTGTCTGGACCAGGAATTCGGAGAAGTCCTTCACTTTTGCGCTGAACTTCTTCGCCCTCTCGGAAAACTCCGGGTCTCCGGCAAGTACTTCCCCATACTGTTTCATGAATGCCCCGCAGCCGGCCGAGTTGATCACATAATACTCGGCACCCGTCTTCTCGAAGACTTCAATATTCTTTCTGGCAAGGAGTCTCGGGGTTTCCCCGTCGCCGTTGTGGGCATTGAGCGAGCCGCAGCACACCTGACCCTGCGGAATAACCACCCGCCAGCCGTTCTCGAGAAGCACATCAACGGTATCTTTATTGACATCGGCATAGAAAACATCCATTACACAACCCGTAAGAACCGCAACAGTGCCCCGCCGCGTATCCTTTGGATCCGCAACCGCCGGGAGCACATCGAAAGCGAACTCACTCGAAATCCTGGGCATCAGCTTCGCTCGATGGTACAGCCTTCTTGAAAACAATTTCAACGCCCCGAGAACCGCACTTTCCATCCCGCTCTTTTGGTAGAATCTCGCCGCTCTCGCGACAAGGCGCAGCGTCCGTTTCCTGACCACAATTCTCTTCAGAATGAACTGTTTGAGATTGAACCCTTTTCTTTTCTGTTCCACGAAGACGCGCGCCGACTCTACCAGTTCTCCGTACCTGACTCCTGCAGGACATGCAGTCTCACAGGCCTGGCAGTCGAGACAAAAATTCATCTCTTCCACAAACGCATCGGAGATAGGGAGTTTCTCTTCCATAACGCTCTTCATGAGCCGGATACGCCCGCGAGGAGAGCTTCGTTCCAGCCCGGTAAGCGCGTATGTTGGACAGACGGAGAGACATAGTCCGCAGTGCATGCACTGGGTCAGCAGATCATCGGATATTTCCTTCATCAAATATATGCCTCCGATGGATTGTCCATCTTCTGTACAATCCTGTCGATCTGCTCTTTGCTTCTCGGTAGTGCGCCTTCGCATCTCGGGCTGACTGAAATTACTTTGTTCGGGTTCAAAACGCAGTTGGGATCGAGCATCTGTTTGGTCGTCTTCATCATTCTGACAAATGGAGTATCATACAGCTCTTCGAGGAATTTCTTCTTCGTCAGTCCGACGCCGTGCTCCCCGGTGATCGTACCGCCAAGTTCGACGGCCTTTCTGAAAATCTCTTCGAACGCATCCTCAGTCCGTTTTATTTCAGCGTGGTCGCGCTCGTCGGTAAGGCCGGTCGGGTGGAGATTGCCGTCGCCCGCGTGACCGAAAGTGCCCATTTGAATGTCGTGTTTTTTCGCGGTTCGGTTTATGAAATCCACCATAACGGCCAGCTCGCTTCGCGGGACAGTTGCATCCTCAAGAATCGTTGTCGGCCGGATTCTGGCCAGTGCCGCAAGTGCCGATTTGCGGGCAGCTTTCAGCTTATTAGCTTCAGCCTCGTCCTTTGCCACGCGGACATTTTTCGCGCCGGAGCTCATACAAATCTTCTCAACTGCAGCAGCATCTTCGTCCACAGCCGAGCGCGGCCCGTCTACCTCGACGAGGAGAAGCGCTCCGGTATTCGTATCGAGGCCGAGGTGGGAAAAGCTCTCCACGGCGCGGATCGTGGGATTGTCGAGGAACTCCATCATGGCCGGCAAAATTCTGGCGGCTGTTATCGCGGAAACCGTCTCCGCGGCTCCACCGATCGAATCGTAGAACGCAAGCAATGTCTTGCTCGAAGCGGGCATCGGAATGAGTTTCAGCAAAATCTTGGTGAAGATCCCGAGCGTCCCTTCCGAACCGATCAGCACATCTTTTAGATTGTAACCCGCGACATCCTTCATGTTTTTTCCGCCGACTCTCATCACCTCACCGGTCGGCAAAACGACCTCAAACCCCAGGGTGTAATTCTTAGTTACACCATATTTGAGTCCCCTCAGCCCGCCGGCGTTCTCTGCGACATTTCCACCAAGCGTACAAATCTGAGCGCTGCCGGGATCGGGAGGATAAAAGAGACCCTGAGACTCGACTTGCGCTTGGAACCGCGCCGTGATCACTCCCGGCTCTACCCATGCCGTCAGGTTGCTTTTGTCGAGTTCGATGACCTTGTTCCACTGGTTCATGAGGAGCACGACAGAATTCTCCGACGGTATGGAGCCGCCGCTAAGGCCACTTCCCGACCCCCGGGGGACAATCGCAAATCTTTCCTCATTCGCAAGGCGCACAAGAGCACTGATCTGTTCTACCAAAGCGGGGATTACTATCGCATCAGGCTGCGAACTGAGAACGGGCGTCCCGTCGTACGAGTACGCGATCCTGTCTTCGGCAGAATCAAGAACACTCCTGCCACCGAAGATTTCCCTTAGTTTCTTTTTTACATTTTCACCGATCATATATACTCCCTTTCTGGCGAAGTTGCGGACGACCGGAGCAGGCAAACAGAAAATCCGGTCATCCATTCGATCCCGGCTCTGCTCAACGGACGATTCAATTCTCACGACTTCGTCCGACCGCCATCCGGAAGGCTGTCAGTGTATTCACCCATACCCAACGGATTTCGCCCGCGCAAACGGCTTTCCCGGTCCTGCAAGTCGGCGACGCGCCATGATGCAACAGATCCCGGAAGGCGCAATACCACTCCTTCGCCGTTATTATGAATTTAACATTTAACTAAATTAAATAACCAGTTAGTTGAAAGGATGATATGAAACAGGAATTGAGCGGAAAGCTGAGCGTAGATGAAATCCGAAAGAAATTCGAATCCGAAGATGTTGTAAGGAGATTCTCCAATATCGAAACCGGACAAGTCGCGGCGGTGGACGCAGTCGTCAACCTTGAAATATTGACTGAGATCGCATCGAGAATCGCCCCGCATGCAAGGAATGTTCTTGACGTGGGCTGCGGTGCCGGCAACTATACTCTGAAACTTCTGTCAAAACTGCCGGACCTCAACTGTACTTTAGTCGACCTGAGCGCCAACATGCTGAGTAAGGCGGCAGAGCGAGTAACACCCGCTACTTCCGGAAATGTGACCATACTGCAGGGCGATGTGCGAGTCATCGACCTCCCACACGATCATTTCGGCATCGCAATAGCGGGGGCGGTCCTCCACCACTTGAGAGAAGAAACAGAATGGAAAGATGTTTATCAGAAGATATTCGAGGCTGTTAGTCCCGGCGGGTGTTTCCTGGTATCAGACCTGATCGTTCAATCGGACCCCAGGGTGGAGGCGTACATGTGGCAGAGGTATGAGGAATACATAAACAGGGTCGAGGGTCCGGAGACGTTCGAAAGAATTCGCGAGTCTATTGCAAGTGAAGACTCGCCGAGGACGATTCTTTTTCAGCTTGATCTGCTGAGACAAGTCGGTTTCAAACATGCAGACGTCTTCCACAAGAATGCTCTCTTCGCCAGTTTCGGTGCGATCAAGTAACCGACTGACACAGCAGGCCGCCCCTGCGAATAAACGGTCAACCCAGCCGAAACATGTGCGAACCTGTTTCATGAAACAAAGAGAATCCCCGTTGGAAAAAGGGGGGATTGCTCCACCCAGGAAACCGGGCCGGCGTTCATTTTACGTCGGGACAATCCAGAGCATTCAATAAGGTGCGGTGGATTTGTCCCGATGAATTGTTTTGTGATTACTCAGACACGCATTAGTTTGCCATTCGGCAAAAGTTCAACGGGTACTTCTTTGCCCTGTGCCTTGAGCTTCTTTCTCTCACATTCACACTGTTTGTCGCCAAGACAATAAACCTTAACCCAAATGAGCTTCAGGTCTGATTTGAATCTCTGCCAAACGGGGCACACTTCGAGATTAGGACATTCTGCCATTTTCATTTTCTCCTGGTTTTCCCACATTGAGCACGATCTCACTTCTGATTTCGGAAGTCTTTGATGGAAGATTAGTGATGGACCCGGCAATACAATGAAAGCATGATGAGATTTGATTCTCGCGGGCTGCCATGGTAGATTATCTGGTCAGGAGTCACAAGTAATCGCATTCAACGAACTCTCTCCTAATAACCCCAAAAAGCTCCAGAATTTAGGTTTCATCGGGACCTGCATGACTCAATCTCATGTCCCGGCCGCCGGGCAAGCGGCCGGCAAATGCCGTGAACATAATGTGGGCTCCCGGATCTGGAATTCACACTAAACTCAGGGAAAAGGCTGTATGACAAGAGAGACCACAGATTCGACGGAATGCTGTCCGAGGTTCGAACCCGCCCCCTGGGACGGCGCGGTTCACGAATGGAAGGACAAGCTTTTTATCAAGGGGACGATACCGGAGCTGTTTCATATTCCACTGCCGGGAGTTATGAAACGCATAATGGACCGGATGTGGAAAGACGCACAGGATGCAAGTGCAGCCCCGGAGATCAAGGATTTTCTCACCATTGCTTACGATCCTTCTCCTTGGAAATCGGAGCTCTACATGGCTGTAAGTAAAGATGTGCCTGGAGCGGAGAACACAAAGATTTCAGGCACGTTCATGACGAAGGTTTTCGACGGGCCGTACAATGCTGTGCCAAGATGGATTAAGGAGATGGACAAATTCGTGGCCTCGCAGGGCAGGATGACAAAGAAATACTATTTCTACTACACGACCTGTCCTAAATGTGCGAAGAAATACGGGCACAACTATGTGGTCGCATTCGCTCAGGTGGACTGATCCAGTTCCACACAGCCGCTCCGCAGGTATCGAAAGGATGGTATCTCTGAAAGGCATAGTCCCCCGGGAAATCCATCGTAAGGCTCACCATGAATTCCTGCCCTTTATGGAGTAAATGTTCAGAAGTGGTAGCGGAGGAGGGATTCTCCCGAAGGCCCGTCCCTTTGGGAGATCCCTCGCGAAGCGTTCCGCTTCGTGAGGGAGAACCCCCGACACGATCTCGAAACCCTCGTGAGCCCTCTATATGTTCCCTGACGTTTCTGGAGTAAATGCGCAGAAGTGGTAGCGGAGGAGGGATTCGAACCCCCGACACGTGGATTATGATTCCACTGCTCTAACCACCTGAGCTACTCCGCCTTGGCCACACAATTTAGCTTATCGGGGCATGGTTTCCAAAGCCCATTCAACCTTCGAGATACTTCTTGCTCAGTATTTTTTCACCGCTGAACTCGTAAACGAGTGGTACACCGGTCGGGATGTTCAATTCGAGTACCTGTTCCTTAGTCATGTTGTCAAGGAACATTACCAGCGAACGAAGGCTGTTGCCGTGCGCCACAACAAGCACTTCCTTTCCGGCCTTCACATCCGGATGAATCTTGAACTTCCAGTAAGGCAAAACCCTCGCCGCGGTGTCCTTCAGGCTTTCGCCGTTCGGCGGCGGGACGTCGTAGCTCCGCCTCCAGATATGCACCTGTTCCTCACCGAATTTCTTTGCAGTCTCCGCTTTGTTCAATCCCTGGAGGTCTCCGTAATGTCTTTCGTTCAAAGCCGTATCGTACTCAACAGGAAGATTTGTCTGACCGTTCTTCTGAAGCACAATCTTCAATGTGTCGATCGCGCGCACCAGCTTTGAACAGTATCCGAGGTCAAACTTGTAGCTTTTCAGTTTTTCACCCGCGGATTCCGCTTCCTTGACTCCTCTTTCGGAAAGGGGGACATCAACCCAGCCTGTGAAGCGGTTCTCAAGATTCCATTGTGATTCGCCATGACGTATTAATACCAGTTTGGACATTTCTTCTCCATTTGAATTCGAGATAAATAGATTTCTTTTCGGTCTGCCGCCGTCGGCCGTCTGATTTCAGTGTTTCAGGCCGCGAAAAAACTTCTCGGTCATAACAGTCGGGACAGTTACATCTTTTATTAATTTGTACAATCGTGGATTATGGCGCAAGACCCGGCACGCCTGATGTGACAGATGTTGCCGCGATGATACAAGTTGAAGGGCTATACCGGCATACAGCTTATTGCCGAGCATCATAGTCTGTAGGCGACGGCAACGCCGTCTCGCACCGGGACGATTGAAGAGGCAAAATCCGTTTTGGCAAAGAGACGCCGGTTGAATTCCTTTATTCCTTCTGTCGACGCATCTCCATCTTTCTCGACGACTCTTCCCGACCAAAGCACGTTGTCGGCGACCAACAGTCCACCGTGCCTGATTCTCCCGCATGCTTTCTCGAGAGCCGTGGGATACATTCGTTTCTCTATGTCGACGAATACTATGTCGAATTCGCCG
>JBJKPN010000192.1:0-15534 GCA_046706365.1 Candidatus Kryptoniota bacterium | reverse complement strand
ACTTGACAAAGACGTCGTCCTTCAGCCCGCTCTCGTAAACCTTGTAGGTCGTGTCGACTTTGATGCCGGGATCTATTATCGTCACGACTTTGAAACCCATTCGATGCAGTGTGTCAAGCATGAGCTTTGGAGTCGGAAAATTCTTCGGGCTCCATGTAAAACACCTGTACCCGTTCATGTAGTTGATGTCGAGATATATGACATCGCAAGGTATCTTTCTCTCCCTGAAACCATGTGCGAGATCCAGGACTGTGTCCTCCGGGTAGTAGCTCCACCTCGACTGCTGGTAGCCGAGCACCCACTTCGGGGGCATATTCATTTTACCTGTCAGGTCGCTGAACCTTCGGACAACCTGTGCCGGATTCTTGCCTGTGATGATGTAGAGCTCGAATGCACCATTCGAAGCGTGGTAAAGGAGCTGCTCGCCATCGGTGGCGCCGACGTCGAAGATGGAGCGAGAAGGATTATCGAAAAACAGCCCATATGAGTCGTTCGGATTCGCTTTGAGCAGAAACGGGATGCTCTCGTAAAGGGGATCGTAATTCAGCGGGTAGGCGGGGAAATCGGTGTTCCACATCGTGCATCGGCTGCCATATTTGTTGTAAGGCAGCGTCTTCTCGCCGAGTCCGTAGAAATTTCTTGCCCCGTGAATGTCGAAACGGGCCACGACGCCACTGTCACTGAACTCCAGCTTACCGAGGTCGAGAATGTCGTCGCCCCTGGGGCCGAAGAATCTTGCTTTCATTGTACGGGTGTTAAACTCGACTTTGCCGTCGGGGAGGTCTACGGTTATCCTCCCTCCTGCCGTATTAACGAAATTATCGGGCAAGTCCTCCGGCTTTTCCACAACGGCGAATGATTTCAAGGCTCTTTCGCCCCGCCGAATCGAGATATGCACAATCCCCGGCTCGAAAACCTCAAATTTCACTTCTCCGGAATCGTAGAGAGCGACGACATCGCTCTGCGATTTCTCAACCTTCAAGAGCCGACCCAGGGATGTGCCTTGTCCTGCAGGCGAGTTAAGTCCCAATTGCGCCCCAAGCAGTAAGACAAGCCCGTAGAGGAACATTTCTCAAATCACTTTCAAATGAAGTTCTATCAGTTGATCGCGGCTGACTTCGTTCGGCGCGTCGTCCATTAGCGACATGGCGCTGCTCGTCTTTGGGAAGGCAATTACATCGCGAATTGACTTACTTCCCGTAAACAGCATCACGAGCCTGTCGAAGCCGAAGGCAATTCCTCCGTGCGGCGGCGCCCCGTACCTGAATGCCTCCATCAGGAATCCGAATTTCTTCTCGGCCTCCTCTTTTGAAATTCCCAGGCAGCTGAACATCTTCTGCTGAAGCTCAGGATGGAAAATTCTTATGCTGCCGCCCGCGATTTCGTTCCCGTTCCAGACGAGATCGTACGCACGTGCACGAGCCTTGTTGACGGAGTTATCAGGAGCCCATCTCTTCCTTTCCGCAAACTCCTTCAGTCCGTTGTCGAGGTTCACGACGTCCTCTTCTCTCGGAGAGGTAAACGGATGATGCATCGCGGCAAATCGTTTTTCGTCGTCCGACCATTCAAGGAGCGGGAATTCCGTGACCCACAGGAGTGAGTTTTGATTTTCATCAATGAGGCTGAAACGTTTGGCAAGCTCGAGACGGAACTGCCCGAGCATCTGGAAGATTTTTCCGCGCGGCTGCGTTACAAGCAGTATCAGGTCGCCGTTTTTCGCCGCAAATTTTTCCCTCAGCGCTTTCAGCTGGTCCGCTGAAAAATGTTTTGCAGTAGGCGACTCCAGGTTTTCGCCGGCAACCTTGAAGTACACGAGTCCGGCCGCGCCGCAGGTCTTGGCAAGTTCGGTCAGATCGTCCGTCTGCTTCCGGCTGACGGTCGCCTGACCCGTAAGGTTCAGACCGCAAACCAGATTGCCGCTTTGTATGGCCGACTCGAAAACCTTGAATTGCGATCCGCGGAGCGTGTCGGTCACATCTTCGATGGGAAGTCCGAAGCGAAGATCGGGCTTGTCACTGCCGTATTTCGTCATCGCCTCGTCGTAGCTCATCCTGGGAAAGGGCGTCTTGATGTCGATTCCTTTCACTTCTTTGAAGAGCGCCTTGACGAGACCTTCCGCCATCTTGTAAATGTCCTCTTCCTGTATGAAAGACATTTCGACATCTATCTGCGTAAATTCCGGCTGCCGGTCGGCGCGGAGGTCTTCATCCCTGAAGCACTTCACGATCTGGAAATACCTGTCGAAGCCCGACACCATAAGAATCTGCTTGTAGGTCTGCGGCGACTGCGGAAGCGCATAGAATTTACCCCGGTGTATCCTGCTGGGCACGAGATAGTCCCGCGCGCCTTCCGGCGTGCTCTTCATCAGGAATGGGGTTTCGATTTCAAGAAAGTTCAGGCTGTCGAGATAGCGACGCACGGCTTGTGCCATCTTGTGCCTGGTCATTAGGTTCCGCTGCATCGGCTCTCGTCTCAAATCGAGATATCGGTATCTCAGCCTCAGGTCCTCGCTCGTGTCGATGTCGCTGTCGATGGGAAACGGCGGAGTCTCCGCTTCGTTGAGTACAATCAAACCATCGGCAAGGACTTCAATTTCGCCGGTCGGAAGGCTCGTGTTGGTAGTTCCTTCGGGCCTGTGCTCCACCTTTCCCGCAACTGAGATAACGTCTTCGCCTCTGAGTTGTTTGGCGACCTGGTACACAGCCTCATTGTGCTGGGGAGCGAAGACCACCTGCGTCTTGCCATATCGGTCGCGCAAATCTATGAAGATTACCCCGCCGAGATCCCTGCGACGGTCGACCCACCCATTCAATGTTACTGATTTAGTAATATGACTTGCCCTAAGTTCGCCGCAATTGTGGGATCGTTTTTTCCCACTCAACGATGCAATTTTCTGAGACATATTTCGGAATTCTATCTAATTTTGTTTAGAAATTACGAGATTCAATATAAGTACGGTCATAAATTAAAGTCAAAATTCAAAACTAAAAGGTCGAATATCCGAGATCTGGAGAGAGGTGGTATGAAAACCGTGCAGCCGGCACTAACTCTCCGCGCGGCACTCAACACACCGGAACTGTAATCAGATTCTTCCGAATTTCTTGTCCAGTTCGAGCAGGGGAATCTTGACAAGAACCGGTCTGCCGTGAGGGCAAACGTACGGGACATCCGCATTGAACAGCTGATCCAGCAGGGACTCCATTTCCTCCACGGTCAGGTGGTCTCCAGCTTTGACTGCGGCTTTACACGCGTACGTCTTGCACAATTTCTCTCTTGGGGTAAGCCGAAGGTCGTTATCGCGTTTGTAGTCGTCGATCATCTCGGTCAGGATCGTGCTTTCCCTTCCCGCTTTCAGATCCACCGGTACCCCGTCGAGAACCGCAGTCGAGCCGCTGAAGAGCTTGATACTGAATCCCATCCGGTTGAGATCGTCGATCGTCTCTTCGATCACTGAGAAGTCGCCGGGGTCGAGATTCAGGCTTATCGGGAAGAGAAGCTGCTGCGTGTTCTGACCGTGCTCGCCGAAACGTTTCAGCGTGCGTTCATATATAACTCGCTCGTGCGCAGCGTGCTGGTCGATCACGAGAAGTCCGGTCGATATCTGGGAAATGATATACTTGTTGTGCAGCTGGTATATCACTCCGCCGGGACTAACGACAATTTCACCCTCACCTTGCTTTTCCGTACCCGATTCCGGCGCCGGCCTGGATTGGGGGATCTTCAAGGTAAAGAGCGGATCAACTGCGTCTGCCATTCTATCATCCTGGAAAGGCCGCTGAGTTCCGCCGGCGTTGAACATGACGGGGACAATTCCGCCCCGCGACGATTCCGAGGTCGGGCGGCTTACGAACCTCCCCGTATCGGCCGAGACTGTGAGTTCCGGAACGAGGTCGCTTCTCACGAGGGCGCCTCTCGCTGCGGAGCGGATGGCTCCGTATATGCTCCGCTCATCCCTGAACTTCACTTCAAGCTTCGACGGGTGCACATTCACGTCGACTTCGTTCGGAGGCACTTCTATGAAAATGGCAAAGAACGGGAAATCTCCCTTGTCGATGAGATTCTCATATGCGGAGAAGGCGGCATGGTTTATGGCTTTGCTTACAACGTATCGCTTATTCAGGAATAGAAACTGCTCGCCGCGCGTCCGCTTCGTGTATTCAGGCTTGCCGAGATAACCGCTCACTTTGAGATGATCGTAATCCTCGCCGAATGCAACCAGCGAATCGGTGAATCTTTCGCCGAAAACTTCGTCCAGCCTTCCACGCACGCTGTCGGATTTGGCGCGCAGTACGACGTCGTCTCCGGACTGGAGCATGAATTCGACATCGGGAAAGGCTATTGCATAGCGGGCAACGGTCTGGTAGATGTGCCTGAACTCGGTCGGATTACCTTTCATGAAATTCCGACGGGCGGGTGTATTGTAAAACAGGTTCTTCACGATTATTGTTGTTCCTGTGCCGTGCGAAGTCCGCGAGGGTTCTTCCATCTTTCCGCCTTCGATGCGAAGATATACTGCAGCGTCCTCCGAACTCACTTTCGTTTTCATTTCAACCTGTGCAACGGCAGCGATCGAATACAGGGCCTCTCCCCTGAAGCCGAGCGTACTCACGCTCTCGAGCTCCTCGTATGTCGAGATTTTGCTCGTTGCGTGCCGGTCAAAGGACAGGATGGCATCCTCTTCCGTCATGCCGGCCCCGTCGTCCGTAACTCGAATGAATGTCTTGCCCGAGTCCTTTACTTCCACCGAAACGGATTTCGCCCCTGCATCGATCGAGTTTTCGATCAGCTCTTTGACAACCGAACCGGGACGCTGGACGACTTCCCCGGCCGCTATTTTACTGGCAAGTTCCTCGGAGAGCACTTTGATTTTCCCCATCAGGAAATTTCCTCCGCGTGTGTCACTTCGTTTTTTATTGATACAGGATAGTTATTCAACATTACTCTGCTCGGAGAACAACGCGTCCACAAATGTCTTTCGGTCGAACGGCTGCAGGTCGTCTATTCCCTCGCCGACTCCGATATACTTCACCGGCAGGGAGAGCTCCTGACTGATCGCTACCACTATCCCGCCCTTTGCGGTCCCGTCGAGTTTCGTAAGTACGATGCCGGTGACGCCTGCCGCATCGAGGAATTGCCGCGCCTGTATGAGCCCGTTCTGACCGGTGACCGCGTCCAACACAAGAAATACCTCATGGGGCGCATCCGGGACGACCTTCTGCACCACTCGCCTGATCTTCTTCAGCTCTTCCATCAGGTTCGTTTTGGTGTGAAGCCTGCCCGCCGTATCGATCAGAACCACATCAATGTCCCGGGATTTCGCCGCCGCCACGGCATCGTAGGCAACCGCGCCCGGATCGGTGCCCGGCTGTTGCTGTACGATGTCGACGCTCGCCCTGTCCGCCCAGATTTTCAGCTGCTCATTTGCCGCGGCGCGAAACGTGTCTGCTGCTGCGATCAGGACTTTCTTGCCGTCATTCCTGAAATTGTACGCCAGCTTTCCGACGGTTGTGGTCTTCCCGACGCCGTTTACTCCGACAATCATTATAACATGCGGCTTTGCAGCTCCTTTGGCTGCGCCGTTGGTCTCAATCAGGTACTTTGCAATCTCCTCTTTCAAAAGGGATCTTAGGACTCCGGTATCTTCGTAGCCTTCAGATTTCACCCTCTCGCGAATATCCCCGACTATTTTTTCCGTTGCTGCAAATCCGATGTCCGCAGAAAGAAGGACTTCTTCAATTTCATCGATCAGTTCGTCGTCTATCTTCGTCTTGCCCGTTATGATCTTCGAAATCCTGTCGACGAAGTTCGTGCGTGTTCTGGTCAGTCCATCTTTTATTTTTTTGAATCGATCAAGCAATCCCATTATCGGCCATTCTTTCCTGGTATATTCTCGTATAAACCACAAACGACACGAAGACCGCAATCGTGCTCAGGTACATGAAAAAGTCCCTGACGGCCGCGAGCGACTCCATCTTCAGAGTCGCGAGTATTAAATATGCCGCGATGAAACTGACCGTCCATTTGCCGGTCCAGACGGACTGCACCACCAACTTTCTGCGGTTCATGATCCTGATGCTGCCGACCACGATGATAATATCTCTCGCCGCAACAAGGATGGCGTACCACAAAGGTGCATCCCCTGCAATTACGAGCGCGGCGGTCCCGATTATTATGCAGATCTTATCCGACGCGGGATCCAGGATCTTCCCGAAATCGGTAACCTGGTTCAATGCCCGGGCCAGCAGACCGTCCAGAAAATCGGTCGCGGCTGCGACGACCATCAGCACCAGCACCGCTATTCTGTATTCGCTGCCGGGCCGAAGAATAAAGATGACAATCGGAATCATGAACACCACCCGGCTCAAGCTCAGAATGTTCGAGACGGTCCATCGCTTCTCAACGTTCAGGATATCGTCCAATCTCGTTTACTCCGGGTTCTAAAATACTGGTCTTGCAAATACGGCCTGCCTGACTCTCCGGAAAGAAGTCGTGTGATATCGGCGTCTAGTCCCTCGCCTCGTTGATATTCGCCTCGAACTCTTCCTTGCTGTTGGTCTCCACCTCGGTCGGGTACTCGCCGCTGAAACAGGCCGTGCAATAATTGCGACGGTCGTCAACCGGAACGGAATCCAGGAGTTTCTCTAATGAAAGATAGGAAAGAGAATCCACATTCAGCTCCTCCGTCATCCTTTCCAGGTCGCCGTTGAATTGGTTGGCAAACAATTCCTTTTCGGACGGGAAATCCATTCCGTAATAACACGGATGCATTATCGGTGGAGAGCTGACCCGGAAATGGACTTCCGACGGCTCGGCCTCACGGATGAGTTTCACGAGCTGCTTGCTCGTCGTCCCGCGTACGATGGAATCGTCCACTATGACGACCTTTCTTCCCTTCAATACGCCCTTCACCGTGTTGAATTTCATCTTCACTTTCAGGTCGCGAACGTTCTGGCTGGGCTGTATGAAAGTCCGCCCTATATAATGACTCCTTATGAGACCGATTTCAAATTTTGCTTTTATTCCCATCTTTAAGCTCTGGGATACGTACCCGAGAGTCGCGGTGTTCGACGAGTCCGGGACGCTTATCACCACGAGCTTCTCATCTTCATCGTTCTGAACCGGCGCTTCCTCGGCCAGCCCCTTTCCGATTTTTCGCCTAACCTTGTCGACGCTCTCTCCAAAAATCTTGCTGTCGGGACGCGAGAAATAAATGAACTCGAATATGCAGTGCCGGGATTGTTTCGGTATGTCCGGAAGGAACATGGAGCGCGGCTCACCCTTTTCAAGTGACTCGTCGTCAAATACGACTATCTCGCCGGGTTCAACATCTCTTACGTATTCTGCTCCGATCACGTCCAGCGCACACGTTTCCGAAGCGGCGATGAATGCGTTTTGAAGTTTGCCTAGCGCGAGGGGCCGGAAGCCGTAAGGATCCCTGGCAACGATGAGCTGATTATCCGAAAGTATCACCAGCGAGAAGGCCCCCCGGATTTGCTGCAGCGCGTCGTAGACCTGCTCGATTACGGTTTCCTTCTGACTGCGCGCGATGAGGTGAAGAATAATCTCCGTGTCCGTCGTCGTCTGGAAGAGCGTCCCTGAATCGGTCAGCTCGTCGCGCAGCCTGTGCGAGTTCGTCAGGTTTCCGTTATGCGCAATCGCGAGATTTCCCTTCCTGTAGTTCACCACAATAGGCTGGACATTCTTCCCGCTTTCTGCAGCACCGGTCGTCGAGTATCGATTATGGCCTATTGCCGCATCGCCTTTGAGGATACCGCGCAGGATCTTATCATCCTTAAAAACGTCGGTGACGAGCCCGGTCCTTTTGTGAACATTGAAATAGACTCTCTCGTCCGTCCGCTCCCGGGCTACGATGCCAGCTGCCTCCTGGCCTCTGTGCTGAAGAGCGTTAAGCCCGTAGTAAACGTAGTTTGAAGCACCCTGTGCGCCGTAAACACCCACTATTCCGCAGAAGGTCTTGGGTTTCTGTATCTTTAAGGTTAACTCATCCATTTGTCGAGACTCCGATTCAAAAGTCCCCGAGCGAAGTCGGGGCTTGGCTGAAGGGGAAACTTGAAACACCGGAAAAAATTCACGTACTGCTTTCCCTCTACGTCGTGAACCGACATCAAATTAAGCAAGAGCGGAAAGTAAAACAATCCTGAGCGAGCCGGGAGGGCATCCCGGCAAGCTCAGAAGATTTGAATGAAAGAAGAGAAGAAACCCCGCTCGAACGCGCGATCGAAATGTCAGATTTATCCGTGACGATTCCCAATAAGAAAATCGGAGTTCCCGCGTTCTAACCGGGACCACATCAATTTTGCGATCTGCCGCCAGACGGAGCCGACGACTCCGGTCGTTTAGTTTGCTATGGGCGCTTCAGCACGGGCAGGAGGCTTTTCCTCCTTCTTGAACGGACGCAGCGCGAAATCGAGAACCTCGGGCATCTCGGAAACAAACTTGAACTTGACCTGGTCGCGAACGTTTTGCGGAACATCTTCGAGATCGAATTCATTCTTCTTCGGAAGAATTACCGTCTTGATGCCCGAGCGGACTGCTGCAATTACCTTCTCCTTTACTCCACCTATGGGAAGGACCGCTCCGCGCAGCGTTATCTCACCGGTCATCGCAAGATCGTTCCTTACAAGTCTGCCGGTAAGAAGCGAAACCAGTGCGGTCAGCATCGTTACTCCCGCCGAAGGACCGTCCTTTGGAACTGCGCCGGCCGGTACGTGGACGTGTATGTCGTACTTCTCGCGGAAATCAGGCTCTATCCCGAACCGTTCCGCATTGGAGCCTATGAAGCTCAAAGCGGCCTGAGCAGATTCTTTCATAACGTCGCCCAGTTGTCCGGTGAGTATGAGACTGCCTTTCCCTTTCATCTTCGATGCCTCGATGAAGAGTATGTCGCCGCCGACGGGAGTCCAGGCGAGACCCGTGGCGATGCCAGGCTTGTTAATCCTTTCAGAAACCTCCGGATAGAACTTCTGATGGCCGAGGTATTTCACCACGACCCCTTCGTCGATCTTGAATTTGCTCTTCGAACCAGCAGCGACTTCCATAGCGACGCCGCGGCAAATATCCGCGATCTTTCTCTCCAGGCTCCGCACCCCGGCTTCTTTTGTGTAGCCGGATATCATGAAGCGAAGGGCTTCGTCCGAGAACTCGATTTGCTGCTTCTTGAGCCCGTGTTCCGCTTGCTGTTTTGGAACCAGGAAATTCTCTGCGATATGCAGCTTTTCATCCTCCACATAGCTGGGAATCTCGATAACCTCCATCCTGTCGCGCAACGCGGGCGGGATCGGTTCCATCATGTTCGCCGTCGCGATGAACAGGACTTTCGACAGGTCGAACGGGAGCTCCAGATAATGATCGCTGAACGAGAAATTCTGTTCAGGGTCGAGAACTTCCAGGAGAGCGCTCGCAGGGTCGCCCCTGAAATCCATCCCGATCTTGTCGACTTCGTCGAGCATGAAGACGGGGTTGTTCGAGCCGGCCTTCTTTATTCCCTGCACTATCCTTCCGGGAAGCGCGCCGATATAAGTCCTTCTGTGTCCGCGGATCTCCGCCTCGTCATGCACGCCACCGAGAGACATTCTGACGAACTTCCGTCCGAGCGCGTTGGCTATGGATTTACCGAGGCTCGTTTTTCCGACTCCGGGAGGGCCGACGAAGCAAAGTATCGGGCCTCTCATATCGTTCTTCAGTTTTCTGACGGCAAGGTATTCGAGGATTCTCTTCTTCACCTTGTCGAGGCCGTAGTGGTCCTTTTCCAGTGACTTCCCGGCCGCCTTGATATTGAGATTGTCTTCAGTCGAAGTGTTCCACGGAAGATCGAGGATCCAGTCGAGGTATGTGCGGGCGACGGTGTATTCCGCGCTCGAAGGGTGCATACGCTGCAGCCTGTCGAGTTCCTTCCCGGCAGTCTTCTTCACTTCCTCCGGGTAATTTCCCTCGTCGATCCGCTTTCGCAGCTCGTTTATCTCCACATTCTCGTCGTCTTCACCTAGCTCGTGTTTGATCGCTTTCATCTGCTCGCGCAGGAAGTAATCGCGCTGGCTCTTGTTGATTTCGTCCTGTACTTCCGTCTGGATCTTGTTGCCGAGCTCGAGACGCTGGACAAGCTTGCTCAGGTAAAGATTGGCCTTCTTGAGTCTTTCGTTGACGTTCAGCTCCTCGAGAACTTCCTGCTTGTCGTTCACAGGAATATTGATCAGCCACATCGCCATATCGGCAACCTGGCTCGGGTCGTCGGTATTCAATATCAGGCTGAGATGTTCCGGGGTAAGATCCGGTGCCAGCTCGACCGCTTTCCTGAACCCGTTCTTTATCGTCGCGATAAGCGCGTCGACTTCGATGCCTTCGCCGTTTACCTCTTCCACTCTCTGCACGAATCCCTTCAGGTATGGCTCCTGCTGGACCAGGTTGAAGACCTGTGCCCTGTACAATCCCTGAACGAAAACACTCTTGGATCCGTCGGGGAGGTTGTAGACTTTCAGTATTCTGACGACCGTTCCGAACTTATGTATATCTTCGGTAGTCGGGCGTTCCACGTTCGCATCCTTCTGGGCTACCAGCAATACAGGAAGATCGTCTCTGAAGGCTTCATCGACGAGCTGTATCGTACTTTTTCTTCCAACCGAAAGCGGCATCATCTGACGCGGGAAGAAGACGGAGTTTCGGAGCGGCATTATGGGAAGGATTTCCTGGTTGTGCAGTGTACCGGGATCCTCCATTACTATCTGTTCATCTTTCTCAAATTCATCTTTTGACATATCAAAAATTCCTCTCTTCAGGAAAGTCGCATAACGATATCCAGCAACTCTTCTTTCTGTCTGTGCATATCTAAAATTATTGCATCGAAGAAAACCAGCAGGTCGTGATTCCTGAGCCGGTTCCTCTGGTGCATCATGATTTCCAAACGGGAGGTATGCTCTTCCATATCGCCCACCATTCGTTTGACGTTCTGCCTGAAACCCTGCAAATCCCTGTTTTCAACCGACACTTGCGGCGGCTGTCCGTTCAGCTCCGCGATCTTCGCCCTAAAGGCTTCTGCCTGTCCCCTGAGCTCCTCGGCGACCGCCTTGAGACGGTTCGAAAGAAAGGGATAAGGTATCCATCTTGAGTGTGAAGAGAGGTTTGCGGCTAACCTTACCGCGGCCGCGTGATCGTCTCCCAGAAATCCCAACGCCAACATGAGCTCCTTCGTGTCCGACGTGTCTTCGAACAACCCGTCGAACCAACTGAATCTCTTGCCGGTCTTGCTAACCGTTGTCTGCTGTAGCATATGTTCTCCTGTGATGCCGACACAAGGCTCCCGTGTACCGGGAGCCCTGATGGCCTGATTGGTTTTACGAAACCTTGACTTCGATTTCTCTGGGTTTCGCTTCTTCTACTTTCGGCAGTGTTATCGTAAGAATGCCGTCCCTGTAGGAGGCGTCGATCTTTTCGCTCTTCACGCCGGTAGGCAGCGCGAACTGCCTTTCGAAAGAGCCGTAAGAGCGCTCGACGCGGTGGAAGTTGAGATCCTTCTCTTCCTTCTCCTGCTTCTTCTCGCCTCTGATTGAAAGGACGTTCTCATGAAGTGTTATTTTGACGTCGTTCTTGTTCACGCCAGGCAGTTCAGCCTTTATAGTGTACGAATCCTGGTTTTCCATCACGTCCACGCGGGGGGCCCAGTCCGAGACCATGATATTGCCCTCCGTGTCGGAGAACAAGTTGTCGAATACGCGTCCCAGCTCTCTCTGCATATTGACAAGGTCCCTGAACGGCGACCACGCCGGAATCTCTCTTTCTGATTTCCATCTTGCTATTGCCATGACTAATTCCTCCTTTTTTGTTTTCAGTTGAACTATAAATCAATCGCTGTGCCAACAAAAAAGGAGCGAAACGCAACCCCAAAAGTGCCCTCTCACTTAATGCTCGAATTCATTGGACAAATTAGAGAAACCGCACGTCATAATCAGGAAATATTTAGCTCTCAACATGACAAATTGTCAACCTGCAACGAAATGAAGCAATCCGATTCGAGGTTTATGATTCCAGAAATTCGATGATAGACCGGGCAACGAGCGCGTTTCCTGCATCGTTGAGATGAACGCCGTCCACGGTAAGTAACCCGTCGGACAGATTTGCGGTATTATGAATCTTAAGATAATCGATAAAGGCTGTGTGAAGGTCGCACACGGCGGTGCCCGTTTCACGCGCCACATTCCTGCTTACTTCAGAGTATTCGTCGAGGAGATCATCCTGCGGATTCTCACCGTTCGCCTTCTCCCCTATCACACTGGGCGTGCACAAGAGGACTTTGGATCCTGCAGATTTTATTCTCAGGACAATCTCCTTCAAATCAGACTCATAAATATTCTTTGGCGTTCCTGCCCCCTCCGGCGACGAGAAATGCCAGACATCATTGATGCCGATGTATATCACGACCAGGGCGGGAAGCTCCCGCAACACATCGTGTTCAAGTCTTGCCAGAAGGTCCGGTACCTTGTTCCCGCTGATTCCGGCGTTGAGGACGACCGGTGCACGTGCTCCGTATTTCGACTTCAATCGGTCGGTAACCAGCGTGACATACCCTCCCGGCCTCCCACCCCACTCCGTGATTGAATCACCGAAGAATACGATTTTGCCGGCATCGTCCAACGCCTTCATCTGTAAATTCTCCTCCTCCGGATTTTCCAGACCTCTCGGTCTATGTCTCTCACATCGTTTCTTCTTGACCCGCTCAACGGAGTTATCTCATTTTTTCTTCACGGGCCAAAAGTTGTGACCTGAGATCGAAGATAATCACAGTCCTCGACGTGAGCGGATCGCTCGCTCCGGATCCGAAGAAACGAACTCATTCTTCGGGATAGCTCATGAAAAGCCTGCCCCATTTAGTGTTCTTCTTGACTCCGGCCTGAATCTTCTTCCCCTTTGCCGGCCACCAGAAATAGTCGTGGTAGAAAAAGCTTCCGAACACGAATGCATAAACGAGCGGCGTTCTGAAGAACAGTTTCTGAAATACTCTCATCGGGGAAAACCAGAGGACGTCCCCGACGCGGCTCGCCGCGTTATCTCCGACGAAGAAGTGTAAATTCAACGCGCTTATGTCTTCTCCCACTATTTCGATTTGATTAGGATCTCCGACTCCGAGCCCGGCCTCGTGAGCGAGTCGTATGTATTTGATTGATAGCGGGTCGAACCCCATCATCTTCGCGGACACGGCGTCTATGGCGACCTGATCCGCTGAAGCGAGAATATAATCGGTCTCGACTGGTATCATAGTTCGCGGACCCGGGCCGTTCCCGGCCACCGTTCCATCCATGACCGCGAATATTCCCGCATGTATCTCCTTCTGTATCGCCAGCAGGTCGACCAGGGTTTCGTGTATCCAGGAGTGCGCGTAATGTCGCCTGCTGTTCAGAAGTCCGCCGAATGCGTTCTTCATTGCGCCTGTTGTTGTGGTATAGATATGCGTCTTCATGGTAGGCAGATGGACAATGTTCTTCCCCATGAAATATTCCGGAACCTGGATGCCGTCGGGAAATATTTTGTCGAGGGCGAGCATCTTCGACTTCGGCTTGAACAGAGTCCATTTAATATCCTCAGGAAGGAAGTTGTTTTTTTCTTGGACGGCGTATTTACGGTAAACGGGAATCAGGCGATTGAGCTTCTCGCCTTTTTCGGAATCAGTGACGACAGTATTGTTGTGCACCGCGACGAGTTCGTCCAGGCCGGCCTTCTTCAGCGAGAGAATCGTCCCCTCGAGCTGCCATGGAGTTGTGTTCGCCGAAAGGTACGGGAAATGCCAGCTGATATTGTCTTTGAGGATTGTTGTTGCACCGAAATCAAGTGTCTCTTTCACTCCCGCGAGATCGAGCAGTCTCCCATAGTCTTCCAGAACTCTATCTGGTGACGTCTTTATTACGGCAACGCTGGATTTCATAGTGGCTGAATCAAAATAACCCCGCCCTGTCAGCCATTCAACCCGATGAAATTTGAAGCGACTAATATCATAAACTCGGCAGCCATAATGTACCGCACGATTCTTGACTGGACATCGGACATTTACGATATTTCTGCAAACAAGGCGCCAGCACTTTCAGCGGAATTGTGTCGGTTTCCACATAAATGCATTTCCAAGCTCCATTCAGTGAAAACTTTTCAGATAAATCAAGAGTCAATCTGAACAACAGAAAAGGTGAGAATATGGAAGAACCCTTCTTTAAAATCGACTCACTGTACAGGCTGCCATGGACCATGCCCGACAACGGTATCACTTGGTTGGAACCGACTGCACAGTGCAACCTAAATTGCTACGGGTGTTACCGCAAGAACGTGAAAAATTCCCACAAGTCCCTGGAAGAAGTGAAGCATGAGCTGGACTTTTTCCAGAAAATGAGAAAGACCGATTGCATATCAATTGCGGGCGGCGACCCGCTTCTGTATCCCGATATCGTCCCTCTGGTGGCGGACATAAAGCGCCGCGGACTGAAAGCCATCATCAACACAAACGGGATAGCGCTGACAAAAGAGCTTCTTCACGAGCTCAAAGAGGCCGGTGTCTTCGGCTTCACTTTCCACATCGACAGCAAACAAGGAAGAGGACGCGAGAAGGAATGGCTCGGAAAGAACGAAATCGAACTCAACGAGCTGCGCCTGCACTACGCCGAGATGCTTGCGGCGGAAGGCGGCATCGCATGCTCGTTCAACTCGACCGTTTACGAGGATACGCTCCACTATGTCCCGGAGCTCGTGAAATGGGCGCAGGATCATATCGATATCGTTCACACAATGGTGTTCATCCTGTTCCGTTACATCACACCGGACACGCCATACAATTTTTTCGCCGGCGACAGGCAGATCTCTTTCGACGACATTCACTACCACTCCGATCACCGGGAGGTTACGGATCTGATGGCCCCCGACGTCGTCGAGACGATTCGCGGAACCTATCCGGAGTTCATGCCCGCGGCTTATCTGAACGGGACTTCCAGACCGGACCACTACAAGTGGCTGCTTACCGAGAGAATCGGCACGAAGAAGAAGATCTTCGGATACGCCGGCAAGCGGTTTCTCGAGCTTGTGATGACAACATACCACTACATGAACGACAGGTATATTTCCTATGCGTCGCCGAACGCTCTGGGCATGGGCAGGACCACACTGCTTGCCACCTGGCCCTTCGACAAAGGGATCCGAAATGCACTGAAGAACTATCTGAAGGCCATAGCGGTCAACCCGTTTCGCCTGTTCAAGAAGGTTCACATTCAGTCTATAATGATTATACAGCCGGTAGACCTGATGCCTAACGGAGACCAGAGCATGTGCGACGGGTGTCCGGACATCACATACTGGAAAGACGACAAAGGCAGAGAACAACTTGTCTGGTCCTGCCGGCTCGAGGAACCGATGAAGTACGGAGATTTCCTGAGAATGGTCCCGAAAAACCGGGTTGAGCTGAAGCATGAAGAGGAAAAAGAACTTGTGAAGTAAGACTCGCCCGGGAATCAGGTCGGATCTTCATTCACAAAACGAAGGGCGGGCAAA
>JBJKPN010000191.1:0-10317 GCA_046706365.1 Candidatus Kryptoniota bacterium | reverse complement strand
TAATGGTGTAAGATGCGGAAACCCTCGGCTCGGCAAAATACCCATAGCCCCCGCCCGTCAGGAAAGTGAACATTCGCTGAAGGTCGGATCTCAACCCTGTCTCGACAGTGAGTCTCGGCCCGAGGTTAAAATTATAAGTCGCCCAGAAATCGGGCTCGACCTGCGATTCGGATTCGATGACGGAGCTTCCGAGCGCGTTGGTGTATGAGTAATCATAAGAGGGGAAACTAAACCGGAATCCGAAGGTAAGCTCATTCCTGGATTCGGTATAGGAAGTTATGCTTCCGTAAACAGACGGATTTGAAATCTGGGACAGCTGGTAGTTGAAGATTTGCGATTGCTTGGGAAGCTGTTCCGCCTTATACGACGACATCGAGATTTCGAAATTCATGTTGTACTGGTCGCCGAACAGGTAGTTTCCGGATACCGCCCCCGAATAATTTCCCCATCTGAAGTCGGGCTCGTCGGGACTGCTCGAGGCAATATTGTCGGCACTGGCAAGAAACTCCGCACTGATGTGACCCGTTCCTGCAAAGTTGGTCGTAAGCTTCCCGAACGCGTCGTAGAAATCGAAGGGGAGACCGAGAGAATAGAATTTGTTAAGAACATTCTGGTATAGCGGCCTTCGGTAAAACAGGACGAAGCTGCTCGTTCCCTTTGAAAACAGCGGGCCCGTCAACTCGATATCCGAAGAAAGAAGATCCAGGTCGCCCGCGGCGGTGAATTTCCTGTTGTTGCCGTCAATCGTCTGGATATCGAATACAGAGGAGAGTCTTCCGCCGTACTGGGCCTGAAATCCTCCCGCGCTGAATTTCGCCGCCTTCACTATGAGCGGGTCCACGAAACTAAAGAGACCGAACGCGTGCGAGAGATTATATACCTGCATGCCGTCTATCATGACAAGATTCTGGTCGGCTCCGCCTCCTCTTACGAAGTACTGGCTTGAGATACCGCTCACAGTTACGACACCCGGCAGCTGCGTCACGTACTCCACGACGTCGTTCTTAAACATCCCGACGTCCTTCGCAAGCTCTCCGGGAGTTATGACCTTGCTGCTCACGAGTCCGGCGGGGCCTCCGGCGCGTTCTCCCATGACCGTAACGCTTGGAAGCGACTTGGGCGCTTCTGAGATCTCGAGCTGGACCGTTTTCCCCTTCACGCGCAGGCTACCGAAATCAAATTCCTTCGTCTGATACCCGACTGCGCTAACCCGCAGTTTCACATCCTTCGAACTCACGTTTCTGAGGATGAAGTAACCGTTGATATCCGCAACTGTTCCGATGGTCGTCCCTTTGATCATTACCGATGCATAAGGAACTCCCTCCCCGTTCGAGCTGTCCACGACGGCTCCCTGGATCGTTACTTTCGCTTCCTGCGCCCTCAGGGAAGGGGCAAGTCCTAACAGAATGGACAATGCGGCAAAGGTTCCGAGGCAAAGAGCGATTTTGCCGGCGGTATTTCCTGTAATCACGAATATTTTCGTCGCTGTCTGCAGCGCTGCACTCAATTTCCGCAAGCTCAGGAAGCGGCCGGGAATTCCGGCTTTGGACCTATCTTGATTTGTCTCTTTGTTCCTTCGCAACTTTGCGACTTCTTTTCTATTGTTAGGACTCAAAACAGGAATATCCTGGTCGTATCGACCGCGGCGGCCCCGACTATGCCGTCGCCATTGGTGATGTTGCTGAACACAATTCTATCGGTTCTCATCGCCAGGGGATTTGCCCAGCGGCCTGAGGTCAGGTAGAACCTGTAAAGCGGATCACTAATCTGTGTGAGAATGATGTCGGCATAGAGATGCTTCAATCTCAAACTCCCGGTCAGCTGTTCAGCGTAACTAAGTTGGGAGGCGTAACTCAGTCTGTTCACGGTATAACTGACCTGGCTCGATGTGACCTGAATGAAGGGGTTAGGCTGGGAGTCCCCCGCAGCAAAGACAAAGCCGCTGTGGAAATTGCCGTCTCCGTCGAAGCCGCGATATTCAATTGCGAGCCGGACAAAATAAGCCGCTGACCCGCCGAGATTCACGTTGAAGCTCGGATTGAAATTGGTGCTGTCAGGGAAACGAAGTGTTGTGTAAGTATTAATGTCCGGAATAGTTACGAAGCTCTGAGGCACGGTGACGTATGCCGAAGCAGTGTCGAATCCCGGTTTGTATGCCGTCACTCCGTAGGTCAATCCGGATGAAACCGAGACGGGGGCGTAGTAGTAATAATCGGTGTCGCCTGACGTAACGGTGTAAGTCTCGGTAAGGGAGACGGTGCCGTCGATTTCGTCTGAGAATCCGGTAGGCTCGGGTGCACCGGGGGGAACATCCAGCCAAATCTGCGCACCGTGCACCGGCTGTTTCACGTCGCCGTTCAATGAGTTCGTAGTGGAGGAGAGCCTGACGTACACGCCGGGCTGATCTGCGAAAAGAATGGCATACATTACCAGCGTCGGCTTGCCGCCGATAACAGGTTGAAAAGGCTGGTTGCAGCTGAGAAATAAGAAAGAGGTCAGAAGTATGAGGAAAGATGCCGGATATGCGAATCGGGACAGACGAGTGCGGATCCGGAAGTTATTTTTGCAGGACACGCAGGCACCACTCGATCTGATTAGCTTCGGTATCACTTGAGAAGGACCATCTTTCTGGACGCGATTAACCGTCCTCCCGCATCCGGATTCTCGGACTGGGGGACAATTACGATTCTGCAGAAGTAAAACCCGCTGGCAAGCTTACTGCCGTCGAAAGTTACGCTGTAGCTCCCGGCGGCTTCGTTCCTGTTTACGAGCGTCCCGACCTCTCTTCCGATAACGTCGTATACCTTCAGCGTTACCCGGCTAAATGCCGAAAGACGATAGCGGATTGCCGTGGTCGGATTGAAAGGGTTGGGATAGTTTTGATCCAGCTCAAATCCAATCGGCTGCGTCTGCTGCTTCGACGCGACCGACGTTATGACGTCTGCGGTCTTGTATAGTCCGCTGTCGGTGGCCGCATACAAAAAGCCTTCCCGATCCATGGCGAGAGATGCAACACTCGAATCGGTGAGCCCCCGGTTCATCGATTCCCAGTCTCTTCCGCCATCGGTCGATGCAAATACCCCTCCGTCCAGCGAGCCCACAAACATCGGCCCGGGCGTCTCTGCGGTTGTCGCAGTGTAGAAAACCGGCGAGAACAGGAAGCAGGAGACATCTGATGCCGTAATGGATTGTATGTGCGTCCAGTGCTGCCCGAGGTCGACCGTGTAGTAAGCCCCGCCTGAATCGGTCCCGGCGTATATTGCACTGCCCGACGAAGTGCCGGAAGTCCCCTCCGCTGGAAATCTCGGACCTTGTGCCAATGACCTCACAGTATAGAACATGAAGAGGGAGGAGAGACCCGTTTGCGACCAGAAAGTCCCGTTGTCAGTGGACACGAAGACACCATTGTTGGAGGCGCCGGCAAACATGTAGCCGTTTGTCCAAAGGACGCTGTACACCGTACTAACCGGAAAGCCGATGTTTTCAGGCGGGGTCCAGTTTGTCCCTCCCTGAGTCGACAGCAGCACGCCGCCGGTTGTCCCCGCAGAGAGAATGCCGGAAGGTCCTTCTGAGATATCATACGCCCATCGGGCCGTTCTTATTGTCCAGGAAATCCCTCCGTCACGGGAATAGTAAACTCCCCCTGATGTTGCCGCATAGATCCCGCTGTCTGTACTGACGGTATCGATCCCGTAGACTTGACTCTGATTCAGCCCGTCACTGATTCTGATCCACATTCCCTCCAGGCTGTCTGCGCAATAGATCCCGTCGTTCGTTCCGACGAGAAGTCTTCCTCCCCTGTCGCAGGTCAGCGCAGTGATCGGAGTGGAATAAATCCCGCATTGCAGCCATTCGCTGCCGCCGGGGGATATTTTGAAAACACCGTCACGGCTCGTTGCGGCATAGCTGGTCCCATCAGGATCGTAGTGAAAACCCGAGATTGTCGTTGACGACAGCCCGCCCCCCAGTACATAATCCCAGGATCTCGTGGCGTCATTATGTACATACAGGCCGCCCCCGATGGCCGCGACGACATCGCCGGTGGAAGAGTTCGAAAGCCAGTTGACTCCTGAATGAGGGAGCCCGATCGCGTCCTGAACCCAGTTCGTGTCGTTCGGGACCGCGGAGAGGATGGTGCCTCCGTTTGACAGGAAAATCTGGTTGGAATTGCTGACTGCAATGCCGGGCACTGGGGTAGGTGTAGCATCCAAACCGTCATGTTGCCACGTCTTCCCGCCGTCCGAGGACATGTAGATCCCGCCGCCGTATGGCGATGAATTATACGGAAAAACTGCCTGAAGGCCGGCGTATATATTTCCCAGCCTGTCTTCTGCAAGTGACATGACCAGCACGGTTGTATCACCGACTCTCGCAGAGCTCCACTCCTGTCCGCCGTCGGTAGAAACATAGACCGAGTCCATCCCGCCTACACAAATCCGTCCGTCGGAGAGAACAATCGTTACATTAGCTCCTCCAGTGAGAGGGGTCTTCTGCCAGGATTCGCCCCGATCAGTGGATTTATACAGCCCCGAAAAGAAATTTCCGGCGTAGACATTACCGGAAGTATCGACCGCGAGCGACGTCAGATTCTGCCAGCTGAGTCCGTTGTTTACCGGTGTCCACTCGGCTCCGTTGTCCGTCGATCGATACATACCTGCAAATTGTGTCGCCGCATACACATTTCCGTCCCTGTCGACTGCGAATCTCGAGATGCTACCCTCGTAAGGACCCCTGAGCTTTGTCCAAGAACCTGCCTGTGCCAAAGCTTCCGGCGTAAGCGATGTGGCGCTCAGCAGAAAAATGGTACAGAATATCAAGTAAGGTTTAGGCAAACACAAAGACATTAAGGTAGAATACCCTGCTCACTGCCTGACTAATTTTGTTTACTCAATATAACAGCATAACGCTCAATTACAACAATGCGACCGGGAGTCGCCGGGCAAATCAACTGGCAGGAGACCCGACTCCCCGCCGTTAAGGGTTGTCCGTCGGGGAAATCGGCTTCGGCCTGGAGCCGAAAATTGCGGTTCCGATTCTTATCATCGTCGCCCCCTCTTCCACTGCGATCTCAAAATCTCCGGACATTCCCATGGAGAGGACGGACATGACCACGTTATCGATTCCCCGGTCCTTAATTCGCACAAATAATTCCCTGAGAATCGAGAAACATTTCCGCACTTTCTTCTCGTCTTCCGTGAGCGCACCTATCGTCATCAGCCCGTTGATTCTCAATGTTGAAAACTTTGAGAGTCCGAGAACCAGCTGCTCGGCTTTGGCCGGTTCAACCCCGCTTTTGCTGGGCTCGCCCGAGGTGTTCACTTCGACAAGGACGTCCCTCTGCTCGCCGCGTTTCTGCAGCTGCCTGTCGAGCTCAATTCCAAGCTCGATGCGGTCGACCGAGTGAATGTACCGGGTCGGCACGTCCAGCAGCTTTTTCACCTTGTTGGTTTGAAGATGCCCGATGAAATGCCATTCCGCCTTCCTGTCTCCGAGAGCATCGTACTTGGATAAGATCTCCTGGACACGATTCTCACCGAAACGGAACAGACCGGCGTCCATCGCTTCCGCCACCCTTCCGGCGGGGAATGTCTTGGAGACCGCGATCAAAGTAATTTCCCTGTCCGCATCTCCGGTCCTTTTCAACGCGGCAGAGACCCTGCGGTTTATCTCAGCAACATTCTCGGCGATTGAGATAATTCCACCTTTAGCCTCGGACACTTAACGGCCTTTCCCCTTCCCGATCACTTACTTGTGGTTTGCTGCCCGCAAGAATCCGGATGTCGTTAATCCCGGCTGAATTTCTTGGAGAGATACACGGATATCCCGATGATCTTTTCTTCCTCGTCACCCTGGCGGGTTTTCAAATCGTAAGTCTTGCAAATGCTTTCGAGCTGTCGGAGTATTCTTCTCGTGGTATAGTGAGGCACACTCAGTTCATCGGTGAGCTTCGTAATGATCAGAGGAGAAAATTTGTGCACGAGCTTCCACGCATCGCGAAGGTTTCTCTTGCTGTGGAATCCGTTGGGGAATATTCTTCTCATGGCATCCACGTCTTCAATCAGCTGCTCCGATGGACTGACATCCTCGTAGTCGGCCCCGTAGAATTCCCGTATGGTCATCCTGACTTTCTCAATCGGAACGTCGCGTTTGCTTCGGATATTCACGGGAGCTTTGCGTGCGATGTCTTTCACTTTCCTTTCGACGTACAAAAGCTTTTCGAGTGCCGGAGTCTTCGCGTACACGCGCCTCCAGTTGCTGCCGGGAGTGAGCCACACCGCGAAAGTCTCAGCCCAATCTTCATCCGGATGTTTCTGTGCGTAGTAGTCAGGCAAATGTTTCACATGCCGCTTGCTCCACGGATTGAAGCGGTAATTGTCGTTGTATTTCCTGTCGAAGTTGCCGAACAGTCTTCTCCACTCCGGCTCGAGATACAATTTGTATGCGTAATTGATCGCGTGCCCGAATTCGTGGCGCAGCCCCATCCTGATTTCACTTTCGTCTTCGACACCATCATAGGCCATTTCATCTTCGATTCCCATCAGGGCTTCGTTTTGAAACCAAAACGGGATTTCTATCGAGATGCTTTTGTCGACGCATCCCCAACCTGTTCCAAAGTAGTATTCGGGTCTGAACCTGATATGCTTTCTTGAAACCTCGGATTCGACTTGTTTGATCAGCTTGGAGAGAGTGCCGTTTATTTTGGGCTGCAATTCGCAAATTGGGACATCAAGATATCTTAATTTTTCGAGTGTTTCCTGTAATTCGATCCTCGTCATCTAACAAAAATCCTTCTAAAAAAGCCAATTTTGAGCCTTTTCGGCCCTTTCTTCTGTTTGTGCGGACTAAATAATAGCAACACAAGGGAAAATGCAAGTCATTTCTGCCGGGGTCCAAAGTGCTAAACTCTCGAGGAACTTTAGAACAAACGAAATCATTGTTATTTCTTTCCGAACTTACCTTGCCGCAGGCTGCAAAATCAGCTAAACTTATAATCATATAATTACTCCGAACTCATGACAAATTTATTGTTCGCATTGCTTGTACTGTCTTCATCTCCCAAAGGGCCCGAGGCCTACTACTATAGCGGGACAAAGCTGGAGCCGCTAAACGTCATCGAGTGTGCAAACGCACGCGGTGCGACTTTCACATTTCTGATCAGGTCGTATTACGAGCTTCGAAGTGCCGAGATTGATTCGAACGAAGTGCGAATGTGCCTCCCGGAAGTCCCGATGAGAAAACAATTAAGGCTTTCCGGAACGTGGTACATTATCACCTTCGCAACCGCCCTCAAGGTTGGCTCAACCAGACACGTACTTCGCCTGACAAGCTATACCGGAAGAGTTCACAAAAGATGTTTCACAATAAATGTTGAAGGAACACAAAGACTTAAGAAACCCATGGGAGTGGAGAAATGAGAAGCACGCTATTAATTCTTGCTTTACTGGTAGGAATCGCACAAGCTCAGGATCGAGGTGCAATCAGACTCGACAAACCTTATTCATGGGAACTCGGGGTTGTCCATTCGAACAACCCGCTGGAAAAATATTCCACGGTTCAATCACAGCTTTGGAATGCGATGGGGCCGGCGCCCGCAAATAGTAATTCCAACTATTCAAACAGCTACGGAAGCGTATCCGGAAGGATCACTTCCCTCGCGGTGGATCCCTCCGACTATAATATAGTCTACGCAGCGGCGGCAGGTGGAGGCTTGTGGAAGTCGGTCGACGGCGGATCAACCTGGACTCCGCTGACGGATAATTTCCCGCGGCTCTCTTCCGGGTCCGTGGCAATCGACCCCACAAATCCGTCGACTATATACTATGGCACAGGTGAACTCAATTTCAATATCGACGGATATCCCGGGACAGGTTACATATACAAATCCACCGACGGCGGCGCAACGTGGCCAAACAAAAGCCTTCCCCTCGGCGGAGGTTTGTATTATACTTCCAGGATCGTCGTCGCGCCCAGCAACGGCAATGTCGTTTACGCCTCAGGTTATTACGACTTATACAAATCGACTGACGGAGGCGGCTCGTGGTCGGAGCTATATCTGAGTGACGGCGCAGTGGACGACATTGTGGTCGACCCGACAAACGCAAACACCATCTACGCTTCTTACGGCTCCGGGTACGGGGCGGACAGCACTAACTACGGCGTTTACAAATCTACCGATGGGGGCTCAACGTGGACATGGCTTACCAACGGGCTTCCCCCTGCGAACGAGGTTACCCGCGCCTCGCTCGCGATATCCCCGAGCAACAGCCAGGTCCTGTACGCGGCGATCAACGGAAACCGCCCCGGCAGCAAGACGCTCGATACCAACAGGGTGTACAGGTCAGCCAACGCTGGAGCGACCTGGACTGTCCTCCCTTCGGTAGGCGACTCGGAAGACTTCGGCGGCAATCAGGGCTGGTACAACAATGTCATCGCCGTCGACCCCAACAACCCGAACACCGTCTACGTTGGCGGAATAGATTTTTGGAAATCCACCGACGGCGGACAAACCTGGACGAACCTGACGAACGGCTACGGACATTACACCGGCAAGAACATTCATGTAGACCAGCATGCTATTTCCTTCGCAGGCGGCAGCAGCTCGACATTTTACATAGGCAACGACGGAGGGGTCTGGAAGACCACCGACGGGGGGACAGACTTCACGAACTGCAATACGAACCTCCAAACCATACAGTTTTACGACATAGCCGCCGACCAGAACAATTCAAATGTTGCGATCGGAGGGGCACAGGATAACGGCACCGAAATGAATACGCAACCGTCGCTGACATGGAACGAAGTCTACGGAGGCGACGGCGGTTATGTTTTGTTCGACCCCACAAACCCAAAGATCGTCTACACCGAATACGTGAACGGCGCAATACAGAAATCGGTCGATGGCGGAAAGAACTGGAACCAGATATTCAACCAAACCGGATACTGGCTGACCCCTTATGTCATGGATCCGCAGAACGACAACGTGCTTTATACTGCGACGAGCAAAGTTTACAAATCCACGGACGGCGGATCGAACTGGACGGCAATCAGCGCCGACCTGGAGTCTTCGAGCGACCTCGTCACCACGATGTCTATTTCGCCCGTCGAGGATACAGTCATTTACGCAGGCATAAGCGGTTACCGGGGCGGGGACACTCCAAACAGCAACTACCTTTTCGTGACGAAGGATGGAGGAACGACATGGACAAACATCACGGCAAATCTACCTGACAGCACAAATTTTTGCCGCGTAACTGCTGACCCGACTCACAAGGGAGTTGCGTATCTAGCGGTCCTCGTCGGCGCACAGGGGACCTACAGCCCGCACGTGCTCAGGACCATGGACTACGGCACGACGTGGACTGCCATTGCTTCCACGAGCAACGGATTCGCACGCGTGCCGACGAAGGTCGTATGTGTCGACTCACTGAACGGTTATATTTACGCCGGGACTTACGCAGGTGTCTACCGTTCAACTGACAACGGCGCGACGTGGGCAATCTACGGCAACGGCCTTCCCAACGCAGTCGTAGACGGCATGGCAATTCAGTATTCCACCAACACTCTCATTGTCGGCACGCATGGAAGAGGCGCGTGGCAGGTAAGCGCGCTTACCGGCATCGCAACCCCGGTACAAATTCCTACAAATTTCGTCGTCGACCAGAATTATCCCAACCCGTTTAACCCTTCTACCGTCATCAGCTATCAGCTGTCGAGAACGAGCCATGTAACGCTGAAAGTAAATGACATTCTGGGCCGGCAGGTGGCGACACTTGCGGACGGGGAGCAGAGTGAAGGGAAACACCTGGTCACTTTCGAGGCGAAAGGGCTGCCGAGCGGAGTCTACTTCTACCGGCTGACGGCAGGAAATCTCGTCGAGACCAGGAAGATGGAGCTGTTGAAGTAGTCGGTTCTCTTTGGAAGTACTGTTACCGCATTTTACTTTCTCCTCGGATTTGCAGTGAACCGGATGACCGGTGGTCACAAGGACCGCAGGGCACTGGAATGGTTGGCCGGTCTGATTCTCAGAGCTGCCACATCTTTCAACTTCCAGTCTTCTCCCGAGATAGCACATCCGCGTCTATTGTGATTCAATTGACATCGGGACTCAGCGGCTATGCAAGACAGTTGCGCCTGCATCCTTCCCGTTAATGTTAATTAATCCTTCAACTCTTATCTTGTGAAAGTGCAGCTGTTCAAGAAACGAATTAGACCGACGTGGACTTTCCGGAGTGACAAGAAAGTCTGGCGCCTTCTCCCCGGTGCAGGAGTTCTTCTTGTCGAACTCCGCGATACGGAGAACAAAATCACCGAATTTGC
>JBJKPN010000190.1:0-4231 GCA_046706365.1 Candidatus Kryptoniota bacterium | reverse complement strand
AAGCCAAAATAGTTAACCGATGACTTAATCGGTAACTTAACCGTTTATAATCTACTGCCGCTTATTTCGATTGTCAAGTCATTTTTTACAGATCCAGATGACTATTGATAACCCCGCAAAACACTCTTCTTGCTCCCACTGACACGATTTCCGCCAGCACAAAATGTGCAGTTATCCTGCTTGTTGAATTCCACGGTTTATGCAAATTGAATTTGGGTGTGGCTTGACACCCGCTCAGTCAATCTGGCCAGCGTTCTCATCGACGCCTTCTTCTCACACTCTAAGATCGTCGAATTCTTAAGCCGTTCAATCAACGGACTTCACTGGAGTGCGAATGTCATTCCTCATGTGAGAAGTTCAGTCGTGTGATCAGGAAGGAGGCGAGTCGAACGACGAGGCACAGGTTTACTTTGGCCGGGAGAAATATGGTACGGTAATTTGGGCTCCTACAATCAAACAGCGGCGGGCAAAAATAGAGTCTTTGGAGCTGCTGCTCTGCGGCGACGATTCTGCCGTCCGCCATCACTATCCTTAGCATTCCAGTTGTCCCTCACCGAACGAGGTCAAAGGAAACACTATTCGCTAATCGATGAGTTTGTTCCGCAAAGAGCCCCAAGTCCTGCCGTAACACGTGCGACTTCCCCGGTTCAGTCCTTACTTTTCCCGGATAGTCTCGAGAAATTGTAACGGAACAGCTTCAGCACATCGATTGCCTTGGAACCGAAAAAACTCATCAACATGGAGACGGAAGGCTTCTTTGTCATCGAAAGTCTCCTGAACTCCCTGTAGTCTCTTTGAATCCGCTTGGGAATTTTCCCCAACAGCTCCGAAAAGAGAAACAACTTAAACCTGATGCGGCTTGCGCTGTCACGGTTCGTGGCACGGATCAACCATTGATCGGAAGCTACGCACTTGAAGTCGTTGGTTTTATAGGCTTCATGCCCCCTTCCCATGTCATAGATCTTCATGCCCTCGGCAATCCCTTGCTCAATCGCGATACAGCGAAGCAGAAACCCAGGGCTGTACTTCATGACATCCTCGGGAGCGTATACATTTCCCTGATAAAAATAGATGCGATCGTGAAAATTGAAATCAAAATTCACTGCGACGCGCGTCCCGTTCACCTTGAGGAAGAACATGCGAAGCCAGCCCCGCCGTGCGAACCTGCGCGCGACTTCGACATGGAAATCCAGAAAATGCTCGTTTCCGAATGCATTCTCGTATCCCAGGCTTTCCCATCTTCCCCCGTGGATTCTGGCGAATTCCTGAACGGCTGCCTCTATTGCCTCGTCGCCGCCGTTGACTGTTTCAACTTCCACCGGATAATTCTTCTTGAGTCGATCGGTCTTCTTCTTCAACTGGTAGCGGAGGTTGCCGCCGATATGCTGGAGGAACCCCTCCCATGTCGACGGAAGCGGGACTTCCTGGTTGATGTTGCCGTTGTAAGAGTACACTCCGAAGCCCGAAGCTTCGAGGCAACCCGGAAGGAATTTCATCGTTTCGGATCGGGCACTCAGATCTCTCATTTCGAAAAAGTCCCACTTCATGCTCGCCCTGGACAAATAGCTCACAAAAGCTTTGAGGACTTCCTGGCGGTGTTCAGTGTCCGTGAGTATGTCGATATACTCGGATTCTTCTGAACCGGACATCATAAGTGCGACTACTGCCTTAACACCCAGAGCCCTAACTTTCTCACGGAACATTGGAATTATTCCGACCGTCCTGTCGCCCTCTTTGAATATCAGAAGGTGGAGCTGCCTGCCCTGACCGAAATATTCCCACCACGTGCGCTGCCACTCGTAAGTCTGGTAGATTGTGCATTCCGTCCTATCAGACAGTTCATTCCAATCTTTCTCAAGGCTGTCGAATGCTCCTTCGTCTTCGACGACCGTCACACCTAGAGGGGCTCTTTCCGCTTGGGTATCTCCAACTTCCAGCACAAGCTGTTCTATATAAGCTGACATATTCACCTCGTTGGTTTGTGTCAACCGGGTTACTGGTAAATCGGCAGTCGTACGACATGCCGATACGACCCCCTGTTCGAAAAACCCGGGCATCGGAGGAAACGGGATCGAATCACTCCCACCGGATTTCATCTCCAATTGTTGATCAGTTTGTTTTCTCCATCGTCACTTATTCTAAGCATGTGACACTATACAGGATTCGCAATTTGGCAGCTTTGAGGCACTACAAGTCGGATTTTCGCATCATTCCCCCTCTCCATCAGGGTCAACGTTTGCCGAATCAGAACCCGTCAGAGCGAATTGAGCCGGTCGTTGACTTCGATGAATGTGCTCCCGAACTCGTCCTTTGACTTTCACCTCAAGCTAAGCTTCGGGAACCTTCACTGTCGATAACAATGCATGGTCCCGAAGAGTTCAGTGAAATGAGCCTGTCCGACAAAATGGAAGTATTCGTGGCATAAACCGGCAAATGCGAGTCGATTCAAGGTGTCGTTTTCATGATTGTTCACTCAGAGACGGCTGGTCGTCGAGAACTCACAGTTTTGCGCGATGCGGGGTTTGCCTTAGATCCGCCGTTCATCGGATTTCGGGACAAATTCTCGCGATGGAAGATGCAAACTGCCGATAACCGGCAGAATTGGCTGGATTTGGCGAGAGCCTACTTATCTGGTGAAGCGGTCGGAATCCGGATTTTCACTGTTGTACCACTTCCTGCCCTGCTATCGATGTTGATGGATCCGCCGTGCTCCTCGATTAT
This sequence comes from Candidatus Kryptoniota bacterium, assembly GCA_046706365.1. Taxonomy (GTDB): domain Bacteria; phylum Bacteroidota; class Ignavibacteria; order Kryptoniales; family JAKASW01; genus JAKASW01. Next base: position 1,510 of record JBJKPN010000190.1, on the reverse strand, counting down.
TCTCTTTGCAATCGAGAGCCCGAGCCCGCTCCCCTTCTCGTCTCCGCTTCGGGCACTGCGGGTCCGGTAGAATCTGTCGAACACTCGCGGCAGTTCCTCCTCGCTGATTCCCTGTCCATGGTCCACAACGGTCAACAGGGCGTTCCGCGATTCTCCTTCAATTCCGCTCGTGACGATTATTTCCCCACCTTCTTTGCTGTATTTGATGGCATTCTCTATGACGTTTGAGAAAGCGCGCTTAAGAAGCTCGCGATCTGTATTTACGAAGCAGTGAGCAGCCAATGATGCATGCAGACGGAGCTTTTTGCGAGCCGCGACGCTCGTGCTGTGAGACACGACCTCACTTATGATGACGTCGAGATCTTGCGGCGTCCTGCGCGACATCGCAGACGATTCCAACCTTGAGAGATAGATCAGGTCCACCGCCAGCTTCGAGGCATATTCAACCTCCGAAAGAAGCTGCTGCAGATTGTCGCGTTCTTCTGCAGTCAGGTTGGGTTTCATCTGCAGCATCTCGATTTCCGTCTGAATTACCGTCAGAGGCGTCTTGAGCTCGTGCGAGGCATCGAGGAGGAAATTTCTCTGCGACTCGATGAGCGACATGACCCTCTTAATCAACGCATTGAAAGATACCGCGACTCTCTGGATCTCGTCGCCCGTCGCGGGGACATTGAGCACCGCAAGCGGACGGTCCACCTGTATGCTGTCGATATCCAGCGCCATCCGTTCAAGCGGGTAAAGCGCTTTCCTGGCTATGAGCACGGATCCTATCCCCACTAGGAGTATGGTGATGGGAGCGATGACTATTGCAAGATCGTGGATCCGGTCTATTGAATCACGGGTTGCGGAAAGCGATGCAAGAGCGACTACTGTTCCCTGTCCCTGCGTTGCATCTTGCGTTTCGCTAATTTCAAAATGCGTTATGGCTGCCCTATACTTCTTGCCCCTTTTCCAGATCGATCGGAATTTTCTGTGCGATTCGCCGCTCACAATTCCCGTAAGGTCGCGGTCGTCATGAAGCGAGAACATTTTCCTGCCTGTGGAGTCGAAAATGCCCACGCGGATCAGACCGAGTCGGTTCTCGAATGTCGAGATCGTCTCGCTGACGTCCTCGCCCAGCCCCTTGATCCTCACGCGCGAGCCATCCTCGGCTACCCGGTTCGCAATGCTCGTTGCCGCCGCTTCAAGAGTCACATCGAACGAACGGTACGAATAGCGCTCATACAATTCCGTCAGTACGAGACTAAGGGCAATGATCACCGCCGCGAAAGACAGCGTTACGTAAAACGCGACTCTGAGTCTTATAGGAAGCTTCATTCCCTGTCTTCGTCGGAGATTGCATATCCAACGCCTCTGACCGTGCGTATCAGACTCTGCTTCGCCCCTTCGTCTACTTTTCTTCGGAGAAGTCTGATAAATGCGTCGACCACGTTGCTGCGCGGATCGAAGTTCAAGTCCCACACGTGCTCGGCAATCTCGGCGCGGCTGACGATGCGCTTCCTGTTGAGCA
>JBJKPN010000189.1:0-11050 GCA_046706365.1 Candidatus Kryptoniota bacterium | reverse complement strand
TGTCGGACAGCCCTGTGTTTATTTTGTAATTCGAATAATAAACATCGACCGTCCCCTTCATCTGATTCGACCTGGTACGATGCCCTCCGAACTCGCGGGCAATCTCATCCATCTTTCCCATGTCGAGCTTCACTTCAACCTTCACCGGCATCATGAAGCCGCCGAACTCACCGTATGTGATTTTCGCGCTTGCAGTCCTGCCGGGCGACGGAGAGGTGGAGACTTCGCGGATGAGCCAGTCCTTTTTGTCGATGGTCAGGACAATTTCGTGCCTGCCGGACTCATCCTTCTTCGGCGTGAGGAGAAGCTTCGCGGCAGGGTCTCCGTCGTAGGTCAGCGTGTCCGTGACCTGGATGACGAATTTGTCGGGGTTGAATTTCCGCGGGTTGATTATGCCGACGTCCCTGGGCATGAAGAAAAGCCCCTTCGAGTCGATTTTCACTTTGTCTGGCTCTTTGAAGTAGACTGTTGCCTCCATGTCCGGCGCCTGGACCGCCTCCAGGTCGAGGTGGACTTTCACGTCCACGACATAGTCTTTGATCCCGTCGAACTTCCCGATTGCGTTATTGAGGTATTTCAGCCCGTCGTTCTGCCCGGGAGGCGACAGCAGAAACAGGAATCCGAAGAATAACGATAGCAGGTTCATCAGCTCTTTATGTCCTTTCTTACAAATACAAAATAGGCAATTGCAAAAAATCCGGCATCGAATCCGAGGAGCGCAAGCGCGTATCTGACAACCTGGCCCCAGTCGATGGGGTTATTCAGAAGCAGCTGCCATATCCCCATGTACGTCGTGAACAAATACGGCCGAAGCGATTCGAGAAACTCGAACGGAAGGTTGCCGATTATAAATGACAATATCACGACCGCTATCGACCCTATGATCGGGCCTATGGAATTGTCGACAAGTGTCGAGAACAGGAATGCAAGAGATCCCACGACCGACATGGAGAGTATCGCCGCAATAAAAGCCATGATTGTTGTCGCTGCGGCCACGTGGGCGGGCAGAATCACGATGTGCGGAATTCCGGGCTGGAACCTGATGAGGTCTCCGCCGCCGAAGAACAATAGTCCGATGCCGATGCAAAGTGATCCGAGAAACAATATGAGCAGTGTCGTGTAGAACAACATCGCGAAAAACTTTGCGGTGATAATCTTGGAACGCGAAGGAGGACGGATGAGCATAAAACGCAGCGTACCGGCTGTCGCCTCGGACGATACCATGTCTCCCGCGACAAGCGCGATCAGAAACGGGACATGTATATAGAGTGAATTCATTATGAATGCCGTGATTGCCCAGGCATTGAGCACATTTCCCGATATTAGAAAGTCGCTGTTGAGATCGTGCGAGAAGCCGTGCGCCATGCTGGCCTGATTCATCTTGATTATGACTTCGAGCAGAATAACGGCCCCGGCCACTACCACAAAACCGATATATGTGCGCCAGCGTCTGAAAGTCTTCCCGATTTCCAGCGAAACGAGGTTCATACTTCCGACGCTCCTTCCGTTATCTTCAGGAAGTAGTCCTCGAGAGATCTCTTCGGAGCCATCGACGAAACATCGATGTTGTTTGTGACAAGCAGCCTGTTCAGCTCTGCGGCCCTGCGCGACTCGATTCGCACGTCGATGCCGTTGCCTTCGGAGACGATCTCGACCCACGGGGTCCTTCTGAGAAGCTCGATTGCCTCAGGCTGGGGTGAAGCCTGTATCGAATAGTAGGAGGAATCACCTCCGACAAGGTCCGACACCGTCCCCTGCGCTATGAGCTCGCCGTGATTAAGAACGGCCATCCTGTTCGCAACCGCCTCGACCTCCGTGAGAAGATGTGAAGACAGAAATATGGTTGTGCCGTGCTCTTTCGACAGCGTGAGAATGAGCTCCCGCACTTCTTTCATGCCCTGCGGGTCGAGACCGGACGTGGGTTCATCAAGGATCACGAGGTCCGGCTTCGTAAGGATGGCCTGTGCAATTCCCAGGCGCTGCTTCATGCCGTGCGAAAAAGTCTTTACCTTGTCCCCGGCTCTCGATTCAAGTCCGACAATCTCCAGCGCCCTGACTATCTCCTCCTTCTTCACCTTCCGTGCGAGCGATCCGATTACTTCGAGGTTCTTGTACGCTGAGAGGTACAAATAGAAATCCGGTTTTTCCACGATGCCGCCGACTCTCGACAAGACCGACTCTCTGCTTTCTCTCGCGTCCTTCCCGAACAGTCTCACACTTCCGGAGGTGGGCAAGAGAAGGGTCAGGATCATCCTGATGGTTGTGCTCTTCCCCGCACCGTTGGGACCCAGGAAGCCGAAGACATCCCCGGCATTGACTTCGAGGTTAAGATCTTTCACCGCCCATCGGCTGCCGAACCTCTTCCCGAGGCCGGTTGTCCGCAAAATGGGTTCAGACATTCTTTCTCATTTCCGCTGTTTCAGTTTGTGGCCGCTGCGAACGCGTCCCGTTAAGAAGACCCTCACCCCGGTACGGCATCATATTTTGGTAATTGCTTCAAAGTCAACCGATTTAATACTATCGCAGATTTCATTTATAAGTTTCAACACCTCGAGGTGCCTGGGGTGCTTGCTGTACTTCTGCAAAGACTCAAGATCGTCAAATCCCGATACGAGTGCGAAATCGAACGACCTTTCCGACTTCACGACGTTGCGCCCGAACTCATAACTCTTTATTTCCGGGATTTCTGAGGGAAGAGAACCAAGTCCCTCTTCGAGTTTCGAGATGTCTCCCGCGGTTATAGAAGATTTGAATTTGAAAAGTACCATATGTTTTATCATTACTTTATCCTGATATAAGAGTTTCTTTGAAATCGGTTACCAGAAAATAAATTGAGGCTAGAAACGCCCCTGAGCAGGAAATTATTCCTGCGACGAACACCGTAGTCGAAACAGGGGCGGCAAGATTCATGGCGCCGAAATGGTTGAAGATCCAGTTCCAGTCGTGAATAGCACTGTCCGATATCAATGGGAGGCGCTTGTATGGCGCGTCGGCGATGTAGACGGAAACGTTCACCAGATTCTGCCCGAGCCAGTAGAGCGTCGCTATCAAAGTCCGGAAGCCGGATTTCAGGAAGACCCAAACCGTGAGCGCGGGGAGAACAACCTGCATCAGCGAGCCTCCCATGAAATAGATCACGCGGCCGAGAAAGCCGAATACAAAATGCCCCCCCTCGTGAATAAACAAGTCAATGATATCGACCGTCCAGATGATAAAAGGGAGGTGTTCCCTGCCCTGAAAAGTCCTGTAGTCTATCATGAGGAACCACGAAACGTATGCAACGACTGCGACCAAAAGCAGGTCCAAAGCGACTATAAGTTTATTCAATTTTTTTTGCCCTGTTATGAAAAGAAGATAGCGTGAAGATGACGAAAAAGCACGGGAAAACAGATAAGCAGTGAGCCGGCGAGTGAAATTCCGGATTTCCCCGGATTAAAGAACCCCGAATATTATTCCGATACTTGATTGACAGGGGTCCAGTCCATTCGACGTGCGACACCACAAACTGCAGAATGAAATTTAAGGAGAACTACCATGCCACTATTCCAGTGGTCTCAGAACCTCAGCGTAAACATTGCGGAAATTGACACGCAGCACAAACGACTCGTGGATTTGATTAATCAGCTGCATGATTCGATGAAAGAGGGCAAGGGCAAGGAAGCATTGGGCAAGATACTTAAAGAATTAACCGACTACACGGTTTATCATTTCTCGACCGAAGAAAAGCTCTTTGAAAAGCACGGCTACCCGGAAGGTGCGAGACATAAGAAGGAACATGAAGACCTCACGAGGCAGGTGCTCGACATCGGCGGCAAATTCTCAACGGGCAAGGCAGTCATTACAATGGAAGTGATGAATTTTCTGAAGGAATGGCTGAACAATCACATCATGCAGGTCGATAAGAAATACAGTCAGTTTCTAAACGCAAAGGGCGTTCATTGACATGCGGCAGATCCGGTTTGAGTGACCGGTTGATGTCGACCGATTCGACACCTTAGACCGAACGCCACACACCGGCGGGTGAACGGACATCCGGGTTGCAGGTCCGGGGCCTTTACCCGCCTTTGCCGTTTAACACTTCCTCCCGAATTTCCCACAATCTCAAAGGACGGGCTCAGAATTCGCATTTGTTTCACTTGACAGCCTCGAAGTGAAGCGCTAACTTATTCCTAAACCGACCGGTCGGTTTATTAACGATGCCGCGAAAAAAAGATCAGGAACACAGCGCCAGGCGCAGAAGCCAGATAATGAATGCCTCTATCAAGGCCTTCGCCAGGAAAGGCCTGAAAGGAACAAGCATGGAGGACATCGTCCAGGAATCGGGCCTGAGCAAAGGCGCCATTTACTGGTACTTCAGTAGCAAGGACGACCTGATCAAAGAACTGCTGAACACCTTTTTCAGCTCGGGACTCGACAGGCTTAAAACGGTTGTCGACTCTCCCGGCTCGGCAACGGAGCGGCTTCAGGGTTTTCTCGACCTCGCAGTCGAGGAAATGGACGAAATGATGAAGTTCAGACCCGTAATCCAGGAACTGTATGTGCTTGCCCTCCGCGATAAAAAGATAAAGAAGATTGTGAAGGAGGAATTCGAAGTCTACCATTCCATGCTCGAGTCGATAATAAATAGAGGAATTCAAGCAGGCGAGTTTAAAAGTGTAGAGCCTCACCAGGTGGCCAACTCGATCCTGAGCCTGATGGAGGGAACGGTTCTAATCTGGTCCATCGGCGTCAAAGATATGGATGTCAAAAAGCAAGTCATTGACAGCGTCAATTTCCTAATAGAGGCCATACGAGCCTGAGACGATGCCCTCGAAGGGCCGGATCAGGTTTGTGACCAACAATAACAGGAGTCTACAAAATGCGTCGCCTTTTAGTGTCATGTACTATACTCTTACTGGCATTCGCCGGGAGCTTATTCGCGCAGGACGGGAAACAAATTATTCAGAGGGCTGAGGACGCCATCAAGGGCAAGATATCCAGCCACTCGATTATGGAAATGATTATCAGGACTCCGGACTATACCAGGACGATGAAGATGGAGAGCTGGACAAGCGGGACGTCGAAAGCGCTCGTCAAAATTCTCTCACCTGTTCGGGAAGCGGGAAACCGGACACTTAAACTCGGCAACGACATCTGGATGTATCTCAGGAATACGGAGACCACTATCCGCATCCCCCCTTCCATGATGCTCCAGTCATGGAACGGATCCGATTATACATACGACGACATGGTCCGCGAAGAGACCCTCGCCCAGGACTACGACATCACAATCGAGGGCACCGAAAAGATCGCTGGAGCGGAGTGCTGGAAACTGCAGCTGCTGCCGAAGCCCAACGCACCGGTTGTCTGGGGTAAGATCATTTACTGGGCCCGCAAGGGAGACGACCTCCCCGCAAAGGCCGAGTACTTCGACGAAAAAGGCAAACTCATGCGCACAATGGTGATGAGCGACTTCAAGGTGATGGGCGGCCGGTTGATTCCGACCGTCTGGACGATGTACAATGCGGACAAGACGCACTCGACCGAAATCAAAATGGACGAGGCGACTTTTGACCAGAGAATTCCGGAAAGCGTCTTCTCACTGAAAGAGCTCGAGCGATAAGGAAGGCCCCGGTCATGCTCGAACCGCAGCTCCTGGATTCACCCCTTTACACCGTGATAAGCGGCCGGCTCGCTCGACTGCACACTTTCATCGGCCTGTGCGACATCCACGAGAGGCTCAAGCAAAGGGCCGGGCCGACAGAAACTTCGAACATATGAGACTGCTGATTCGCATCGCCTGGCGCAACCTCTGGAGAAACCGGAGGCGATCGATTCTCGTCATCTCCGCCATCGCTTTCGCCGTAATGTTCGCGGTGGTCAGGCTTGGTTTCGACGACGGCACATTTGCCCTGTCATTGAGAACCGCCGTGCGTTCATCGACAGGCTACCTGCAAATACAGAAGATGGGCTATAACGACAACCCGACGCTTCAGAAGAGTTTCGCGGTTACACCCGAAATAGAATCCGCGCTTAAATCCGACCCGATGATCGAAGGCAGCTCGCCAAGGATTCAGGCAGGCGGACTCCTCAGCTACCGGAACCACTCTCTCGGCGCGATGATCATGGGAGTAGAGCCGAAAACCGAAGACCTTATCACGGATTTTCCGCGGAAGATCGCCGAGGGGAGGTTCCTCGATAACGACAGCCTCCCCGACGTTGTGGTCGGCTACAAACTGCTCAGAAACCTCCGCGCGAACGTCGGGGATTCCATCGTTCTTCTCGCACAGGGTTACGACGGAGTTCTCGGAAATATGTTCGTGCGTATCGTCGGGGCCTTCAGGACCGGCTCGGATGAGTTCGACAGAACCGGCGCATTTATGAGTATCCCGGTCCTGCAGAATTTCCTCGCAATGGGGAAAAGAGTGAACGCTCTCGCCCTGTCGATAAAGAGTCCGCCCGACCTGGACAGAATTGTCAGCACTCTTAACCCGATGCTCAAAGACGAGGGACTGGTTGCGGTTCCCTGGCAGGAGCTCCTTCCTCAACTCAAGCAGACCATGGGCTTCAGCCATGCAGCACACATACTGTTTCTCACGATACTGTTCGCCGTGGTCGGCTTCGGAATCCTCAATGCCCTCCTGATGTCGGTAACAGAGCGGTTCAGGGAATTCGGGGTGCTGCTCTCCATCGGCATGTCGAATTTCAAATTGGCCGTCACCACTGCCGTCGAAATGCTGTTCATGGTCCTAATCGGGTTCGTCATCGGGGACGCGGTCGGCGCGGGCATAAACTATCATTTCATTAAACATCCGATCGTCCTCGGCGGCAACATCGGACAGTATGTCCACGAATGGGGATTTCAACCGATTGTGCCTTCCTCGTTATCCCCTGGAATATTTGTGACCGCAGGAGTGATCGTGCTTGCCATAACAGTCGCGGCTGCGGTGTATCCCCTGTGGCGCGTTGCAAGACTTGAGCCTCTGAAGGGCATAAGGTACACTTGAAATGAAATTCCAAATCTCAAACTCCAACCACCAAACAACTTCCAACTCACAAAGAGATAACGTCAAAGCCCTGCCTTCCCACGTTGGAATTTGCAGCTTCGCAGTTCGAGTTTGTTCCGACTTTGGCGATTGGAAATTGGAGCTTAATTGAATTGATTAGCCGCATTGCATGGCGCAACATATTGCGGAACAAAAGAAGATCGCTCATCCTGGTTACCTCGATAGTGGTCGGTGTTCTCGCGCTCGTGTTGACCGAGGGATTCGCCGTCGGCATGCTGCAGCAGATGCTTACGAACCAGATCGGCGCGGACGCGGGCTACATACAGATTCATAAGGCGGGATACCAGTCTGATCCGACTCTTGAAAACAGCATGACTGATCCTGCCCCGGCTCGCAGCGTCCTCGAGAGCGACAGCACCAGCCTAAGGTATTCCGAACGCCTGCGGGTCTTCGGCCTCATCAGCAGCGCTTACAATTCCTATGGCGTCTCGATTGTCGGCATCATTCCGAGCGAGGAGAGGAAGATAAGCACGATCTCCAAACACATCACGAAAGGTTCATATCTGTCGGGCGAACCGGGGCAGATCCTTATAAGTTCATCCATTGCCGAAAAACTGAGGGTCGGTCTCGGCGACAAAGTGGTCATCATGGCATCGCAAATTGACGGGAGTGTCGGTTCTGAAGCCTGCCGGGTCTCCGGCATATTCGAAACTTTCAATTCCGGTTTCGACCAGTCTCATGTTTACATTCCGATTCAAACCGCGAAACAGATGCTCAATGCCGACGGTCTTATTTCTGAGTTCGTAATAAACCCGGAAAATCCGCACGAACTCGGTTCACTCGATTCCCGCCTCGAAGCGCAGATCGCCTCGTTGCCTGAGTCTTCCGGCAAATATGAAATTCTAACATACGAGCAGATGCTTCCGCTCCTCGTCGCTCAGCTCGAATTGTACAAACAGGCACTTTATCTTATCGCCGTGCTTGTTGCCTTCGCCCTCGTGTTCGGCATAATAGACACAATGCTGATGTCGGTTATGGAACGCACACACGAGTTCGGCGTTTCGATGGCAATTGGAATGTCGAATGGAAAAATATTCAAGATGGTGATGATGGAAGCACTTTATCTTGCCATCATCGGAACGGCCGTCGGCCTGGCGGCAGCCTACGTGTGGTTCTCCTCCCTGTCGCGGTCGGGATGGGATCTGTCAATGTTCTCAGCCAGTCTGAAATCGCTCGGCATCGGGAGCATTATCTACCCCGTTCTCGAGCCCTCGACTGTCGTCCAGACCGTCGTCGTCATTCCCGCGGTGACACTCCTCGGGGCGGTTTACCCGGCACTGAAGGCGGTAAGGCTGCAGCCTGTTGAGGCGATAAGAACTGCATGAGAACAGAACTGAGCGACCATAATGAAAGTCCGGGAATGAGATCCAGACAGATATTCGAAATCCGCTCCTTTTGCAAAAGTGAGCGAATCTTTCTGAGAGGACCGAAATCGTGTTGACCTTTCGGAGAGCTATTATCAACTTGAGAAGGCGACCTCTTAATCCCTGCATCCTGGATGAAATGAGAAATTCGGAACATGATGGATATTGAATTCAGATATTGGCGAAGCGGGAATTGGAGTCTCGTGGCGATTGCCGCAGCCGCAGCCCTGGTCTTCTTTGCCTCGCCGGGATACGCCTGCACGCCAACAAGCCGGTTGCAAATCGATTACAATACCACGGCTCAGAATAAGGGCGGCCTAATCCATCAGTCAATCCGGCATGTGAAACTAACGCCATTTACTTTTGCCACATACGATGGAACCGGCAGCTACCGCGACGGGAATGAGATACCGGCGTTGTATTGCATGTTCTCTCGCGGATTCGGCATGAAGGGGCCGTGGAAACGCATAAGCGGTCCGACTCCGAAATCAGGCTGGCGGCATGGCGGAGTGACATGGGGATTCCCCATTCGGATCGACGGCACCATCTACGTTTACGCTGAAGGTTATCCGAACAATGGAAACGACGGAACGGGCTGCGCGGTCGGAGTCTTCGAATCCAAAAACAACGGCGAAACCTGGAAGGAGTACTCTCACAACCCGGTCTTCCCTGCCCATTTCGACGGGATGGACCCCGGCCCCGGCGTCCCGTACATCATATACGATCCCGCCGACCGCAATCCGGACCGCAGGTTCAAAATGTACATGGCAAATCATGGCGCGAGCTTCTCGACTTACAGCGTCGTCGCGTTCAGCCCGAGCGGCCTTCCGAACAGCTGGAAAATGTATACGGACAGGAACGGCAGACCCGTTCATATTATTTCGCTCAGCGGATCCGACTCGCAGGTTACTCCCTATTGCGTCATTCAGGATGGAGCGACTCTCAGGATGTACTGCCAGCTTTACAACAAAGCCGACGGATTCTATACGGTTGAATACACATCTCCCGCGGGCGACGGGATTCACTGGACCAGACAGACGTATTCCATACTTCGCCGGCGGGGCTCAACCACCTTAGCCACCTCCGCAAAGGAGGGCTCGCAAATTCTGAACGTAGCCGACGCCTCAGCCTTTACGATCGGCGAGATCGTCGCATATGCAGGCGACGATTACCTCGAGGTAAACAGCGTCTCGGCAATCGACCCGGCCGCGAACAGGATCATGCTCCGGCGGCCGGTAATGACGAAAGAGCTTGCAAGCGGCTCCAGGATTTATTCCATAGCCTATCATTGCGTATTCCCGACGTCACTGTACAAGTTCGGTACTTACTGGTTCGGCTTCGCGGACTGTTTGGGTGCAATCGGCAAGTATACTTTCGATTTCTGCATCCCGATTTCCGGCATGACGCCCGAGACGCTGCAATACGATTGGCTGCGCGGATGGCCGATCGACCCGATGCAGCATACGGACGAGATCAAAGGAGACATCAGTCCGATTCCCATCGACGAAGCGCTGCGGTATATCACAATAGACAGATGAGAAGACAATGACGAAATACCGGGACAATGAAATGCCAAATGATTTGTTTGAAAGGATAATGACGAAGAAATGCTCCTGATTCGACTGGCATGGCGGAGTCTCTGGAGAAACTGGCGGCGCTCGCTCATAGCGATGTCCGCGGTAATCTTTGCGATTACCCTTTCCATCATTCAGCGCGGAATGCAGTACGGAACGTACGCCGAGACCATCAGGACAGCCGTCCGGGTGTCGACGGGGTATCTGCAGATTCAGAAGACAGGCTACAACAAGAGTCCCACGCTTCAGAAGAGTTTCGTGATGACTCCGGAGATCGAGGAGGCGCTGAAGGACTCGCCGTCGATCGATGGAAGCTCTCCAAGAATAGGAGCCGACGCCCTGCTGAGTTACCGCGACCAGTCTCTCGGCGTGATGATCATGGGCGTGGACCCGAAGACGGAAAACACCGTCACCGATTTTCCCAAGAAGATAAGATCCGGACGATTTCTGTCCGATAGCTCCGTTGCCGGCCCGGATGGAGTCCCGGAAGTCGTGGTAGGAGACAAGCTCCTGGAGAACCTGGGAGCGCAGGTCGGCGACTCGGTTGTCGTCCTGGCGCAGGGCTTCGACGGGATACTCGGCAATATGTTCGTCAGAATCGTGGGGACCTTCAGGACCGGATCGAACGAGTTCGACCGGATGGGGATCTTCATGAACATCGCGGACCTCCAGAATTTCCTCAACATGGGAAACAGGATAAATGCAATAGCGATATCGGTTCGCAATCCGGACGATCTCCCGAAGCTGGCCGGCCACCTCGATAAGGTGCTGAAATCCGAAGGCCTTGTCGCGCTGCCATGGCAGGACCTGCTGCCGCAGCTCAAACAGATGATAGAATTGGACAACTCCAGCGGCGTCCTCTACATAATCATACTTTTGTTCGTCGTCGGTTTCGGGATATTGAACACCGTTCTGATGTCTATTACGGAGCGTTTCAGGGAATATGGCGTCATGCTGTCGCTGGGAATGTCGCAGGAGAGACTCGTCGTCGCGGTGGCTCTCGAGGTCTTCTTCATGCTGATCATCGGATTCATAGTCGGCAACGGTATCGGCGTGGCAGTGAACT
>JBJKPN010000188.1:0-62237 GCA_046706365.1 Candidatus Kryptoniota bacterium | reverse complement strand
ATTTATTTCCAGGCCGACGCAAAATACTCTTTCGGCGTCCAGCACCAGCGTTCCGGCAATGCTTCCCAGCGTTTCGGCCAGGGCTGCTGAAGCGCCTCCGTGAAGAATACCGAAAGGCTGAATCGTCCTCCTATCCACCGGCATCCTTCCCTTCAGGTAGTCCGCCCCTATTTCCGTAATTTCAATCCCAATTTGCTCTCCCATCGTGTTCCTGCTGAGCTGATTCACGAATTCGAGGGATGCATCTCTGAATAGGTTCATATCGTTATCACGCGTCATTTAGTTTCATCAGTGTATTTTTCACCGGATAGGTGGGAGGCCAGACTTGCCCTTATTTGTTTCTTGTCGATCTTGCCGACGCTGGTTTTCGGAATCGCGTCGACGAACAGGATCCTGTCCGGAAGACTCCATGAGTTCATCATGCCTTCGTCGACAAACTTCTTCAGGAAACCCCGGAGTGTTTCGCCGTCGATCTTTCCGGCAAAGTCGGGTTTCAATACGACAATTCCGTACGGACGTTCACCCCACCGCTCGCTCGGGACGCCGACAACAGCCACTTCGGAAACTGCTTCATGCCGGCTGAGCAGGCTCTCGATCTCTATCGAGGAGACCCATTCCCCTCCGGTTTTGATCATGTCCTTCAGCCGGTCGACGATCTCGACATAGCCCGCCCCATCGATATTGGCCATGTCCCCGGTATGTAACCATCCGCTGCGCCAGAGCGCACTGCTCATTTCGTCGTCCTTAAAATAGCCGGGTGTGAGCCAAGGTGCCCGGACCACTATTTCTCCTACCGACTTTCCATCGTGGGCCACCTCCTTCCCGGCTTCGTCGACTATCTTCAGGTCGACGAAGGGCACGGGAATTCCTGTCTTGACCCGGTACTTCACCTGTGAGCTTGTGTCACTGTCAAGCATTTCCTTGGTAAGATACGTTATCGTCAACACCGGACAGGTCTCGGACATGCCATACCCGGAGTAAACATCTATTCCAAGTTTGAGCGCTGCCTCAGCCAATCCGTTTGGCAGTGCCGAGCCGCCAATGATAACCTTCCATTTGGAAAGGTCAACGGACTTCGCGGCGGGGCTCGTGACGAGCAGGTGGAGGATTGTCGGTACGCAGTGCGAGAGCGTTACGCCTTCTGTGACCAAGAGCTTCATGAGCATAGCAGGCTCGTACTTTCCCGGATAGACTTGTTTCACCCCGAGCATGGTTGCCATGTACGGCAGTCCCCATGCATGAACATGAAACATGGGAGTCAGCGGCATGTAGACATCATCGGAACGGAACCTTCCCTGCGATTGATATGCTCCGACGGATGCGGTTATCGACAGCGTATGAAGCACGAGCTGACGGTGTGTGAAATACACGCCTTTCGGCTCACCCGTCGTCCCGGTCGTATAAAAGACTGTTGCAACGCTGTTTTCATCGAACTCTTGGAAATCATAATTCGGGTCACTGCGTGCAAGGAGCTGTTCGTATTCGCCGGAAAATTTAACTTTTGCTTCCTGCCGCTTCTCCTCGTCGGTGAGAAGGATGTAGTGCTCGACTGAGGTGAGGTCCGGGGAGATGCGGTCGATCAAGGGAAGAAATTCCGAATTGACGAGCACGACTTTGTCTTCAGCATGTTTCATCGTGTAAAGAAGCTGTGCGGGAGACAGCCTTACGTTCACTGTGTGCATCACGGCACCCATCATAGGCACCGCGAAATAGGCTTCAAGATACCTGTGGCTGTCCCAGTCGAGTACCGCGACGGTGTCGCCCGGCCCAACGCCCAGGCCGCTGAGAACATTGGCGAGCCGGCTGATTCTGTCCTTGAGTGTAAAATAGTCGTAGCGCACCAGATCTCTGTAGACGATCTCCCTTTGAGGCTCATAGCGCAGACCCGCCTCAAGGATATTCTTGATAAGGAGCTGGAATTGATGTGCTTCACTCGCCCCGCGGATTATTTTTGTCCCGACCATCGCTTGTCCTCCTTTTGTTTTGCGAACACATGCATACTAGTCCAAGACAGTATTCCTGCGCGCCGAAAATGCCGGCGTCGATTCGTCTACCTGATATTAAAACGGTCACCTCACCTCAGTCGAGTCTTGCCTGGATGGATCGGTGACCGTCAGAACTTCAAGTGGGACTCAATTGTCGGTGAGTTCTATCTTTCGATCCAAGACCTCAATTTCAAAGAGAAATCCGGAGCCGTAACAGTCCAGCCGTTATCATAGCCCATGGCGCCTACAAAGCTCACGTTGGCGGTAGTGTCAGGGGCTACGATGCCTTCTGCAACCTTCCAGGTGTTGTCCGTTCTCAACGTGTCATTTCCAAGCAGGGCGGTAACATTGCATCCTGCCGATCCGAGCTTGTTGAAGTTGACCGCCTGAACGGTAATCGTATTATTCCCTTTCTGGAGAAAACTGCCGATATCGAACACCTGCACCCGCTTGCGCTCGACATTCAGCGTCAGAGTCCGTCGTGCTTTAACATCGCCGAGATATGTCCCGTTGACGTAGAGCTTGCAATAGGTATCGCCTATCAGCTGGAGCTCTGCTTGCTTTGGAAGCTCAGCCAGATTGAAACTCTTCTGGAAAGTGGCGGAGTCGACTTTGCTCCCTTCTCGGGAATAAGGCCGGCTGTCCGGATAATAAATGAACTGCGATTCTATGAGCTGATTGTAATCGGAATTGCCTGCCAGCATCTGTGCCGTCCCCTGCTTCAGGTCCTTCTCCTGATCTTCGAATCTGCCTTCCAGGAGCTGCAGCATCGGGTAGCGGTTGGTGCGCAGGTAGAGTCTAGTGTATTCAGCTTTCAAATATGCAACGGTACTTAGAAGGTGATCTTCTATCGGCTTAATCTGCTCTTCTTTTTCAGGTGGCGACAACATGCTGTCGGCCGATATGTATCTCATTTTAATCACGTCCGTGACTTTGTCCGCCCAATACTTGTCCATCTTTGCAGCGAGTTCATAGAGGTCGAGTATGTCTTCGTTGGCTCCCACGACTTTGCGAGCCTCCTTGATGAGCGTCAGCACTTCAGGAATGGAAGATTCGATGCTCTCGGTTCGCGAGGGCACATTATAATCGCGCATGCTGACGAATGGGGCGCGCCAGAATTCATACCAGCTGATCTGGTTGCCGGGCGAGCTTAGGAGTTCATAGACGATACGAGGCAGCTGCGATTTCGTCTGAAAATATTGCGGGAAGAACACGTTCTCGAAATGTGCCGCGGACGAAGTCGCCGGATTCCAGGCGCATTCCGCGCCCCACGCGTATCCCGGGTAATTCAGTTCACGCAGATCGGCGCCCCCGTTGTCATTCCATGTGGAAACGAGCAGTCCTTCTGCTCCGCCCTCGTAGCCTTCCCGTGCAAAGTATTGAATGTTTGCATAGCTGTTGTAGAAATTCGGGAAGGGTCCGATGAAATTCCAAACTGCGGGAGAAGACAGGAACGGAAAACCGGCCTGTTTGAAGACCTGGACGCTCGGATAATCGAACGACGCGCCGTAATGCCAGTCGACAATGGTGATGTCTTTGGGAATTTCCGAAAGGATGTTCGGATTCTTTAGTATGATATCTCCGTACATCATCACTTGCTTTCCGAGCGACTTAAGCACGTTATACACTTTCTTGTAATATTCCGCATGCGCTTCGTCGATGCCTAGAGAATCCACCAGATGCTTGCTCGCACCGAGTCCGACGTCGAAGCTTTCATCCGCAGACATATTGAAATACTTGCTCGAGAAGGCCGGGGCTATTTCCGACAACAGGTTCTTCATGAAGCCGAAGGCCGAATCGCTAGAAATATCGATACACGTGGCGCCGGGGAACTCGGCGTACTTCTCGAACTCCTTCTTGTACAGAACATCTTCCATATGTCCGAGCGTTTCAAAGGCGGGAATTATATCGACATGGTAAAGCTTGCCGTACTTATCCAGCTCCGCAACTTCCTTCACGGTGAGCGGCGCTCGTCCCTCGCTGAAATCCGGATACATCTTGAAGTCGAACTCGTTTTCTATATAAGGCATATAGACGTTCATCTTGTACATGGCAATGAAGCGAATGATCTTCTTGAAGTTGTCGAGCTTCGAAATCTGTCCCCGGCTTATATCGTCGCTGATGCCTCTCATTCTCAACGATGGGTAGTCGGCAACCGTGACTACGGGCACCATGTATCCTCTCTTGTCTTTCTGCACCAGCTGCAGCAGAGTCGCTACTCCATAGAAAATTCCCGTTCTGGTATTTGCCAATATCTCGATGCGCCGGTTTCGGCAGAACAGGAAGTAGCCGTCGGGCGAAGACAAAACGCTGTCCCGAATCGCCGGGGGGATTGCAGGCATGTTTTCAGGGGGGGTGTTCCCTAATAGACGGGTCTCGAGGAGGACTACATCCCTTGACCGCGTTTTCTTCTGGGTGAAATTCTTTCCGAAATAGTGTTCCAGTTCGATGATCGAAGCCGGATCTTCGGCCGCTTCCGAGAAGGCCGCTTCCAGCCTGCCGAACCTTATGCTTCCTCTTTCTTCACTGGCATACTTCGGAGTCGGTAGAACCCGTAGTTCAGCCATTAGCGTCGATCCCGGAATCGTTAACAATAGAGATAATACGACAAGTAACGACTTCTTCATTTTTCATCCTTAATTTGCTGTTTTCAGTTTTTCAGAACCTCGAATGAACGGGACCGCAGAAATCAACCGGCTGGAAAGAGAGTCGTGAACCGCACGGAGAGTGTGCGGCTACTTCACGTCAAGCACTTCCCTGGCGATCACGATACGCTGTATTTCTGAAGTTCCCTCATATATTTCCGTGATTTTCGCATCTCTCAAATATCGCTCAACGGGGAAATCTTTCAGATAGCCGTAGCCTCCGTGTATCTGTATGGCTTCCAAAGCCGCGTCCACCGCTACCTTCGATGCGAAAAGCTTTGCCATGGCCGCTTCTTTTGTGAATCTCTCGCCGTTGTCCTTTTTCAATGCGGCATAAAGAGTGAGCAGGTGTGCCGCTTCGATATTCGTGTGCATTTCGGCGAGCTTGAACTGGATAGCCTGAAACTCCAGGAGAAGCTTGTCGAACGCTTTTCTTTCCTTGACATATTTGAGCGATGCATCGAGCGCGGCGCGCGCGATACCGATAGCCTGGGATGCAATGCCGATTCTGCCGCCGTCCAGCGTCATCATCGCGAACTTGAATCCGAAACCTTCTTCACCGATCCTGTTATCCTCGGGTACCCTGCAACCATCGAATGTAATCTGGGCGGTGTCGGAGCTCCTGATTCCCAGTTTGTGCTCCTTCTTCGATACGGACACGCCGGGAAACGACTTTTCCACTATGAACGCACTCACACCGCGTGCACCCTTCGACTTATCAGTCGTGGCCATCACCAGGAGCACGTCGGCGCTTGCGCCATTTGTTATAAAATTCTTCGTGCCGTTAATTACATAGAATTTTCCGTCACGGGTCGCGGTGGTCCTTTGATTGACCGCATCGCTTCCCGCTTCGGGTTCGGACAGGCAAAACGCTCCGAGCAACTTTCCGGACGCAAGCGGTTTCAAATATTTTTCTTTCTGGGCGGAAGTACCGAATTTCTCAAGTCCCCAGCAAACCAGAGAATTGTTGACGCTCATTATTACGCCCGCAGAGGCGTCTGCCCTGCTTATCTCTTCGAGCGCTAGGACATAGCTCACCGTGTCCAGACCGGCCCCTCCATGTTCGGGCGGGACCATCATCCCCATGAAGCCCAGTTCGGCCATCTGTTTGATCTGTTCCCGGGGAAATTGTTCTTTCTCGTCACGCTCCGCCGCACCGGCAACCAGTTCCTTCTCAGCGAAGTCGTGCGCGGCTTGTTTAATCATCGATTGTTCTTCGGTTAGATCGAAATCGACCATCTCACTGCTCCTGTTTTGAGTATGTGAAGTTGCTTAAGCTGCTAGGATGCTTTTGATTCGTAGGAGTAGAATCCCTTGCCGGATTTTCTTCCTAAGAAACCGCCGGCCACCATCTTTTTGAGAAGTGGGCACGGTCTGTACTTGGGATCTCCAGTTCCGTGAAACAGGACGTTCATTATGTCGAGACAGACATCGAGTCCGATCAAATCCGCCAGGGCGAGCGGGCCCATCGGATGATTCATTCCGAGCTTCATAACGGTATCGACCGCCTCGGCCGAGGCTACGTTTTCCATGACGCAGAACACTGCCTCATTTATCATGGGCATCAGGATCCGGTTTGACACGAAGCCCGGATAATCCTGTACCTCTACCGGGACTTTGTCGATCTTATACGCAAGATTCCGCACTATCTCGTAGGTGTCGTTTGAGGTGGCGAGGCCGCGGACTATTTCGATCAGTTTCATCACGGGCACCGGGTTGAAGAAATGCATCCCGATCACTCTGTCCGGTTTGGATGTGGCAGCGGCGAGGTCCGTAATTGAGATGGATGAAGTGTTGCTCGCCAGGACTGCGTCGGGTTTGCAAATATCGCTCAAAGTGTGAAAGAGATCCTTCTTCACCTTTACATTCTCAGTCGCCGCCTCAATGACAAATTCAACATCACGAACGCCTGTTTCAACCGATGTGGATTGGGATATCCGGTTCAAGGCTTCATTCTTCTGGTCCTCTGTAATGATTCCCTTGTTTACCTGGCGGTCCATGTTATGTCTGACATATCCCATACCCCTTTCGACCGCGTCACGCCTGACGTCGATCAGGCAGACGTTGAACTTGGCCAGGGCAAGGACGTGGGCGATGCCATTACCCATCGTTCCCGCTCCTATGACAGCTACACTATTAATTTCCATTATTCACCTTTCAATTATTACTCCCGTCGCTTCTCCTCCGCCGATGCAGAGTGCCGCAATTCCACGATGAGCATTGCGACGCTGCATCGCGTAGATAAGCGTCGTTAGAATCCTGGCGCCGCTTGCGCCTATCGGATGTCCGAGTGCGACCGCGCCGCCGTGGACATCAACTTTTTCAGGGTCGAGACTCAGCAGCTGATTTACAGCCAAAGAAACCACCGAGAAGGCTTCGTTGATTTCAAAGAGGTCTATGTCTTCTTTAGTCAAACCCGTTTTCTTGAATAGCTTTTCTATTACGGTTGCCGGCGCGGTTGTGAACCATTCCGGGGCCTGCGCTGCAGAAGCCTGCGCGGTTATCCTTGCAAGGGGCTTCACGCCGAGTTCTTTGGCCTTTTCCTCCGACATCAGGACCAGGGCCGATGCGCCGTCGTTCAGCTTGCTCGCGTTCGCTGCCGTTACCGTGCCGTCTTTTTCGAAGGCGGGCCGAAGCTGCGGGATCTTGTCGAATTTCACCTTCTGCGGTTCCTCATCCTCGGCAACATAAGTTGTAGAACCGTCTTTCGACCTGATCGGCACCGGGACGATCTCGTCCTTGAAGAATCCTTTTTCGATTGCTTCCAGCGCACGTTTGTAGCTGAGTGCGGCGAATTCATCCTGTGCCGCGCGCGGTATGTGACATTCGCGGGAGCAAAGCTCGGCAGCACTTCCCATGTGATAATCGTTGTAGACGTCCCACAGCCCGTCCTTCACCATCGAGTCGATAACCTTCGCGTCACCCATCCTGTATCCCGATCGTGCCTTGTCGAGGAGGTACGGCGCGTTCGACATGCTTTCCATTCCGCCGGCAACGACTATGTCCGCCTCGCCGGTCATGATGGTAAGTGCCGCGAGCATCACGGATTTAAGTCCCGAGCCGCACACTTTGTTGATGGTTGTACACGTAGTGCTGTTAGGGAGGTCTGCGAAAATGGACGCTTGTCTTGCGGGTGCCTGGCCGACCCCCGCGGTCAGGACACATCCCATGAATACTTCTTCAACTTGCCCGGGAGAAAGTCCCGCGCGTTTCACAGCCTCCTGGATGACTATCGCCCCCAGCTTTGTCGCGGAAAGACTGCTTAATGCCCCCTGGAAAGAGCCGATTGGAGTGCGACAGGCGCTCGCAATAACCACCTGTCTCATATGGACCTCCTTTCTTAGCTGTTCATTGCTTTGAGGAATTCCTTATTGTTCTTGGTACCGCGCATCTTATCCAATAGAAAGTCCATCGCATCGACTGGAGAATAATCACTCAGTATCTTTCGTAATACCCAAATCCTGTTCAGTTCATCCGGAGAGAGAAGCAGTTCCTCGTGCCTCGTTCCGCTGCGGTTGACGTCGATGGCAGGGAATATTCTCTTGTCTGCCAGCTCGCGGGTAAGCACCACTTCCATGTTGCCTGTTCCCTTGAACTCTTCGAAAATAACTTCGTCCATCCTGCTGCCGGTTTCGATGAGTGCCGTAGCGATGATAGTCAGGCTGCCGCCTTCCTCTATATTCCTGGCTGCGCCGAAGAAACGCTTCGGTTTGATGAGCGCATTGGAGTCTATACCGCCGGAGAGGATCTTACCGCTGTGCGGCACAGTGGCGTTGTATGCTCGTGCCAGGCGGGTGATGCTGTCCAGCAGGATAACGACGTCGTTCTTTGCTTCGACAAGCCGTTTTGCCTTTTCGAGGACCATCTCTGCTACCTGGGTATGCCGCTGTGGCTCCTCGTCGAATGTCGAGCTGACGACCTCAGCGTTGACGGACCGCTCCATGTCGGTAACCTCTTCCGGTCGTTCGTCGATCAAGAGGACTATGAGTCGCACATCGGGATGATTTCGAGTGATGCTGTTGGCGATCTTCTGCAGCAGTATCGTCTTTCCTGCCTTAGGAGGAGAAACTATCATACCGCGCTGCCCCATTCCAATGGGGGCGAGAAGGTCTATGATCCTCATGGAATATTCACCCGGCACGGTCTCGAGATGGAGCTTCTGGTTGGGATAGAGAGGAGTGAGGTTGTCGAACATAACCCTCTCCCGTGTAAACTCCGGATCCCTGAAGTTCACTCTCTCCACCCGAAGCAGTGCGAAGAACTTTTCCCCCTCTTTCGGCGGCCTGATCTGGCCGCTCACCGTGTCTCCGGTCATTAAACCGAACTTTTTGATTTGCGATGGGGAAACATAAATATCGTCGGGCGACGACAGGTAATTATACTTTGGAGAGCGGAGGAATCCGTAACCGTCGCCATGGACGTCCAGAACACCTGCGCTGACCGAGATGCCGGGAGATTCCGGTTGGACCTGCGCTTCTGCCCGCGGAGCCTCCTTGACAGTCGTGCTCTGCTTTTCCATGATTTTGAAGATTACTTCCTCTTTTCTCAACCCACTATAGCCGGGAATCTCCAATTCTCTTGCCAACTTATGCAATTCTGCCACTTTCATTCCCTGCAGCTCTGCAAGATCTACAGTCATCGAAAACTACCTCCTAAGAAATTTGAATTACTTTTGAAATGTTGTGTGATTTCCTGATAGAGGTGCAAATGCACCATGGGATAAATTCTTATCTTGCGATCTATTATTTACCCTTCATCGGGTCAGGTCCGAAAGATCGTGGGGATTGGAATTCCCAAAATGGAATTGATATAATTTAATGACTCTCAAGGTCAAAAACGGTCTTTTCCATTACCGGCAACGTTTCGCCTGCCAAATAATGGGATCCCGCGATTAAAAGGAAACTATCTCCGCTGGTCTGGTTCAGTGCAACTCTTAATGCTTCAGTGGAATTGCCAAATACCGGCGCCTTCAATTTAATATCATCGGCTAATTTCTTCAACTCTGCAACGTCAAGGGATCGCCCTACTTGAAGCTGGGTCAAGATAATATCTGAAAACCTTTCCCGCAAGGTGCCGAGCATCGTTTTGGCATCCTTATCCTTCATGGCGCCAAAGAGGAGCGTTCCCCGCTTTCCATCCAATTGAGACAGACTTTCCACGGTTGCCTTAATCCCTTCCGGATTATGCCCGACGTCCAGCACTACTAGAGGTTCCCGTGAGATGATTTCAAGCCGTCCCCGGAGCCTCGTATTTTTCCTGATTTCATCAAATCCGCTGTAAATTCCCTCTTTCTCGATTCTTGTTCCGGATTCGCTTAGCACACGGAAAGCAGAGAGTGCCGTCGCCGCATTCTCGACCTGGTGAAATCCTCCGAATCCAAGCTTCAAGTCGAGATATTCGACATCGAAAACTCGCGCGTCAAATACGCAGCTTTCAAGGTCCGACCTCCTCAAGTCGCAGCGACACACATCCGGGACAAAGTAAAGTGGTGCGGCCCGGTCTTCGGCCGCCTGCCTGAATACGTTGCGCACCGATTCCTCGTTTACATTGACGACTGCCGGACGGTTTCGTTTAATTATGCCCGCCTTCTCGAACGCTATCTTCTCGAGCGTACTTCCGAGAATCTCCATATGGTCGAATCCGATACTCGTGATGACGGAAACCAGAGGATCCACTATGTTCGTTGCATCCAACCGTCCGCCGAGCCCCGTCTCCACCACAGCATAGTCCACATGGTTGTCTGCGAAGTACTTGAACATTATTGCAGTGGTCGCTTCGAAGAACGTTGCTTTCAAGGCGACGATTTGCGGGTGGAAGTACTCGGTCAGGTCTGCAAGGTCGCCCTCGGAAATTTCCCCGCCGTCGATTTTGATTCGTTCGGTAAAACGCACAATGTGTGGCGAAGTATAGAGTCCCGTTTTGTATCCCATTTCGGTCAGGACACTGGCGATGGCGGCACAGGTGCTTCCTTTCCCGTTCGTACCTGCGACATGAATAATTCTCAAGCCTTCATGCGGGTTGCCGGAATACTCCATGAGCGCCCTGATATTCTCCAGGTCCATTTTCATCCCGAATCGCTCAAGGGAGTATAAAAAACTGGTGGCTTGTTCTTGCTTCAAATTGTTTCCTGTAATTCGAACAACTAAGTCTGCCTGAAAGTTCTGTTCGCGGGCAGTGGTTACGGCTGCACGCCGAAATCGCCGCAGGTCTCTCGAGTCAAATTCTGCTCTTGAACTGCCTCAGTCGATAAAACATCCATGAATGTAAAGTGTGGGGTAGGCCATGGTTTCACGGACTCAGTTTAACTTCGTCCGAAACGTCAACGTGACGGGGTTTTTTCAGGATTCACGCGGAGAGTGCCTACAAGTTCTGCCACGGAACCCATGCCTGACGCACCGAGATAGGTCTCAATTCCACTGATAATTTCCTGCGGGACATCGGGCTTAGTGAAAAGCACGGTCCCCAATTCAACGGCCGAGGCGCCGGCAATGAGATATTCGACCACATCCTGCCAGGTGAAGGCACCGCCGCTGGCGACGATGGGTATCTTCACGGCCTTTCTGACCTGAAATACCTTTGCCATTGTAAGAGGTTTAATGGCAGGCCCGGATAGTCCGCCGGTGATAGTGTGAATCTTGGGAGTACGTTTGTAAATATCGACGGCCATCCCCACATAAGTATTGGCCACGGTCACTCCATCTGCTCCTTCGGCTTCAGCTGCTGTAGCCAGCTCGCTTATTCGAGTAACATTCGGGGTCAGCTTGATAAGCAGGGTCCTGGGAAAAGCATTTCTAACGAGTTTGGTGATCGTTCCGAGCATCTTCGCATCGCTGCCGAATTCGATTCCCCCTTCTTTCACGTTCGGACAGGAAAGGTTCACTTCCAACCCTTTTATGTCATCCAATGAAGCAAGCATCCCGGCTAGAGCGGCGTAATCTTCGGCACGCTTTGCAGCGATGTTTGCCACCATTGTGGCGCCGGATTGCTTCAACTTCGGGAGTTTTTCTGAAATGAATTTCTCGATGCCGATATTCGCCAGGCCGATCGAATTCAGCATCCCGCATGAAACTTCTGCGACCCTCGGTGGCTCGTTCCCGATCTTCGGCTTAAGGGTAAGCGATTTCGAAACAATTGCTCCTAACATGGAGACATCGAAATAATCGCCCAGCTCGTCGCCGTACCCCGATGTGCCTGAAGCAGTCATCAGCGGGTTCTTGAGCTCCAGGTTTCCAATTCGGATTCTGAGGTCCGTCTTCACTAAATCATTCTCTCCGGGGTGAGTTCAATTTCCCGGGCTTCGAACACCGGCCCGTCCTTGCAAGCAAGGAAGTAGCCGGTTCCATCCTTCTTCTTAACCGGGCATCCCTGGCAAAGTCCCATTCCGCATGCCATCGGCGTCTCGACGGAGACATACGTGGGTACTATGTTTTTGAATTCATTTTGGATATTGGCAAGCATTGGTGTCGGTCCGCAGGCGAACAATTTGTCTGGCTTCAGTAGAAGCATCCTTTCCTTGAGCAATTCGACAACGGTACCTCTAAAACCCAATGAGCCGTCATCTGTAGCAAAGTCGATTTCCATATTGTCGAAATTCATCAGCTGGCTTCTCGTCCTCGCGCCATAAAAGGATGTCGTTGAAGCGCCGCACTTGCTTGCGGATGAAATTATGACCGGGAGCACGGCCGCGCCCGATCCTCCGACGGCGATCCAAACCTTCTCCCCCTTCGACAGGTCCGGGAATCCTCTTCCGAGGGGACCGTTCAGGATGACTGTGTCACCGTTCTTCATTTCCGACAGGCGGGTGGTTCCCCTGCCGACAGCGACATAAAAGAGCGAAATGCTCTCTCCCTTCACTTCACAGACGGAGAAGGCTCTCGGCAGGAGAGGATCCATCGAGCCGGGAAACGATACCATCACAAACTGACCTCCCTTTACAGACGATGCGATCTTGGGAGAATGGAATTCAGTGAGGTATGTGCGGCTCGCCACTTCTCTTGTTCCAATGACGGATGCTATCTCGAGAAATTTACTATTCGGCAAGGCTTATCCTAGTGTATGGTCGAGTCTGCCGCTGTGCTGCCATGATTCTCGGTCGAGTCTTTCGGAAGATTCTTCGGTTTCAAAACGTCATTTATTTCGTCGCCTGTCTGGCCGGTTCGCTTGACCGTGTTTTTCTCCGTGTTTGTCTGCTCAAGAGAATCGATCGGGAGCCCTTTCAGTCTTTGCACGGCATCCTCCTGATTCGGATGATGAAGCCTCCGGCCGAGTGCCTTCTCGGTTGAGTCTTGTTCTTCGAGCAGTTCGCGTCGCCGCTCGATGATCGTCAGCGAATCGGGTTCCGGTTGAGATTTCTTGCCGGACACATTGGTTTGAGATTTTTGTTTAGCCGCCACCGTCTTGGGCTGATTTCCCTTCCCCGCTGCTGAGGCACTCGATTTGGCCAGACTGTCTCGCCGGGCCAACTGTTCTTCCCGCTGCCTGGCCGCGGCGCTGTCGAATTGCGCCTGCTCGTACCCGGTCAACGCCGGTTTGACGTGCTCTGCAAAGTCGGTCGACGGATAATCCATCTCGAGTTTCTTGTAATACACGAAAGCGGAATCAGATTCTCCCATCTTGTTTTCGTATATCCACCCGATGGTATATAGTGCCTGCGGTCTGACCTTCGAAGAGCGGTCAGAGACCAGGACGCGCAGCGTCGCCAACGCGGAATCGTCCTTTCCCCGATTGACAAGCTGCATGGCATCAATATAATCAGTTTGTGACGAGTCGATTTTCGCGGGAGGCGTAGGTAACCCCAGCAGCTGGCTCGCGGAGGCGGCAAACTCAGACTCAGGGTGCTCCTTAATCAGTTCACTCAAATACTGTCTCCCGTCGGCAGTGTCGCCTGAAGCGAGGTAGTACTCCCCGAGGGTGTATAGCGCTGACGGGTAGACTCTCGATTTCGGAAACTTGTTTGCAATGATCTTATATGAAACTACCGCAGAGTCCGGGATCTGAAGTTTGAACATGTAGTAACCTGCCAATTGCCGACGGGCTTCGGCTGCGTGCTCGTAAAGCGAATCCAGGTTTGCCCGTTGGTTTTCAGTCACCGAATCGGATTTTGCCAGAACTTCGGCCTCATGATCATAGAGGCTGTCGGTAAGCGCCGCTCTGTAACCTCTGATGAAGAAGTCCTGGATCGCGGTAGCCATTTCCCTCCCCCTGTCGCTCACGCCCGTTACGGCCGGATGCGACGAGCACCTCTGGTAATATTTGAGCGCGGTCTGGTAATCCCCGACGCTGTGCAGGTATATGTTCCCCAGCCGGAAAGCACTTCTGGTCGCAGCTTCGTTCGTGGCGTATACGGTATCAATCCTCTGAAAGGTCTGAACTGCCGTTGATACTTCCCCGGAGTCATACAATACAGCGGCCCTCTGATACTCGAGCAGAGGCAGATACTGAAAGAACTTGTCGTCGCCTCTCAGCCGGGCTACGTCTTCGAGGGCCGATTTGTAATGTTTCTCGAGCTTCTCGGCTCTCGCAAGGTAGTATTTTGAATAGAATCTCAGCCGAACATCGCGCGCCTGATCCCATGCAATCTGGTATTCGCGAATCGCGTTGTTGTAATGATCCATATCCATGTACAGGTTGCCCGCCCGGCAGGCGTAGATGGCAGATTCATCGTCATTTGCCATCGTGGCGGCAGAGTCCAGATAGGCGGCTGCTCTCATCGTGTCGCTTCTCCCCAGATAGTAGTCTGAGAGAATATCGAAGCATTGGATTACGATTGCTTAATTCTTTTCTCTCCGCGCCATCGCCTTCGCCGACTCGACGGTTTTGAACCCTTCATCATAGTTCATGGTTCTGAGAAGCATACTGCCTGAATACATTTGGGCCTCGGCGAACCTCTTGCTCTTGGGAAATGCCGCTTCCGCTTCGACAAATTTCCTGCGACCCTGCAGATTGTCACCTTCGTAGTAGTAGCTGATTCCTATCATGAACAAGCAGTCTTCCGTGAACTCTGACTTGGGATAAAGCTGGAGTACCTTGGAGGCTTTCGCGATTGCCACATCGAAATTCTGGCGGATAGTGGGACTGACCTGGAACGACCTCTCTTCTATCCCGGAGATCTGGTCTATCTGGTACTCTTTAAGATTAGTCTTTAGATCCGTCATCGCCTTGTTGAATGCAGTCTGGCCGTTGTAGTAAGTGTTGAAATAAGCAGAGAAATTCATGTAGCCCTGCTGGACATAGTTCCACACGAAGCAGCCGTCGAAGACTGCAGACATGAAGACCAGGCTGATTAGGATGAAGTAGACTCTTATTCGCACTGCAATTACCGAACAAAATAGTGCTATGCCCAACTCAAAATCAAGGCTGCCTATTCTCTATTCAAAAAGAGGCCCTTGCGCCGGGTTTTGTGAATCGGATCGTGCGGTGCTGCCGGGTTTGCAGAAAAACGCCGCTTGGGTTAACTTTTCCTACCAATCGCATGATAATGTCTGATGTAACGCTTGTTTCGCGAGCCAATCGCGCCTAAATGGAAAAGAGCCCATGCCGGCAGTGAACACGGCAATTCTTCCAGGCCCGGATTTCACGAGGTGCCGTATCATACTTAGTTATTGCGAATTCGACCCGAAAAAGTTCATCTACATCGGAGTTCAAAAGTGAAGAAGCCTTTGACTTACAAAGTCGGTGACAAATCAATCGAAGTAACTAAGGGAGACATCACGGATTATGGCGGCGATGCGATAGTGAACGCGGCCAATAACCACTTCTGGATGGGCGGTGGGGTTGCGGGGGCGATAAAGCGGAAGGGCGGTTCTCTCATCGAGGAGGAGGCCATGAAGGACGGCCCGAGGCCTGTCGGCGATGCGGTCATCACCGGCGGAGGAGCTTTGTCAGCAAAATATGTCATTCATGCAGCTGTGATGGGTCAGGATCTTCAAACCGATGCAGAGAAGATACGCAAGGCAACCGCCTCCAGTCTGGCAGTTGCGGAAAGGACCGGCATAAAATCCATAGCCTTCCCCGCACTTGGAACCGGTGTCGGAGGATTTCCTCTGTCGTCGGCCGCTGAAATAATGATAGGAGAAGCCCGCAAGTTTCTGCGATCCTCCCAAAACCTGAGAAGAGTGACGTTTGTTCTTTACGATGAAGAAGCCCGGCAAACGTTCCAGGAGGAACTTGAAAGGGCAAAGGAGTGAATCGCTGCGACGATTATATCAACCACTACCGGCTTGATGCCGAACACTTCGATTATTTCAACAATCCCGATAGCACCGACGTGGCCTACGAGCGACTTTTCCGGGAGTTCATTATGCGGTTTACAGGAAGGAAGGAGCGGGTTCTGGATCTCGGAAGCGGGGGTGGCTGGACGGCGATGGTTCCTCATGAATGTTTGTACCAAATCGACCTGTCTTTGCGTAATCTCATTTCTCTCAAGTCCGAAACCTCTGCTCAAACGCTTTCTGATGCCCACTTCCTTCCTTTTAAGGACGAGTCTCTTGACCTGATTATCGCGTCCGAAATTTTAGAGCATCTCAACAATCCGGAGTCCGCGTCGCGGGAAATATGGAGAGTCCTCAAGCCCGGCGGGAAGGCGATTATTTCTACTCCGTACAAGGAAAGACTCCGGTACACTCTCTGCATTCACTGCAACCAGGTTACACCGCTTAATGCGCATCTTCACAGTTTCGACAGGGACACTCTTTTGTCATTCTTTCCTTATCCGAACAGGAGGATTTACCTTTTCGGCAGCAAAGTGCTTGCTAACCTCAGGGTCGCGAAACTTTTCGGAAGACTCCCGTTGGTGCTTTGGAGATTAATCGACCTACCGTTGTTGAAGTTGATCGACAGAGCACAACACATCGTGGTGGTATTAGAGAAATGAGTTACTGCTGAAGCAGC
This sequence comes from Candidatus Kryptoniota bacterium, assembly GCA_046706365.1. Classification (GTDB taxonomy): domain Bacteria; phylum Bacteroidota; class Ignavibacteria; order Kryptoniales; family JAKASW01; genus JAKASW01. The sequence continues at coordinate 45,718 of JBJKPN010000188.1, read as the reverse complement.
TTCAGATAAAGTCTTGTCATGTCATCAAGATCCGCCTTCGCCTTCGGATAATAAACGGCGCCGTATCTTTCGGCCATTGGACCCAGTGTACCGTAAGGATCGCCGCTGCAAAAGACCGTGGGTGACGATTTATTTGGCCCGGATTTCCTCATAAGTTGAAGGATGGCAATGCCCGGCAGTCGACCGTGACTGAGATCATCCCTGAACTCGTTGTCCAGAATAATAAGGTCGTAACGGTTTTCGTTGAGGCACTTCCTGGTTTTGACGCTGTCCGATGTCTCGTCAATCTTCAATTCCCCATCGATCATCTTTGCCACCTCTGCCAGCACGAGCCTTTGTATGCTTCTCTGAGAATCGTCATCGTCGGCAACGAGAACGGAGTAAACCGTCATTTCAAGCCGCAGCTTCCGAGATGACACCACCCGCCACCAAATCGTCTTCTTCATAGACCACAACACTCTGGCCGGGCGTGATAGCCCTGCGGGGATTAAGGAATTCGACATTGATCGTTTCAGGTCCCGTCTGTACGACGCGGCAGTCGACTCCGGGGTCTTTGTACCTGATTTTCGCCTTGAAAATTCTATCCTCCGGAATCCGGTCGTATTTCACGAAGTTGACGCTCTCAGCTTTCAGAGTTCTGGCTAACAAACCAGATTCCACGTCGACAATAATGGCGTTCCGCACAGGATCTATGCTCTTGACGTAGAGGGCTTCGCTGTTGCTGACACCTAATCCTTTCCTCTGTCCTATCGTATAGAATGCGTATCCGCGGTGATTGCCGATTACCCGGCCGTTGTAGAGGATCTCGCCCCCGTCAAGCTTACCGTCCAACCCGGGTACCGCATCCCTGAGGAATCTTGTGTAATCGTTGTCGGCAACGAAACAGATCTCGTAGCTTTCCGGCTTCGTCGCACTGGCCAAGCCTCGTTCCAATGCCATTGCGCGGACCTCCTTCTTGGACAAACCCGACAGCGGAAACAAAGTCCTGCTCAGGCTATTTTGCGTCAACCCGTATAGTGCGTAAGACTGGTCTTTGGCAGGATCTTTTGCCTTGGAGAGTACGAACCTGTTCAACTTATCGTCGTGCCTGATCCCTGCGTAATGGCCGGTGCATATCGACTTCGCCCCGAGACTCTCTGCTTTTTCAAGAAGGTATTCCCACTTGATTTTTCTGTTGCAAACGACGCACGGATTCGGCGTTCGTCCAGCCATGTACTCGGCGACAAAGCCGTCGATCACTTCTTTTTTGAAACGTTCGCTGAAGTCGAACACGTAGTGCGGAAAGCCATGCTTATCCGCGACGCTCCTTGCCATATTGATCCCGTCGATCGAGCAGCAGCTCGAATCCCGATTGTCGTTGCCGCCGACGTCCTCGTAGTCATAGGTCTTGAGGGTAATCCCGATTACTTCATAACCCTGTTCTAACATCAGGACGGCGGCCAGCGACGAATCAACGCCGCCGCTCATTGCAACAACTACCCTCGATTTGCCAACACTGTGAGACATCTTGCAAACAATTTAGTGAAAGGCGGCGGAGGATGAAATGACCGCCGCTTCCCGAAAAGGGCTCATTTCCCTTTCCATGATGGGGATCGTTTTTCCAGGAAGGCCGATGTTCCCTCCTCCTTGTCTTCAGTACCACACGACAACGCGAAAAGCTGAGCCTCCGTCATCATACCGAGATCCTGATGCGACTGCACGGAGGCGTCGATCGCCTGCAGTGCAAGCCTGACCGCCATAGGCGCCCGGGTGGCAATAGTCTCGGCGAGCTTGAGAGCGGAAGGAAGAAGTTGCGGCTGTTTAACCACTGAGTTGACGAGCCGCAGCCTGAATGCAGTATCGGCATCTATCTGGCTGCCGGTTACAATCAGCTCGGTTGCCACACCTCTTCCCGCCAGCCGGGTGAGTCTCTGGGTGCCGCCGTAACCCGGGATCAAGCCAAGGCTCACTTCGGGTTGTCCGAACTTCGCATTTGTCGACGCGATTCGGATATGGCAGGCCCACGCCAATTCGCTCCCGCCGCCAAGGGCATACCCATTTACTGCGGCAATCACCGGTTTGCTGAACCGTTCGATTTTGTTGAACAACGCCTGTCCTGTTTCCGAAAATTCCTTCCCCTTCGTGACGTCGAGCTGCTTGAGTTCCGAAATGTCTGCACCCGCCACAAACGCCTTCTCGCCCGCTCCGGTAATGATCACAGCCGCGACCTCCGGGTCGGACTCGGCGATGTCCAGGGCTTTGCCCAATTCACTCACGACCGTACGGTTCAAAGCGTTCAGCTTTTCAGGCCGGTTCAACGTAATAATTGCCGCATGATCTGATTTCCGGTACAAAATGGTTTGAAAATCCATGTGTTTCTTTCTCCTTCTTCTACGCGACTTCTACTCGACTCTGGTCGCCGATCATGAAACGCTGGACGCGCGGTTTGCCCTCCGCCCGTACTATTTCCACATCATTTCCGAGAAGACTTCCCTCGATTCTCATTCCTGCGTCCATCACCCTGCAGTCCTTGAGAATAATGCTGTACTCCACTTCACTGTTGACTATGTGTGTACCTGCTCCTATCGAGGAAAACGGTCCCACGTAACTGTTCTCGATTACTGCCTTCTCTCCGATGATTGCCGGTCCTCTGACTTTGCTATTAATGATCCTGCACCCTTTCTGCAAAATGACCCTTCCAGCGACGTCGCTCCCCGCATCGACTTCCACTGACTCTTCGCTCGAAGGGTCCATGTTTTCAAGTATCAAACGGTTCGCTTCGAGCAAATCAGTAGGCTTACCGGTGTCCTTCCACCACCCGGTTATCTCGGAGTAGCCAACCTTATAGCCGTGATCGATGAGATACTGGTGCGCGTCCGAAATTTCAAGCTCCCCGCGTCCGCTTGGACTAATGCTCTTGACCGCTTCGAAGATGTGCCTGTCGTAGATGTATATGCCGGCCACGGCGTAATTGCTCTTCGGTTGTTTTGGTTTTTCCTCGACTTTGACGATCGCCCCGTTCTTAATCTCGGGAACGCCGAAACGCTCCGGGTCTCTCACCCGGGCGAGAGTCAGGTGGCAATTGGCACCGCTTCTCGAGAATTCGTCCAGGTATCTCTTTACTCCGCCGACCACCATATTGTCGCCGAGATAGAAGATGAAGCTGTCGCTTCCTATGAATGGCTCCGCTATTCTGACGACATGCGCCAGGCCGAGAGGTGCTTCCTGCGGAATATAGGTTATGGCTACCCCCCATTTTGCACCATTTCCTATAGCATTGGGGACTTCATCGCTTCCGGCATTTATTACGATTCCGATTTCGCGAATTCCGGCATTGACTGCAGCTTCGATCGCATAATGCAGGATTGGTTTGTTTGCAATCGGTATCAGGTGTTTGTTTTGAGTGTGAGTGATCGGCCTCAGACGGGTTCCTCTTCCCCCGCTTGCGATCAATGCTTTGAGACTCATTTTTCCTCCAGGAATTTCTTTATTCTGTTAAGGTTCTTTTTGAGCGCACCACTCGGTTTTTCTTTCATGAGTTCATCGATGCCGAGCAGAGAATACGATTTATAGAAATCCAGCAGTAATTTATCACTTTCCAATACTTCAACGTGTGATTTAATTACACTGAAGTCTCCCCGCACGAGTGGACCGGTCAGGGCGCTGATACCGGTAATACTCGAAACATTCTCAGCGGTTGATAATAGCAATTTGCCCAGAATAGACTTGGCACTTTCTCTTTCAATAAAATTCGATATCAGGCCCTCGGCGCTTTTGACGGCGATTACCAAGGAGCTTGACGCTATGACACTAGCGGCATGCAGCAGAGTCCTTTCCCGGTTCGAATGCAGTAAAACGAAATTGGAATCGAGGTTGCTGACGATACGTCGAGCGTAACGAAGTGCACCCTTGGTTCCCAGAAAGTCGTAGTAAATCCCTCTGCCACTGTCGGGTGAGAATCTTCTGGCGAAGGGAGCAATGGGGTGAAGCGCTCCAGCCTCTGCCCCCAGGCCCTTGAGCGCTGAAAGTGCGTCAGGTTCAACTACTCCACTGAAGTGCAGAACCACCTTCTTGGTCCAGTCGATACGATCAAGAGATGCCAGTCGGAGAGCCGTGGCCTTAATCTGGTCATCCTTCACTGCCACCAGAAGCAACTTGAAATCGTCACTCAGCCCGGAGAATGATCTTCCTATCGCGGATGAGGGGAAGGTCTGGGTCAGCAAGGCCGTCTCTTGGCGGCCGAGATGATTTGTGATGATCGATCGGCACGTCCAGCCGCTCCTTGAAAGCGCTAGTGCAACGCTTGACCCCACTCTCCCAGGACCGACTAAAGAGAAGCTAATGGCCCCTTTCGTCATAAAATTACTGCTGATAAGTAACCTACAACTCCGGACTTATCGCCAGTAGTATCACCAGAATTACAGTGATATAAAATATTACTTGTTTTCGCCCCTGCCTTCAATGCAGCATAAAGGCAGGATGCGATTGGGCCACCACCGCATGCTTCACAGGTCCCCCGCTCAAGATCTCGTAGAAGACCGTCCGGGTCGAGGTGCCCGATATTATCCGCACAGATCTGGTCCATCTGGTTCGCCGCATCGTACGTGTGGTAGTGCGACAGATCGGAGCTGGCAACCACAAGCAGGCGTTTCTTCCCCGCCAAATCTCCAATAACATTGCCAAGTATTTTGCAATAATCAGCCCTTTGGTCGCCCATCACTATGGGCAGGAGGTTGAAGTGTCCGAGCGTTAACTGGAGGAACGGAAGCTGCACCTCAAGCGCATGTTCGGTCTTATGTCCGGCGCGTGATTCGATAACCACGTCGCCGCCAAATTCGAGGAAGGAATCACGCAGTTCCCGGTCAACCTCCACCTCGCCGAGTGGCGTGGAATAGGACTTCCCGGAGAAAACGGACACACCCTCAAAGTATTCTCTGTGGCTGGGGGAAACGACCACCACGGTCTCATACTCATCTTCATTGAGAAGTGAGTAGGCAAAAGCCGCTGTGTAGCCGCTGTACTGGTAGCCTGCATGAGGCGCAATCAGCCCGATTGCTTTTCCCCTCGGTTTAACGGAAGCATGGTTCCGCGCTTTCTCGAGCAGGGTCCGGCACGTCTTCTCCAGTTCCGCTTTGGTTTCAGGATAGAAAAAGCCGGCGACGCTTGGCGGGCGGACAAAGTCACGTTCTTTCAACTGAACTCTCCTCTCTTGCTGCCCCCAATTCTTCCTCACTAAATATCTCTGCGGTAAAAACAAAAATCTTGACTCCGGGCTCCCTGTAGCAGCTCCGCTCAAGGCCGGCCTTAACACAGGTGTAGCTCAGAAACTGGTCTCTGTCCCAGTTATTCTCTGTCGCTACCTGTGGAAGAAGCAATCCCCTGTAGAAGCCTTTCTCGATCATAATGCCGTGTTTCCCGACGATGACGTCATCCGGATTCTTTATCTCCTTCAATGGCGACAACACTGATATCTCAACGTCCAAATCTTTGATTTCGTCAGGCGACACGGCTTCGAATCTCGGATCGCCGACAGCAGCCTTCGCGGCTGTTTCCGCTATAGTCCGGAACAGAGGTAGCCTGGCCTCGACATATCCGATGCATCCTCTCAGTTCCCCGTTCTTGCGGAGGGTGACGAAACCGCCCGCGTTTTTCCTGAGCTCCGGGTTGGGGGGAGGTTCCGGTGAATATGGCTGGCGTGATGCAGCATGCAGGATGGCCTGTCGCGCGAGCCCGAGCAGTTCTTTCTTCTCATCCAGGGAAAGTTGAATATTTACTTCCATACACCGGGGATAATTCTTCGACATTTCGGACAGCTTCCATCGACAATCCGGTTCTTAATGACTCTATAGCCTTCCCTCTCCACAAGAATGGTATTGCACGAAGGACAGTAGGTATTTTCAAGATTGACTACCATACCGGGAAGATTTCCGGCATATACAAATGAGAGGCCGGCCTCCTTGCCCAGGGCCGCCGCCTTCATGAGCCCGTTTGCGCCGGTATTATGACGGTCCATCATATGATAATCCTGGTGGAAGGCAGTCACGTGCCATGGAATCTCCGGCGACACTGACGCGATGAAGCTCGCTATACTCCTCAGCTCCGATTCGCTGTCATTGAAACCGGGAATGACAAGCGTGACGATCTCCACCCAGAATCCCTTTTCTTTCAACAGCCGGATTGTGTCGAGAACCACGCTCAACCGCCCGCCGAGCTGTCTGTATTTCCTTTCATCAAAACTCTTGAGGTCGACTTTATACAAATCCACGTACGGCTTTATGTAGTCGAGGACTTCCGGTGTCGCATTGCCGTTCGATACATAGGCCCCGTGAATGCCGTAGGGTCTTGCAAGTTTCAATATCTCGACTGCCCATTCGCTTGTGATCAGCGGCTCGTTATATGTTGAAACGAGAACGGGCGATCGGTAGAGCATCGCCAGCTCGACGATCTTTTCGGGACCGACCAGCTCCGGATGCGACATGGCCGATGGGTCCCTAATCGCCTGGCTCGTTATCCAGTTTTGACAATAGGCGCAATGGTAGTCGCAGCCGAGCATTCCAAAACTCAGTGCGTTTGCGCCCGGAAAGGCGTGGAAGAAGGGTTTCTTCTCTATCGGGTCGAGCTGAATACCAGCCGCATATCCATATGGGACCTTGAGTTTTCCGTCCTGATTATACCTGACATGACAAATGCCTTCGCGGCCCGGCTTTATCTTGCATCTGTGACCGCAGGCATAGCAGAGCACCCAGTCGTTCTGCAACTTCTCACACAAATCTCCATCGATTGTGTGATCCTGAAGTATGCTTTTGAGAGTTAATGTCTCAGCCATGACCTCCTCCGACTAGTTGAATTTTAAACCTTGATGCGGACAAAGTCAACCTCCGGTCACTTCTTCATCCACTCCGACAGCAGCTGCTGCAATTCTTCGTCACTGATTCGTTGGTCGGGAAGCTCACCTCGACACGTCCTTTGCCGCAGCGCTTCGTAGAGTGTTACAGCTGAAGCAACGGACACATTCAGGCTCTGTATCATGCCGTACATGGGGATTTGAAAACGGATATCTGCTGATCGGCTTGCCTCTTCCGACACTCCCCTGTGCTCATTTCCGAACACGAGCGCGATCTTTTGATTGAGGTCGAGCTCGTATAACGATACTGCATTCACACTCAGTACGCTGGCTGCTATCGTGAATCCCTGAGACCTCAAAACTTGGTAGCACGTTTCGACGGAACTGTACTTTTCTCTCTCGACCCACTTATATGCGCTTGCAGAACTCTTTCTGCCGATTTTGGGAAATGATTCGTTGGTGTAGAGCAGTTTTAGATTCCTGACTCCCACTGCGTCGCATGTCCTCAATATTGCGCTTACATTGTGCGGATCGTGAATATTCTCAAGAACTATTGTAAGGTCGGGCTGCGTCTTCCTCAATGCCCTTGACAGCTTTTCGATCCTTCGTTCTGATTTCATTCCTTGCGCGTCTCCAGGAGTATGACAGCCAGTATTACAAGTGCGCCGCCGGCTATTTGCTCGAGGTACAGTGTTTCTCCTAAAATAACAAAAGCGCTGAAAATCGCAATCACCGGTTCGAGTGTCGAGACAATAATGGCGGTGGAAGGGACAAGATACTTCAATCCGTTGAAATAGAAGAAATATGGTATCAATGCGGAAGAGATGGAGAACAAGACCAATGCCCATACTTCACCCGTGGTGCTGACTGCGATTCCGGTCCGGAAGAACACGTCGAGTATGATCCAGAATACGCCGGCGCTTAGCAAAGTGTATGTCAGGGCCGTCCAAATCGGGTAGTGCTTGCTGGCGGCTTTGTAGTACACGTTGAAAAATGCAAAGCACAATGCCGAAAGCATTCCGAACGTGATCCCGAGAGGAGTCAGGTGAATGGCAGGATCGAATGCCCCCAACATTACGGTGCATCCGGCGAGAGATGAAAGGAGCGCGATGAGCTTGACCCTGCTTATGCTTTCCTGCCGGGTTATCACCATGAAGGCGGCGACGAGTGCAGGCGCCGTATACTGCATCAGAATTGCGATCCCTACAGTGGTCTCCTGGATCGCCATGTAATACGTGTAATTCGAGCCGGCTACTCCGAGAATGCCGAGGAGCGCAAAGTCCCACAGATCCGCGGGTCTTACGCTTAGAAGCTTGCGGTTCACGATGAGGAAGACAGTAACGAGAAAAACGGCTGCGAGTATCACCCGGGACTCGACCAGAAGCAACGGAGAGATGTTGCGTTCAAACAGCGACTTCGCAGCCGTTGCTGACGTCCCCCAGAATAACGCCGCACCGAAAATACTTAAATAGCCTTTGAGCTTCTTGGTCAAGAAGTGGGGTGTGCCTTTCTGCCGAAGAATTCAGACATCTCATCGTTCCCCATGGCGGAGTATAGTTGCGAAAGCCGCGTATACAGAACGATTGGATCTTCCACTTCCGGTATGCCCTCCTTCAGGAACGAGGCAATGCTCTCAAGAGATGGGATCTTCAGATCGGGGTCGAATAAGTTGCAGGCCGAAATGAACGGTTCGCTGGCCTTGCGGTTAAACTCCGAAGCCTTCTTCAGGCAGAGAAAGGACAACTCGATAGTATCGATGCTCGGGCCTTTTGTTTCCATTACTCTCGAGAGCCAGATGTAAACGTCGAAGCCTAGCTGCGGGAAGACTCTCTCCAGCTTCTTTGCGAAAAAGAGGAGCTCCTCGGGTTTCAGGCGGGTGTTCCAGAACAATTCCCTGTAGGTGTCGACGTCGGATACCTGTCGGTCGATTGCCTCACGGAATACTTCGAACAGGTCGTTGAAATCTTCCCCGTTCCTGAAGAGTCTTTTCAAATCATCTGACGAAAAGTCCTGCATACCCTGCTCGCCACGATTTTCTCGACGCCTCTTACTTATTCTCGGTGCCCCATTTCAGAACCTGGATCCTGACCATTGCGGTGCCGTTCCTGATCATTCCTATATCGCGGGCCGCAGCCTCCGAAAGGTCGATAATCCTTGATTTCTTGAAAGGGCCTCGATCGTTTACGACCACTTCGACACTCTCGTTATTGTCCAAATTTGTTACACGTAGAAGTGTACCGAACGGAAACTCCCGATGGGCCGCTGTGAGTGCATCCTTGTTGAACATTTCACCGCTCGCAGTCCTTTTCCCGTTGAAGCCGGTCGAATAGTACGACGCAACGCCCTCGACGGTGAGAAGGACTTTGCCGCGGAATGTAGAAACAGGTGCTGGTGAAGGCGCCGGGCCTGCGCCGGTGAAACGAGCGGCCGCGGAACATCCGGCAAAATAAATTGCAGAGACGCAGATGGCGGCCGACAGAAGCGTCCTCAAACCAGATCCTGTCGATCATGCTTCCTGAGTATCTCCACGATCTCTTTCACGCCCTGAGACTCCCCTCTTTTGCAGATGAGGACGGCGTCCTGTGTTTCAACTACGATGAGATTCTCAATTCCTACAAGTGCAAACGTCTTCTCTTCGGTCCATATGAGATTGTTGGCACTCCTCACAGATACTACGTCCCCCTTGATAGAATTTCCATCGGAGTCTCTGTCACCAAGTTTATAGACTTCATCCCATGAACCTACATCGCTCCAGATGAAATTGCTGGGAATCGTAAGTACATTTTTGGCCTTCTCCATCACTGCGTAGTCGACGGAAATCGACGGGACGCGGAGGTAGAATTCTTCAAGTAGTTTTGCGAAATCCGGATTTCCGAATGAATCCTTTAGTGACGAATGAAAATCACCAAAATGTGTCAGATTCTTCCTGAGCTCTTCCAGTATCACGTCCACCCGCCATATGAACATGCCGCTGTTCCAGAGATATTCACCGCTTTCAAGGAATCCGATTGCGGTCTTGACGTCGGGCTTCTCCCTGAATTCAATGACGCTCCGCCCGCCGTGATCAAGGAGGTCTTGTTTGTCCGTATGCGGGTCGAAATGTATATAGCCAAAACCTGTCTCCGGATGCGTCGGTTTTATTCCGAGGGTGACCAGGGCGCGTTCTTTGTCCGCAAGCCGTACGGCATCCTTCATCTGGGTTACGAATTTATCTTCCTGGGATATCAGATGGTCCGACGGGAGAACAACCATGACGCCGTCTTCTGAAACCGACGAAATCGCAGATGCTGCCGCCGCTATACAGGGGGCAGTGTTCCTTCCGAACGGTTCGACAATAATGTTCTTCTCGGGAAGGTCGGGCAATTGGGAAGTTGCTGCTGCCTTCTGGACCCTATTAGTTACGACGAATGTGTTTTCCGGCGTCACAATTTCCGAGATCCTGTCATAAGTTCGCTGGTACAACGACCGGTCACCGAAGACGTTCTGAAACTGTTTTGGCATCGCCTCACGGCTTTTCGGCCAGAACCTCGACCCGACACCGCCTGCCATTATGACTGCAAAAACTCTCATGGTTCTCTCTAGTCTGCTGTGAATGAATTTGAACCTATATATATTCGCGGGACACGGTTGTTTATCATGCACAGGATCTCGTAGGGTATCGTTCCCAGGTTCGCCGCAAGGTCCCATGCAGTAATTGCGCTGTCACCGCTTATTCCGATGAGGGTGACTTCGTCGCCCGGCTGAATCTCGAATTCACTACCCAGATCCACCATGATGTGATCCATCGTTATAGTCCCGACCACCGGGTACTTCCTTCCTTTGATAAGGACGGAGGTCTTGCCGGTCAACAGTCTCGTGTAGCCGTCGCCATATCCGATGGGAATGATTCCGATTCTGCTGTTTCCCTTCGTGAAATACTTCCTTCCGTAACTTACGCTCTTTCCCGGCTGGAATGTCTTGATATGAACCAGGCTGGACTTCAACGAAAGAGCCGGCCTGATATCGACGGATTCACTTGTCTCAGTTGAAGGGTAGTAGCCGTAGGTCATTATGCCGGGGCGAACCATGTCGAAGTAGCTCTCAGTCAGATCCAGAATGGCGCCGCTGTTTGCCATGTGGAAGAGGGGAACCGGGATTCCTGCATCTCGTATTGCCGACACTATGTCCCGGAAATCATACAGCTGCCGATAGGCAAACTCTTTGTTAGCCTCGTCGGAAGTGGCAAAGTGGGAGTAAACGCCGGCTATCGACAAATATTCGAGATTCGATATCGCTCTTATGGCGTCGAGAGCGACGTTCGGAAAGAAGCCGAGCCTCCCCATCCCGGTGTCGATTTTGATCTGGACTTTCGCCTTTTTGCCTGCCGACTTTGCAACGGAATTCAGGGCGTGGGCCGACTCGATCGACGAGATCGAGGCTTCCAGGTCGAACCTCACCATGGCCTCGAGTGAATCATCGACCGGTGCAGAAAACACAAGAATTGGTACGTTAGTATGCCGCCTGAGCTCAATCCCTTCCTCTACAATAGCGACACCGAGGTAAGAGGCACCGGCCTCTACTACCGCCTGCATCACCGGGACCAGTCCGTGCCCGTATGCGTTTGCCTTTACGACACCCATGATACGCACGCGGCTTCCGACTCTGCGGGCCACCTGACTTATATTGTATCTGATTGCCGACAGGTCGACTTCAGCTTTTGTTACTCTCATTTGTGTAATATACTCCCGGGTGCATACTTTTCAAAAAAGGGGTTCGTAATTGATAACGAAGAATCGGCGGGTGTTCCCTGAACACTTCTGTTGTCTTGTTTGCAACCTACCTGCGGGCACAAGTCTGATGTGACTTGTGCGATCTACCCGAACCACCAATGTTCTTGTTTACTTTACATCTTTCAAAGCCGATCGAACCAGCTGTTCCACGCTGTCGCCGGAAGAAGAATCCCTCTTGAGTGCTTCTCTCACTGCACGCTCACATTGAAGGCGGGAGTACCCCAGTGCTACCAGGGCTTCGACGGCTTCTCCCCTGACTTCCTCCCGGGCTCCGAGTTTATCCCCTCCCAGTTCTATTCCGGCCCGGTGAATCTTGTCCCGAAGTTCCAAGACAAGCCTCTCGGCCGTTTTCTTGCCGATCCCCGGTATTGAAGTTAACGCTTGTGCATTTGATGCAGCGATAAACCCGTAAATGTCGGTAACGCTGGCGGAAGAGAGCAGGCTCAGAGCCGTTCTGGGACCGATCCCTGTCACGGCAATTAACATCCTGAATAGCCGTCTTTCGTCCTGCGTGACGAAGCCGTAGAGGACCATGTCGTCTTCATGCACAATAAGCACTGTGAATAGACTGACCTCGTCTCCTGCTTTCCCGATGCTGTCGAACACGCTCAAAGGAACATTTACCTCGTATGCCACTCCGCCCACATCGACTACTACCGAGGTCGGGTTCTTCTCAAGGAGGCGGCCAGTCAATTTGTAAATCATCGCGCGCGGTCGGCTCCCTTTCGGTTCACAACGCGCCTCTTGTTCTTTTCCACGAAATCCTTCCAGCTCTTATATGAAGACCCGCTCAGACGGGAGTTCTGGAGATGGCACAAGGCGATGGCGCAGGCGTCAGCTTCATCCTCTGTCAGGAGGACTTTTCCGTCGAGCCGAAATAGATTCTTCACCATGTAATTGACTTGAGGCTTGGAGGCGTTGCCGTTACCAGTTACGGCCTGCTTCACCTTCCTGGGGGAGTATTCGACCACTTCAACTCGCTTCAGTGCCGCCGCGAGCACAGCTGCGCTTCGAGCGTACCCGAGTTTGTATGCGCTCTGCGCGTTCTTTCCATAAAATCCTGCTTCCACGGCGACCGACGAGACGTCGAACTCTTCCAGAAGCGCCCGGACCTTCTCGAATATCCTGACGAGCTTGTCGGGAATATTTGTCAGGTCTGTCAGCTTGATGGTTCCGTAATTCAGAATGCACTTATCGGTCCCTTTGACTTCAACCACGGCGTAGCCGGTCTTACGCGAGCCGGGATCGATACCGAGCACGATCATTGATTGAGCTGAGCGAGGACGCTGTCGTCTATGTCGAAGTTCGCATTGACATTTTGGACGTCGTCATGCTCTTCGAGCGCTTCCATCAGCTTCAGGACCTGTTCGGCCTCCTTGCCTTCTACATGGACGGTGTTCTGCGGCAACAGCTGCAGAGAGGCGTTGTTAACAGTTACGCCTTTGTCTTCAATCGCTTTCTTGACTGCCTCGAATGTCTCGGCAGATGTCGTAACTTCGTAGTAGTCGTCCTCAGCTTTCATGTCGTCAGCGCCGGCCTCAAGAATGATGGAGAGGAGATCGTCTTCGCCGATGGCATTCCTGGGCACCTCGATGATGCCTTTCTTCTGGAACATCCACGCGACCGAGCCGGCCTCGGCCAGTTTCCCGTTGTTCCGGTCGAGTATATGCCTGATTTCGGCTACAGTCCGGTTCTTGTTATCGGTAACGAGTTCCACCATGAGCGCGACGCCCGCGGGCCCGTATCCTTCGTAAGTCAACTCCTCGTAGACTGTTCCGGGCAGCTCTCCGGTTCCACGCTGGACGGCACGTTTGATATTGTCGGCCGGCATGTTTGAATCTTTAGCGTTCTGAATTGCCAGGCGGAGTCGCGGATTTCCGTTCGGGTCTCCCCCGCCGTTTCTTGCAGCTATCGTTATCTCCTTGATAATGCGGCTGAAGAGCTTTCCGCGCTGCGCATCAGTGCCCGCCTTCTTGTGTTTGATCTTTGCCCATTTATTATGTCCGGACATGGTTCAACCTCCCAAGCTTTCTTCTGAGTTTCTGAAATCTTTCAACTGCAACTGGTAATATACATTTCCCGCATAGCGATTTTCATCGACTGAGTAAACGACATCGAGCATCGTACCGGGCTTTATGGTGCTGTCGCCGTTCCTGAACTTAATCGCGTCGAAGGTGACCCCGTTAGCCTTAAGTTTCATCCTGAGATGTGAACTGCCGACAATGCGTGAATCCGTTAAACGTACGTTTGAAGTTCGGAAAATCGGCTTCGAGTTCTGCGGCCCGAACGGTTCGAACTTCTTGAGTGTTCCGATAAAATCCCCATCGAGATCGTCGAGGTCCAGGTCCGCATCGATCGAAATAACGGGTGTCTTCATCTCTTCCGTTATGGTATTCCTGACGATTTCTTCGAACCTGTCCGAGAATCGCTCCAGGTTTTCAGGCGCAAGCGCCAGACCCGCTGCGTATTTGTGTCCTCCGAACTGCAGCAGAAGATCCGAACACTCCCTGATTGCGTCGAAGATATCGAATCCTACTACACTTCGGGCGCTTCCCCGGACAACTCCGTCAACCGTAGCAAGCATGATCGTCGGCTTGTAAAAGGTCTCCACTATCCTCGAGGCTACGATACCCACGACCCCAGGATGCCAGGCCTCGCTGTGCAGGACCAGTGAATCGCGGTCCACCTCCGCCAGCATTTGAATCGCTTGTTCTTTCGCCTCGTTGAACGTCCTCTCGTCCAGGATCTTGCGATGCGAGTTTTCTGATTCCAGGACTTGTGCGAATTCGGATGCAACATCCTCGTTGTCGGTTATCAGGAGTTCGACTGCGCGCTTCGCATCTCCAAGCCGCCCGACGGCATTGATTCTCGGCGCGATGTTGAACGATACCTGTCCTGTCGTCAGTCTCCTGTGATCCGTACGCGCGCTGTCGAGCAGTGCCTTAATTCCGGCGCGAGGCTTCCTGGATATGGCGTTGAACCCTGCCTGGACGAAAATCCTGTTTTCTCCCGCAAGCGGGACGACATCCGCCGCCGCCGCGATTGCCACGAGGTCCAGGTATTGATCCGGAAGCTCGCTTTTCCCGAGTTCGGTTGAGACGGCCTTGGCAAACTTGTAAGCGACACCGCAGCCTGAAAGATATTTGAAGGGATAGTTGCATCCCGGCTTGATAGGATCCAGAACAGCCACGGCTACCGGACAATTCTCCACCTCATGATGATCGCAGATAATTGTATCGATTCCCTTTTCCGTAGCGTAGGAGACTTCTTTGCTGGCTGCTACCCCGCAGTCCACACTGACCAGGAGCGAGAAACCCGAAGTTGCGGCAAACTCGATGCCGGCAGTGCTTATTCCGTAACCTTCTTTCAACCTGTCGGGAATATAGTATTCCACTTCCGCACCCAATTCCCTGAAAAACATGTAGAGCAGTGCTGCGCCCGTGGTACCGTCGACATCGTAGTCGCCGTAGATCAGAATCTTTTCGTGCCTGTCCAAAGCGGCGAGCACCCGATTGACTCCATCGCGCATCCCGTCCATCAAGAACGGATCATGCTGGCTGGAAAGAGCGGGCGTAAAGAAAGCTTCGGCCTTCTCGAGCGAATCAAGACCACGCTGCACGAGAAGCCGGGCGATTATCCTTTTCACCTTCAATTCACCGGCAAGCCTACCAACAACATCTTCATCGATATGCTGCGATAGTTTCCAGTAATAGTTCATTCTAAATAACGACTTCCTTAGTTCTTGTCAAAGTTAATGGAGTGAGCCGATAAGCCGAATTCTGTCTTTCCCGGACAGCTCAACGCAGCCGGAAGAGGCAGCCATTTATCTGGGCCCAGCATTGCTGCTGGACGCAAGCAACCTACCCGGGAGTCGTTTCCCGTAATCGGGTCCGCTGGCGAGACTGGCCGGCTCGCTCCCGATCGGACGGAGTCCAATCGGGAATCCTCCCTTATTTGGTCTTGCTCCGCGGGGGGTTTACCATGCACCCGGTACTCGCGCGCCGGGCCGGTGGGCTCTTGCCCCGCCTTTTCACCCTTGCTCCGAAACACATAAGTGTTCCGGGGCGGTCTGTTTTCTGTGGCACTTTCCGTCGGGTCGCCCCGCCTCCGATAACCGGCAACCCGGCCATCGGAGCCCGCCGCCATTCGGAGTTCGGACTTTCCTCCCGGATCCGAAACATCGGATACCGGGCGGCTGCCTGGCTCACTCCAATACAACAACAACTCCTCCTTCAATCAAATTCATCGGCTGTCCCTCGCGCTCTCAAAATATCAACATCAGACCGAAATTCTTCCTTCGCCAGCCAGACTATACTGTGATTTTCCGGGACATTTTCGCGCGAACCCATGTCCCAAGCCCCGCAAGTGCCAATTCAGGGCAAAACCACCGCTTGCCTGAAGGCTCACTTCAAGTTCGCAACCGCGAGGCTCTTCTGCAAGTTCATCACCCCCTGAGCGATTCAGTCACTTGGGCAGTCGGCGACAAGTCACGACAAACCCTGCGTTTTTCCGTCGGTCGGTGTTTCAGGACTAATGAACCGGGTCATGGAGGAACCGTCCCCGCAGGGCAGCGCCGTCCAGCTGTTCAGAGACCGGTTCACGAATCTCGGTCGGCTTCCTCAACGATTTCGTTCGGTACCAAAATCCTTCCGCAGTGGTCGCACGCGAAAATCTTCTCCATCTGTCGCAGGTCGAGCAACCTTTGAGGCGGCAAAACGTTATAGCATCCTCCGCACGCATTCCGACGGACGACGGGGACAATCGCCTTTCCTTTTGTCGCCCTTCTGATCATCTCGTAACGCGAAATGGTCTGCTTGTCGATCTTCTGTGCATGCTTGTCACGTTCCTTCACGTATTTCTTTTCTTCATCGTGCGTCAGGGAAACGAGCTCGTCAAGTTCGACTTTCTTCGCAGAGTAGAGCTCGTTTTCTTCCTCGAATTCTTTCTTGAGCTTCTCAACGTCTCTCGAAGAAATGCTTTCCTTGGCCTGTATGCCCTCCAGTTCCTTATGCAGGTCCTGAACCTTCTCCTTGGAATTGTCGATCTGCTTGCTCAAGGCGTCATATTCCCGGTTGGTCTTCACCTTTACCCGCATGTCGGTATACTTGTCGATCCGCTTTCTCGCGTCCTCTAGCTCTTTGTCAATTTCCTTTTTCCTGACAACCGATTTCTTCAGATAGTCTTCATTCTCTTTAATTTGCACTTTCAAAGCGCTTATTTTCTTCTCTAGTTCTTCGACTTCCGCCGGTAAGTCACCTCGCTCTTCAAGTAACCCGTCAAGCTTCAGGTCGACCTGCTGGAGTTGGTAAAGTGTCTTAAGTTTATCCTTAACAATCACTTCTATCTCCTGGGTATGTTAAACAATGATTGCATTGTGTTCTTGGTGCTTGCAGACTTCAACAACGAGTTCGTTCTTGAATGTCTCGCCGAGCATGTCGTAAATCAGCCCGGCGGCGAATTTCTCTGTGCCGTTGTGTGTTGCATCAGCAAGTATCGCAGCGTTCGACTTTGCGTCTCTGAAATCGTGATGCTTGACATCTCCCGTAATGAAGACGTCGGCCCCGCTTCGTACCGCATCCCCGTAGAAAGGCACGCCCGCTCCGGCACACAGCGCAACTTTGCGAATTTTGATATCGGGCATGTGGGATATTTTCAGCGTCTCAATCTCCAGGAGTTCCTTCACTTTCTTGAAAAACTCTTCGGTGGAAACGGGAACTTCCAGGTCACCCATTGCCCCGAATCCGTAATTCGGTGAATTCCCGGCAAGAGGGTATACGTCGAATGCCGGCTCCTCGTACGGGTGTGCATCGAGCATGTTCTTGATTACATTCCCTACGAGGTGCTTATCTGCCACCATCTCGAGCCGCAGCTCGTCAACTACTTCCTTTTTACCGGCCGATCCGATGAACGGATTCGCATCGTCCCCGGGCAGGAAGGCCCCTTTCCCTGCAACAGAGAACGAGCATTCGGAGTAATTGCCGATTCTCCCTCCGCCTGCACGGGACATTGCAATTTCAACTTGCTCGGCGTGCGTGGAAGGTGCGAACACAACGATCTTGAAAAGCGTGTCGGCAAGGGGTGAGAGAAACCGGATGTTTTTCAGACCCATCTTTCGGGCAAGGTCGAAATTCAGGCCGTCCCGTACAACGTCAAGTGCCGTGTGAACCGAGAAGACGTTAACCCCGAGCCGGGATGCCTCGAAGAGAAAATTCGGACGACTAAGCGAGGATGTGAACGACTTTGCAGATTTGTAGAGAGGAGTGTGGTAAGATACTATCAGGTTCGACCGCGCTTCGGCAGCCTCCTTGAGCGCTTCGGCGTTGAGTTCGTAAGCCACTGTCATCTTCTTACATTCATCATCGTAATTCCCGGCAATGAGTCCAACGTTGTCCTGTCCTGAAACGATCTCGATGGGGAATATCTTGCTTATTCTGCTTACTACTTCTCTAATCTTCATCTAACAAAATTTGCAAAAAAAAAGTGTTCCGATTAACCTCAGAACACTTCATATATTCTTACTTGCCTTAGGATTACTCTCTAAAAATTTCCTGGCCAGAATCTCTTCTCGTTTGGTTGACATGTTTACGAAACTTGCTCAAAAATATATCCAAGCCGCGTAACAAATGCAACATCCAGCCGCATTTGGTAGTGTCCTCGCATCGATTATCGCTCAAGTGCGCGAGGAATGGACCGCGAAGATCTAATGAGTGAGCCTGGTCTCGTCCTGCCCTACCGCACTACTTCCTGGCAGGCTTGGCGGCTCGGGTAGGAATCCGGAATCGGCGGAGGCTTGAAGCAGGATGCATCCCCACACCGCTAATCCGATCTCTTTGCATTTTCCGGCCCTACATCATAAAATAGCCGATGAAAGGACCCGACTCATTATGACACCTTTTTGCGGCCCCATTCACCCAACGTTGGGCAAACCGAAGCAGAAGGAGGACGAAATTCACTCCGGACTCGTCTCCTTTTCCCTGAAGAAACGGGCAGACCTCAGATGATTCCCGCGGAAATACTGCTGGGAGCATACTCAGTCGGCTATTTCCCGATGGCGGATGACAAAGGTGTGATTTCCTGGCATTCCCCCGAACCCCGCACCATCATCCCTCTCGATCCTCCCACTGTTCCGCGGTCCACCCGTCAGCTTGTCAGGAAGAGGCTGTTCAGAATTGAAGTCGACGCCAGCTTCGAAATGGTCCTCGAGGGGTGTGCCGGGAGGGAGGAAACGTGGATCAGTTCGGAGATCAAAGAGAGCTACGCGAACCTTCACAGGCTGGGCTACGCACACAGCGTAGAGGCATTCGATTCCGGGGGACTAGCGGGCGGGCTTTATGGCGTGGCCCTTGGTTCTGCATTCTTTGGAGAATCCATGTTCAGCCGCAGGAGCGGGGCATCGAAAGTTGCCCTCGCATTCCTGATCGAACGGCTGATCGAACGAGACTTCACCCTCCTCGACACACAGTACATCACGCCTCACCTGCAGATGTTCGGTGCCCTGGAAATCCCGAGGAAAAAATACATGGCGCTCCTTCGGGCGGCGCTGGAGAAAGACCGGGAATTTGTCTGACTATCTCAATCTGTCGGAGAAATAAAACTTTTCTTCGTTTATGATGCCGACGGCACTTCCCTTGAATTTCCATCCCTTGAACCCGGTGTTTCTGCTTTTCGATTTGAATTCCTCCGGCTTCACAATCCACTCATAGTCAGGGTCGATAATCGTAAGTTCGGCAGCGGCTCCCAACTCGAATGTCGGCACCGGCAACCCCAGAATCTTTCTCGGGTTCATGCAGAGCAGCCTGACAATCTTGTGGATATCCATTTCCCGCTCGTGATAGAGCTTCGTCATCACGGCTCCAACGGTAGTCTCCAGTCCGATCATGCCGAACGGGGCCGCATCAAACTCGACTTCCTTCTCATGTATGGCATGAGGTGCATGATCGCTGGCAATTGCATCGATAACGCCGGATTTCAGCCCTTCAATAAGCGCTTCATTGTCGTCCTTCGTTCGCAGCGGCGGATTCACCTTGTAGTCGGAATCGTAGCCGGAGAGAATGGTATCGTTAAGGAAAAGATGATGAGGCGTCACATCGCATGTAATCTTGAGGCCGCGTGACTTTGCATCTGCAATGACAGCGACGGACCCGGAAGTAGAAAGATGCGTTGCATGGTACTTGCCGCCGAATGCTTCGACCAGTTTCAAATCACGTGCAAGTATCAGTTCCTCTGCAAGACGGTGTTGGGTCTTCAGTCCGTATCTGATCGTGTCGGCGCTTTCATTCGCAGATCCCGATTTGGTCAGGTCCGAATCCTCGCAGTGTTGAATCAGAACCTTGCCGAGCATCGAGGAATACTCGAGTGCCCGTCGCATCACCTGCGAGTTGGTAACTGCGGATCCGTCGTCGCTGAACGCCACTGCGCCGGCCTCGGCCAGGTCTTTCATTTCTGAAAGGCGTTCTCCCTTCCTGCCTTCGGTTATCGCGGCGATCTGATACAACCGAACCAACCCTGCCTGCTTTGCACGGTCAATCACATATTTCACGACTTCGGCAGAATCGACAACAGGGTCGGAGTTCGGCATGGCAGCTATGGCCGTGAAGCCCCCGTTCGCGGCAGCGGCAATCCCGGAGGCAATATCCTCTTTGTATTCCTGTCCCGGCTCCCTCAGATGTGTATGCATGTCGAACAGGCCGGGAGCAACGAATTTCCCCTGCAGGTTTATCTCGTAGTTCACGGGATTCCCGCCGAGCGCAGTCCCTATTTCCTGGATCCTGCCGTCGACAATCATGACGTTGAACAATCCATCCAGCTTGCCCGTTAGGTCGACGAGCCTGGCATTTTTCAAAAAGATCTTCATGACGGTTTTACTCCTGTTAAGAATAGGACGGCCATCCTGACGGCGACTCCGTTAGTGACCTGATCGAGAATCAGGGATGTTTCGCCGTCTGCTATATCGGCATCGAGTTCGACGCCGCGATTGATGGGGCCCGGATGCATGATGACAATTGGCTTCTTCAGACGTTCAAGCCGGAGGCGGTTGATTCCCCAATAGAGTCTGTACTCCCTTATCGAGGGAAAGTCTCCGCCGGCTTCTCTCTCGAGCTGAATCCTGAGAACATTAAGAACGTCGGCCCATTGGATCGCCGCATCGATATCGTAGAACACCTTGACGCCGAGAAGCTGCAGATAATCAGGAATAAGAGTCCGCGGACCGCATACGGCAACATTGGCTCCGGATTTCGTAAGGCCGAAAATGTTGGATCGCGCGACCCGGCTGTGATTGATGTCCCCGACGATACAGACGTTTAGTCCCTTCAGGTCCCCGAATTTTTCTCTGATCGTGAACATATCGAGAAGCCCCTGAGTGGGATGTTCATTTATCCCGTCGCCTGCGTTTATCACCGGAGACTTGAGGAAGCGTGAAAGGAAGTGAGGTGCGCCGGTGGACGAATGCCTGATTACCGTCACGTCGGTTTTCATGGCCTCGATATTCCGTGCGGTATCCTTGAGCGTTTCGCCCTTGGATACGCTGCTTCCGCTTGCCGCAAAGTTCACGACATCTGCACTCAGCCTTCTTTCGGCAAGCTCGAAGGATATCCTGGTGCGCGTGGAGCTCTCAAAGAAAAGATTCACAACCGTCGTCCCCTGAAGCGTGGGGACCTTCTTGATCGGTCGTTCCAGTACCTCCCGGAAGCTTCGCGCCGTGTCGAGAATTTCCATTATCTCGTCGGGCGAAAGCTCCCTGAGGCCGAGTAGATTCCTAATTCCTTGTGCCATCTTCCTCCACCAGTAGTATTTCGTCGGTCCCATCGATTTCCGAGAGATGGACTACGACTGATTCTTTGATTGCAGTTGGTTGATTCTTGCCGACATAGTCGGCACTGATCGGAAGCTCCCTGTGCCCGCGGTCGACCATAACTGCGAGTTGAATGGTAGTCGGTCGGCCGATATCGATCAGCGCGTCAAGCGCCGACCGGATAGTCCGACCCGTAAAGAGGACATCGTCGACAAGGATGATGTTTTTGTCCGTAATATCGAATGGTACTTCCGTCCTCTTAAGTTCGGGGAGTTTCAGCTTCTGTCTGACATCGTCACGATAAAGCGTAATGTCGAGCGTCCCGAGAGGGATTGCGAGCTTTTCTATGTTGGAAATCCTGTCCGCAATCCTTTTTGCGAGGAAGTCTCCCCTTGTTTTGATGCCGATCACGCAGAGGTTGGCCGCCCCTTTGTTCCGTTCGATAATTTCATGGGCGAGGCGCGTAATTGAGCGCTCCATCTGGGCTGCATCCGCGATTTTGGACCTGACTCTCATCTTTCCTCCGAATGAGTGATGAAAAAGGCCTTAATGGAATGAGGTGGAGAATGCTTGGCTGGACCTTGTCCACCTCACTGGATGAACTTAAAGGCGGTGAAAAGATAAATTCGACAGGCGAATTATGCAAGTCTCAACGCAAGCCTCGGAGGCACGTTGACTTAGCTCACGCCATAACCCCCATTTCCTTGATTTTGCTAAGCATGGGGTTTATATTTCACCGAATTTTTTCATCAAGGAGCATCAAGCAGCAGATGTTAAAAGCCGTGATAATGGCGGGCGGATTCGGCACGCGGTTGCGCCCGCTGACGAGCAAGATTCCGAAGCCTATGGTACCGATCATGAATAAACCGATGGTCGAGCATATCGTCAGGCTCCTCGTTGCGCACGGCATAAAAGAAATAGTCGTACTCGTTTTCTACCACCCGAACGTCATCAAGAACTTTCTCAAGGATGGGCACCAGTTCGGCGCGTCGATACAGTACGTCATGGCTGATGCCGATTACGGAACCGCCGGCAGCGTTAGGAATGCTTATGACCTTCTCAAGGGGTCCAGCGTTTTGGTGATAAGCGGAGACGTCTTAACTGATTTCGATCTCGGGAAAGCCATAAAGTATCACGAGACAAAAGGCTCGAAGGCAACCCTCGTTCTGACCCGGGTAAATGATCCGCTCCAATTCGGACTTGTCATTACCGAAGGCGACGGCAGGATCGTAAGATTTCTCGAGAAGCCAACCTGGGGTGAAGTCTTCAGCGATACAGTCAACACCGGCATTTACGTACTTGAGCCTGAAGTCCTTGAGATGGTTCCCTACCGCGAAGAGTACGATTTCAGCAAACAGCTCTTTCCCCTTATGCTGAAGCAGAAGATGCCTCTTTACGGCTATGCTGCGGAAGGGTACTGGCGGGATGTGGGAAATCTGAATGAGTATATTGAAGCCCAACTCGATTGTCTCGAACGCAGAGTCCTCGTAAATACAGATGGAAAGACCCGCGAGATAAACGGCGCTAAGGTCATAGCGCCTTTGGATTTTGAATTTCCATCGACTCTTTCTGTAAAAGGGACCGTGGTGCTGGGCAGCAACGTGACGATCGGAGAAAATGTTCAGCTTTCCGATGTTATCATCGGAGATAATTGCTCAATCTCATCGTATTCGAACATCAACAGAACAACGCTTTGGGACAGCATCCTGATCGGGGCGCACGCCAGATTGACCGGCGACGTAATCGGCAGCAATACGATTGTGGGCGAGAATGTCGACATCGAGGAAAACGTATTCATAAGCGACGACTGCATAATCGGCAAGCGGGCCCACATCAGACCGAACGTCAAACTCTGGCCGAAGAAGGTTGTTGACGCAGGGGCGACACTTTCCCGCAGCCTCGTGTGGGAGGACAAATGGCTCTCCGCTATTTTCACCGACGCGAGGGTAACCGGGACGTCAAATATAGAAATGAATCCGGAATTTGCCGCGAAGCTCGGAGCCGCTTTCGGTTCCCTTCTCGGAATCGGAAAGTATGTCGTCTGCAGCCGCGACTCGGATACCGTGAGCAGGATGATCAATCGTTCTCTGATCGTCGGATTTATGTCTGCCGGTGCCAACATTTACGATTTAAGAACCGAACCTATTCCGATAGTCAGGCACGAGCTTAGAAGCGGCCGCTCTGCGGGGGGCATACACGTCCGTAAGAATCCGCTCGATCCCGACCTGACGGATATCATATTCCTCGGTCCGGACGGCCGCGACTTGCCCTCGAGTAAGGTGCGCGCAATCGAGAGGCTGTTTTTCGGAGAAGAATTCGCCCGCGCTCCCCAGGATCAGGCGGGAGACATATTTTTCCCGCAGCGAACTAACGAAAGCTATCGGGAAGATTTCATTCGATCGCTTGATATCCAGGCAATAAGGGACAAGAGATTCAATATTGTCATCGATTATTCACACGGCGTTGCATCTACATTGTTCCCCACGATCGTCGGTTCGCTGGGCGTGCGTGTTGTAGCACTTAACGCGTACCTGGATCCCAAGAGATTGACAAGAACGGCCCGTCAGATTGAGAAGGACCTGAACCAACTCGAGGATATCGTAAAATCGCTGGGTTACGATTTCGGCTTCATGTTCGACGCGGGGGCCGAGAAGGTTTTCGCGGTAAATCAGCGGGGTGAATTTGTTAACGAGGACAGGCTTCTCTCGCTGATTACAAAGTTGTTTGCAGTTTCAGAGCCGAAGGCGAAGCGAATCGCGGTTCCCTTCTCGGCTTCGCGTGAGGTTGATCTCATAGCCGAGGAGCATGGCCTTGAGGTCGTGCGCACGAAGGCGACGCACCAGGCTCTAATGAACGCCGCATTCGAGGGGGATTTTGACTTCGTCGGGGGTACAAAGGGCGGTTTCATCTTTCCGAAATTCATGTTCGCGAGCGATGCGATGTTCTCCGTTGCAAAAATTCTGGAGATGACCGCAAAGTCCCGATTGACATTGTCGGAGCTGGACAAGATGATCCCGAGGCTCCACATGGTAAAGAAGAACCTGGACTGCCCGTGGAGCGAAAAGGGGAGCATTATGCGCAAGCTCATCGATCAGACAAAAGATGAAAAACGTGAGACTATAGACGGCATAAAGGTCCTCTATGATGATGGAACATGGGTACATCTCCTTCCCGATAAGGAACGACCGTTGTTCCACATTAATGCGGAGTCTTTAAGCGCAGACCAGGCTCAGTCTGTTGTCGACAAATTCGAGTCGAAGATTGCGTCGTGGCTTTCAGACTGGGCGGATGGTAACAGGAGAGAGTCGAAGTGATCTCGCGATTCAGTCCCGTGTCCGTGTTCGCTTGTCTCCTGTATACTTGACTTTCTAACGCATTCCAACTGAGTTCCTCTTTAATGAAATGGAGAATATTACAATATGAAAATTAGCGACATACTTCAAGATGAGTTTGTGTCGACAAAACTGACCGGAAAGACTAAGGATGATGTCCTGAACTCGATCATAGATTTACTGAAGAATTCGAAGAAAATAAAGGATTTGGAAAAGGTGCGCGAGGCGATTTTTGAACGCGAGAAGATAATGTCGACGGGCGTAGGTAAAGGTTTTGCAATACCTCACGGCAAGACAGACGCCGTGAACGACATCGTTGCCGCTTTTGCGGTGACCGGGGAGCCTGTAGATTTTCAATCGCTGGACGGGGAACCGGTCAGGCTTCTTTTCCTCCTGGTCGGCAGGGATAACATGGTCGGTCCCCACATAAAACTCCTTAGCAGGATTTCCCGGTTGATGAACAAGGATGAGTTCAGAAAGAAGCTTCTCACCGCAAAGAGCCCGGCGGAGATCGTTCAGTTCTTCAAGGATGAAGAGGTAAGTTACTTCGACATTTAATACTGAATGGCTAAGAAGAAACCCCCGAAAGTGCACCGGACCGAATCGGCCATTGAGTACAAGCTGCTCATCGAGCCCTTCAGTGACCCCGTAGCCAAACGATCCGGAATCGCATTCCATTTCAGAACCACAGAGGAATTTCAGAATTTCGTTTACGAGCTTGTGCTTGAAACGAAGCTGGACGACCGAAGGATCCTGTTCAATATAGTGGGACTCAAAACGCCGATGTCGGATTTCCCCCGCCCGGGTCCGGCAATGGGAAGATACGAGCTGGAAAACCTGCAGCCGGGAGAATACACCATCGTTGTCGACCGCCGCGGCAAAAAGGCTAACCAGTTCAAGATCAATATCGGTGACCCCATAAAGGTACTTAGATCCACCAAAGACGGGAAATTTATCGATGTGCTTACCGATCGGGCGAAGTGGTTGAGGCGGGTTGAATAATTGACATGCTGAGCAGGCTCCTCTCGGACACCGTCAGGCCCATCCTTTTCAAAATTGGACCTCTGGATGTCTACAGTTACGGTCTGATGATGGGTATCGGATTTCTGGCGGCAAACTACGCGGCAATCAAGGAATTCAAGAGAAAGGGGCTGGGAGCTGATTTTGCCAACCAGGTAACAATACTTGCGGTAATCTTCGGGATAGCCGGCTCCAAAATCCTCTCACTGATCGAGAACTGGAACGACTTCGTGAGAGACCCGTTAGGCATGGCTTTCTCCCCGGGCGGCCTGACGTGGTACGGTGGATTTATTCTTGCGGCCGTCATGATTCTCTGGGCAGCGAAAAGGAAGGGATTCAAGTTCGCGAGGGTGGCCGATGCGATATCGCCGGCTTTGATACTTGGCTACGGCGTGGCAAGACTGGGCTGCCATTTTTCGGGCGACGGGGACTATGGCATGCCGACCTCCCTTCCCTGGGGAGTCGATTATGCGAAGGGGATCGTTCCGCCCTCGGCTGCATTCCAGGGCTTCCCCCAGATTGAAGCCAGGTACCCCGGCGGAATTGTCCCGAACGGCACGCTTCTCCATCCCACTCCGATATATGAATTCCTGGCGTGCATGTTGATATTTTACATCCTTTGGCGTATGAGAAAATCAGTGCAGCCTGAAGGTCGATTGTTTATGTACTATCTGATAATGGCCGGGACGGAAAGACTTCTCGTTGAATTTATTCGGCTTAATCCACGACTGTTGCTCGGCCTCAGCGAGGCACAGCTGATTTCGGTCGTGCTTATTGTCGCCGGCATAGCCGGCCTGTTGTACTTTCGTAAGAAACCAGAAACGGTGCGAACATGATTCGAGTTCTTCTGTACAAGAAGGAAAACTGCCACCTTTGCGAAGAGGCTGAAGAGATTCTTGAGAAATTGAAGAAAGAGAAGAAGTTCTTTCTCGAAAGGATCCTGGTTGAGGAAAATACCGACCTATTCGATCGTTACGGGAACAAGGTCCCGGTCGTCTTTATCAATGACAAGTTGATCTCCGAGTTCAAGCTCGAAGAGGAATCCTTTCTAAAAAAACTTGCAGAGTCCGAGTAGATTGCTGCGAGTGCTGTTACCTTTCAACCGTCTGATTTAATTACCCGTACGAGATTGAATGTCTAAAGTATTTGAGCTGAGAGAAGACATAGTGGTCGGGAGAAATGCTGTAATTGAGGCATTGAAAACCGGTGCAAGCATTTCGAAAGTGTATATCCTCTTTTCCGCACACGGTGGAAGTCTCAGTGAGATACTTTCGCTATCGAGGCGATCGGGAGTTCCCGTATCACGGGTAGATTCAAAACAGTTCGCCGAACTGACCTCCGGTTTGAAGAGGGACGAATCGGCGCAGGGTGTGGTAGCGACTCTGAGCAAGATCAGGCTTGTATCCATCGAAGAGATAGTTGAAAGCGCCCGTGGGAAGAGCAATCCCTTTCTACTAATACTGGACCGTATTCAGGACCCGCACAATTTCGGTGCGATCCTGAGAACGGCGGCGTTCTTCCGCGTCGACGGCGTCCTGATTGCGAAGGAGGAACAGGCTCCTCTGAATGAGACCGTGATTAAGGCTTCGGCAGGCGGAGCCTTTCACCTCAAAATTGCCCGCGAAACAAACCTGCATCATGCGATCACATATCTGAAAAAAGAAGGCTATTGGATTGCGTCGACGTCCGTCAACGCTCCGCTCGCGATCTCGGAGATGGATTTCAGGACACCGGTCGCGGTCGTAATCGGAAACGAAGGCAGCGGGGTCAAGAGGATTCTGCGTGATAATTCAGACATGATTTTTTCCATCCCACAGGTCGGCAAAATAGATTCCCTCAATGTTTCGGTTGCAACCGGTGTAATATGTTATGAAATTACACGTCAAAGAGGATTCTCAAAGTGAAAAGACTTTCCGTAAACATCGATCACGTAGCAACGCTCCGCCGGGCGCGCGGGGGAAACGACCCCGACCCCGTAACTGCGGCTCTCATCGCTGAACTTGCGGGAGCTACAGGTATAGTCAGCCATCTTCGGGAAGACAGGCGGCATATTCAGGACGCCGATGTATATTTGCTCAGAAAACTCCTGAAGACCAGGTTGGACCTTGAGATGGCGGCGACTGAAGAGATAATCAATATCGCGCTCGATGTTGTTCCCGAGCTGGTCACTCTTGTCCCGGAGAAGAGACAGGAGCTTACCACGGAGGGGGGCCTGGATGTTGCTTCGCAGGTGCCGCATCTAAAGGAAGTAACCAACAGATTTCATGGCAAAAATATCGAGGTAAGTCTCTTCGTCGACCCGGTCGAGGCCCAGATAAAGGCGGCGAAGAGCGTCGGCGCAGACTATGTGGAGCTCCATACCGGGGAGTACGCAAATGTGAAAGGTCTCGAAGCCGCCAAACAACTGTCACGACTGAGAAAGGCAGCAGGATACGCCGATAAGCTCGGGCTCCGGGTCAACGCAGGCCACGGTCTTGACTACAGGAATCTCGGACCGGTGGCTATGATCGAAGAGATCGAGGAATTCAGCATCGGTCATGCCCTGATCTCACACTCGCTTTTTGTCGGGCTGGGGACTGCCGTGAAAGAAATGCTCGGCATACTCCACGAAGCGTCTCACTGAAGGGAGGGAAAGCTTGGCCAACAACAAATCCACTCTTGCTGTCCACGGCAGAAAAGATAAACTGTACCGGGGAGCCAACTTCCCTGTCTTCGCAAGTACTACATTCGCCGTCGACAAAAGCGATGACTATGAGAAATTTATTGGGGACGAGGAAGAGTTCTACATATACTCACGCTATTCAAACCCGACGGTCAGGAACGTCGAAGAGAAACTCGCCTCTCTGGAGAACGCGGAAGATGCGATCCTGTTCTCGAGCGGCATGGCTGCCATAACAACGGGCATCCTGACTTTTGCCAAAAACGGCGATACCATAGTTGCCCTCCGCCGCCTTTACGGGATGACATACAGGTTCCTTCGCGATATCGCACCGAGATTCGGAATTGAGACTCGGTTTGTCGACGAAGCCGAGCTGTACTCGCTCGATGAGAAGTTTCCGGAGGCAAGGCTCGTCTACTTCGAAACTCCGATCAATCCAACCACCGACTGTGTCGCGATAAGGAAGGTTGTCAGGGCGGCCACACGTGCCGGTGCGATCACGATGATGGATAACACCTTCGCTTCACCTGTCAATCAAAACCCAATTGACCTCGGAATCGACGTCGTAATTCACAGCGCGACGAAGTACATCGGCGGCCACAGCGACATCATGGCTGGTGCGGCGGTTGCCTCGAAACAGCTGATTAAAAATATTCGCGAAACGATGAAGGCGTTTGGCGGATGCATAAACCCTATCGATGCTTACATGCTCGATAGGAGCCTCAAGACTTTGAAAGTGAGAGTCGAGCAGCAGAATATAAACGCCCAGCGGCTTGCAGAGTTCTTCATGAGGCAAAAAAAGGTAAGCCGCGTGCTTTATCCGGGCTTACCGACATCAAGAAGTTACAAGATTGCAAAGCGCCAGATGAGCGGATTCGGCGGTATGCTTTGCATCGAGCTTGAGAATCTTTCGGCGGCTAAGAAGTTTTGCGACAGCCTGGAAGTCGCCTTGAATGCGACCAGCCTCGGCGGCACGGAGACGCTCGTCAGTATTCCCGTGTTGACCAGCCACATCAAAATGAGCCAGGAGGAGTTAAAGGCTGCCCGCGTGACTGAGGGAATGGTGAGAATTTCAGTCGGAATTGAGGACGTCGAGGACCTTCTGCTTGATTTTAAGAAGGCTCTTGCTAAAATTTAGTCATGAGCGAAAAGAAAAGCGGAAAGTCTGTGAAGGTCTTCAGCTCTTACATCCAGTCGGATATCATAGGCGCCAAGATGGCGCTCGAGAACGAAGAGATCGGTTACTTTACGCAGAATGAAAATTTTGCATCTCTCTACCCTTCTCCGGGTGTCGGCAATGTCGATTTCTTCGTTGACGAAGTTGACGCCCAGAAGGCCAGGAAGGCACTCTCATCCCTGATTCGCGGAAGCAAGTAGCCGGGCTCCGGAATCCGGTTATCTAAGTTTTTTGCGCAGCGCGAGATGCAGGTTGAGTGCCTGTCCGTACGTTGCGGCGTAAATCCCGATATTCCCCGCAGATCCGGCAAATGATTCCAGTGTCCGACGAGAGACTTCCGAGTAATCCCTGTTTTCAGTAATCGAGTACAACCTGTCGAAGAATATCGCTGCCGCCGGATTCCCGGCGGGCGTGGGAGTATCATCGATAGGTTTTCTCTTCGAAGAAAGAAAGCCTTCACCCATACTGTCTGAAGCGCGATCGAAGAATCCGCCGTTTTCCCCGTCTTCAAAATAGCGAAGCAATCCGGACGCAATCTTCTCGGCACCCGCGAGGTGCCTGTCGTTCCTCATGACTTCGAATAAGTCCAGCAGCGAGGTACCGAAGAATACCTGGTCGTCCAACAGGCCCTGGTAGACGGCAGAGGAATCCAGAAATGCATGTACAACCCTTCCGTTCCCGTCCGTCATCTTCTCGAGTATGAAGTCGGCAGCATTCTCGGCCGCACGGTAATATTCTCGTTCGTTCAGTTCGAGCGAAGCCTCCACCAGGGCGCTTATTGCCAATCCGTTTCTATCGGCGAAAATTGTCTTGTCGATGTAGGGCAACTTCTTCCCATTTCGGATATTGAGGAGCTTGTTCCTGGCAGAGGACAATAGTTTCTCAGTCTCTTCCGCGGTCGATTTCGTCACAATAGCGATTTCATCGACAGGCAAAGCAATCCTGAGAACATTTCTTCCCGGCGTTTCGTAGATATCGCTCGGCTCCTGTCGAATATCATAGCGCGGGACAAAAGCACTTATTTCGTCGCTCGTGAGTGCATCCTTTATTTCCTCATTTGTCCATGTCCAGTAGGTCCCGTCATCATTAGGTCCGATATCCGCATCCTGATGAGCATAGAAGGGACCGTCCGGCGATCTCATTGGACCAACAATCCAATCCGCTGTTTCCCTCGCTGATTTCAGATACTGGGAATCGCCGTACACACCGAAGGCTTTCAGGTAAACTCTCATCATCATTGCATTGTCGTACAGCATTTTCTCGAAATGCGGAACGTGCCAGTAGCGATCCACCGAATATCTATGGAAGCCTCCGCCGATGTGATCGTAAACGCCGCCGCAGGCAATGTTCTTCAACGTTATTTTTATGAAATCTTCGGTGTCGGCATCTGCCGCTTTCGGAGTGGTTTCGAGCAAGAGCATTAGTGCGGTGGCGTTGAAAAATTTCGGTGCTCTGCCGAATCCTCCGAATTGCCGGTCCATTTTCGACCTGGCATCTTCTATAATTGTCTTTACTATTTCGGGTCCCAACGGACTGCGCTGCGAGTGATCTCTTTCGTAATCTGTCAGCTGCTGGAGAAGGTGGTCAGCACTCTTCCGCACTTCCTCTTTTTGTTCCCGATATGTGTCGGCGATCCGGGGCAGCATCGTAATCAGACCCGGTCTTCCCTGCAGATCCTTCTTCGGGAAATAAGTCCCGCCGTAAAAGGGCTTGCCGTCTGGCGTCAGGAAAACTGTCAGCGGCCACCCTCCGGCTCCCGTCATTGCGCCAACCGCAGCCTGGTACCGCGAGTCGACGTCGGGCATCTGGTCCCTATCGACTTTAACAGGCACAAAATTGTCGTTAATCAATCCGGCGACTTCACTATCAGAATATGACTCATCATCCATGACATGGCACCAGTGACACCAGACAGCTCCGATGTCGAGAAGGATCGGGCGATCCAGTTCAACGGCGATACGGAATACGTCGTCGGAATACGATTGCCAATGGACGGGTTGGCTCCAGGCTTCCCGCAGATATTGACTTTTACTTGTTCCCAGGTTGTTACTTAATTCCATCAACTTCATCCTCTACCTGCTATTGACTGCGAAGGAATGAGATTTCGAAAAATGCTCAAGGCAATGCAATCTTTCTTCTTTTGGCCATCCAAAATATTGTTATCCCGACTGCCACGAACGCAAAAGAGCTCCCAAGAGTCTTGGCGAGGAAGAGTAAGGGATTTCCCCCGGCTTCCGGAGGAAACAACGTCAACAGGATGGCTCCGGCCGTCGTCAATCCTCCGACGGCACTTGCTATGATTCTAAACAATGTCCCACGTGTATGCGTTTCCCGGGCTTCACGACGGAATATCTTTATGGCCGCCAGGAATATGTATATGTACGGAATGAAATACACGATGATAGTGGCGTCGACGAGAACTAGATAGGCCTGTTCGGCGCTGGCGCCTATGAAACTCATGAGAAGGAATGCCGTGGCAATTATTCCCTGGAAAATTATCGCAACATGAGGTGTTTTCCATTTCGGGTGAATTTTGCCGAAAGCCGAGGGAAGGTAGTTATCTATGCCGGTGACAAACAGAATTCTCGCGCTTCCTGCCAGCCATGCGCCGGCCCCGCCGACTCCCGCAATGGTTATGAGAAGAGCGCTGATGTTTGTCAGGTATCTGAATCCCGTTTCGACTTCAAGTACATGGATCGATTGCACCAATCCCGTGACAAGGTTTACATTCTTCGCGGAAATTCCCACCAGCAACGCTATCGTCCCTACGAGGTACACGAACACGATAGCCACGCCCGAAATATACGTCGCCTTTCTGATCGTCTTGGCCGCATCGACTATCTCTCCGGACATAACCGAGGCGAGTTCCAGTCCTGCAAGTGCAAAACACATGGATGACCAGAAGGAGAGCGTGCCGTAATCCAGTTTCGTTGGAAGAATGTTGGTAATTGAGAAATGGGTCTGTGATTTTCCAGCGTATATAATAATCCCTGCGAGTACGGCAATCACAAGAATGGGACCGAAGGTGCCGATTGCGCCGACGTTCTGTACCCACTTCCCTATCTTTACGCCGACGACGTTGAATCCGATAGCAGTCCACAGAATAACAAGACTGACCGAGGCTATGAACAGCTTGTTGCTCGCAAGACCGGATCCGCCGGGGATGGTGAAGGATGCGATTGCAGCAACTGAAATCAGGAGAGAAGGATAATAGACAAGGTTGTTTGCCCAGTAACACCAGCCGGCCACAAACCCGTGGAAATCACCGAACTCGACTTTGGCCCACTCGTATACTCCGCCTTCGATAGGATACTTTTTGCTCAGGTAGATCACGGCAACGGCCTGCGGAATGAAGAAGAGAACGAGTGCGAGAATCCACAGAGAAATGGAACTCGGACCGGTTGCTGCCGCAAGTGAAATCCACCTTATGCCGACGATGGCCACCACGTTGAAGAGGACAATATCCCGGACTTTTAATCCGCGAATTAGTTCTGCCATGGTGGGACCTGCCGCGTTTTATTCATATGAGCATAGACCGTAAAGTGCGCGCCCTGCCCGAGCGGTCTTTCAGTCACTGAATTGCATCTCGTAAAGCTTCTTATAGATTCCGCCTTTCTGCCTCAAAAGTTCCTGGTGTTTTCCCTTCTGAACTATTTCTCCGCCGTCTATGACAATTATCCTGTTTGCGTTTTTTATAGTAGACAGTCTGTGAGCAATGACAATCGAAGTCCGGTTTTCCATCAATCTCTCAATCGCTTCCTGGACCAGCATTTCGGATTCTGAGTCGAGAGCCGAAGTAGCCTCATCGAAAATCATTATGGGGGGATTCTTGAGGAGGGCCCTTGCGATTGAAATTCGTTGCCGCTGTCCCCCTGAGAGTTTCGTTCCTCTTTCACCTATTATGGTGTCATAGCCATTCGGCAGTTGCGAAATGAAGCTGTGAGCGTTCGCAGCTTTTGCGGCCTCGATGACTTTTTCAATCGGGCAGGTTTCCAGACCGTAAGCAATATTGTTCCTTACGGAATCGTTGAAAAGAATGGTTTCCTGGGAAACGATGCCGATCTTTGAGCGAAGAGTGGTAACGGTGACGTCTCTCAGGTCGCGGCCGTCAATGGATATTCTTCCCTTTGTCGGGTCGTAGAATCGGGGGATAAGATCGATGAGCGTCGACTTTCCCCCGCCTGACGGGCCGACTACCGCGAGGACTTCGCCTTTGAAAATCTTCACATTGATATCCTTCAGAACAAAGTCCTCCGAAATTGCGTGAGTTCTTCCGATGGTCGGCACCGGATATTTGAACCACACTCCCGCAAACTCGATCTCCTCGGAGAATTCCGTAACGTCGGCGGCATCCGGCGGCTCGGGGAGCTTCCCGGCTTCATCAAGCACGTCGAATATTCTTTTTCCCGCCGCGGCCGACTCCTGCATTCTATTGGAGACTGTTGTGAGCTCCTTAACCGGAGGCATGAGCTGGAATATGGCGAAGAGAAATCCCATGAATTCACTTGGGCTCAGCGAACCGGACTGAATCACCTGCATTCCGCCGTAATAAATAATCGCCGCTCCCGCCAGCACCGAGAAGAACTCCGTTATCGGTCCTGCGAGGTTACGGATCCGCATTATCCTGAGGAGTGATTTGAAATAACTCTCAGTGTGTCTCCCGAACTTCTTCGTCTCGAAATCCTCCATGCCGAAAGCCCGCACGACCTTCATCCCGGTTATCGTCTCCTGAAGCACGGAAGTTATATGTGCCATTTGTTCCTGCGACACGCCGCTTTCCTTATAAAGCCGCATCCCGATCCGGCTTATTATATACAGCACGAACGGAAAGACAACAAAGGAAATCAGGGTGAGTTTCCAGCTGAGCGAGACGGCAATTCCCAAAAAGACAATGATCGTGAGCGGCTCTCTTATCATGGTGTCAAAGGTCGCCGTGATACCGGTGTTGACAACGTTCACATCGTTGGTAACCCTGGATATCAGTGTGCCAGTCCTCTCGTTGGTAAAATAACCGAGCGACAGTTCCTGCAGCTTACGGTAGAGCTGGTTTCGAATATCTCTCATGACTCCCTGTTCGCTGTACGCGAGGAAATACGCTCTTGCATATCCGAAAAGATTTTTCAAGAAGAAGGAAGCGATAATTATCAGGCAGATTCTGAGCAACGCATCTGACTTGGTTCCTGAAAACATGAGATGGTTGAACCAGTTCGAAACATCGGCTTTTATCTTGTCGAGAAATGAGGCGGTTGTGGGTACAGACAAGGCGTGAGGAGATCCCTGGTTGAAGAGAGTGTCCAGAAGCGGGATTGTCAGATAGACGGACGCCCCCGCGAAGAGCGAATAAAAAACGGCCGAGGAGATGGAAGCGGCCAGATATTTCTTGTACGGCTTGAGGTAGCTGAGGATCCTGCCGTAAGTCCTCAGCGCTTTATTTCTTTTCCCTGACATTCTGCATTTCCCAAATCCTGAGCTGCGTCTGCAAGTTCGTGACTGCGTGTACTAGCGACACCATCAATCCGTGCACTCCGTCGGTGAATCCCCTCCGCATAATGTAGTGATGAAAGAAAGCGTAAGCCGGGAAAAAGAAAATATGCCGCCCTCTTACCTTCCTGCGTCCGGATTTCTCCACCGCGCTCAGTGCGGAAAATTCATTAGATTTCCTCATGGCATCGCTGATAGTCATGTGAGTGTAATGGATTATCTCTCCCTTGAGATGTCCAGTCCGTCCGTCTACTACGAAACCTTCATGAACAATTCGCTCGTTCATATGCGACCTGGACTTGTCGAATAGCCTCATTTGATAGTCGGGAGACCATCCGCAGCTTCGTATCACTTTATCGAGGAAATAATTTCTGCGCGGAATATAGAAGCCGTCGGCCCGCGCAAAGTCGAGCCCGGCGATTTCATCACGCAGCTCTTCAGAGACTCTCTCGTCGGCATCCAGGCTGAGAACCC
Organism: Candidatus Kryptoniota bacterium; assembly: GCA_046706365.1. Lineage (GTDB taxonomy): Bacteria > Bacteroidota > Ignavibacteria > Kryptoniales > JAKASW01 > JAKASW01. The sequence goes on along the minus strand of JBJKPN010000188.1, from coordinate 10,190 downwards.
ACTCGTTGGATGCTTTTTCAACGGCGAACTTCTTCTGAGACGCGTAACCCTGCCATTTCCGTATGAAGACCTTGTCGGTGAATTCGTGCGCAATGTCAACGGTCCTGTCTTTGCTCTCGGAATTTACCACGATGATTTCGTCGGTCCATCGCAGGCTTTCCAGACAGCCGGCAATGTTCTTCTCCTCGCTTCCAGCTATGACGACCGCAGATATTCGCTGCATTATCTGACTACGAAGTTGAGCAGCCTGTTTTGAACGACTACTGTTTTCAGGATTGTCTTTCCCTCGAGATGCCTCTGGACATTTGCTTCCGCTGTCGCCAAGGCCTTCACGGCGTCGTCGCTCGAATCTACGGGAACGACCAACTTGGCTCTGACTTTTCCGTTGACCTGGACGACGAGCGTCACGTTCGCTTCCGTTATGGCCTCGGGATCGTATTCCGGCCACTTCAGCGAAGCGAAGACTGAGGTCTTCCCCCCGCGCATCTCGTTCAACTCTTCCGCAAGATGAGGGGAGAACGGCGCCAAAAGGACAATGAACTGATGAAGCACATATCCCTGCAACGGACTACCGACTGTGTTTTGAGAGATGGCTTGAGTGTAATCATTCAGGAATTCCATCAACCCGGCGATCGCCGTGTTGAACCTGAATTGCTCGAGATCCTCCGTTACCTTTTTGATGAGTTGATTGACCTTGCGATAAACGCTGCGTTCGTCTTCACGTAAGTCGTCCATCCTGAATTTCGTATGAGCCGCTTGCGGTATCCCCTTGCTCGACTCGAACAGGTCGTAAACCTTGTTGAGAAATCTGAATATTCCCGTGATTCCCCTGTCGCTCCAGTCCCCTCCCTCATTGTACGGTCCCATAAACATCAGAAACATCCTGAAGGTGTCGGCGCCGTAGGAGTTGACGAACTGGTCCGGGTTCACGACGTTGCCGCGGGACTTGGACATCTTCGCGCCCTGATTTGTAATAATGCCCTGGTGAACAAGACTTGTGAAGGGCTCGTCGAATTTCAGCCGGCCGGCATCATGGAGCGCTTTGATCACAAACCGCGCATAAAGCAAATGCATCACGGCATGCTCGGCACCGCCGACATACTTATCGACCGGCAGCCAATGAGACACAAGCCCGTCGTCGAACGCAGCGGAATCAAGGTGCGGCGTCAGGTATCGCAGGAAGTACCAGGATGAATCTACAAAGGTGTCCATTGTATCGACATCGCGTTTTGCGGGTCCTCCGCACCTGGGGCAAGCTACATTGACGAACTTTTCGTTCCTCGCAAGCGGAGATTCTCCTGTGGGTTTGAATTCCACGTCGTAAGGGAGAACTACCGGTAGGTCCTTATCGGGTACAGGAACTTCCCCGCATTTGCCGCAATGAATAATCGGAATCGGAGCGCCCCAGTAGCGCTGCCGGGAAAGGAGCCAATCACGGATACGGTAGTTCACTTTGCGAGTTGCGCTGCCGTTCTTCTGAAGTTCATCGGCTATGCCATCCCATACTTTCGGGGTCTCAAGCCCGTCGAAGTGGCCGCTGTTAACAGCGACGCCTTCATCGACATACGCGGCCTCCAGCGTCTCGGGCAGCTTACCGTCCATCGGCTGTACAACCGTCCTTATCGGCAGCTGATATTTCCTGGCAAATTCAAAATCACGCCCGTCATGAGCAGGCACTGCCATCACCGCGCCTGTCCCGTAGGTAGAGAGAACGTAATCGGCAATCCAAATCGGAATTTTCTCTCCGTTGATAGGGTTGATCGCGAATGCCCCTGTGGGAACACCGGTCTTCTCTTTTGATGTCGAAGTCCTTTCGATTTCGTTTTCGTGTGCAACAAAATCGACGTATTCATCAACCTTGGATTTGAATTCAGGCTTTGTGACATCCCGGACAAGCGGATGCTCAGGGGCGAGGACAACGTAAGTAGCTCCAAACAGAGTATCGGGTCTCGTCGTGAAGACGCGGATAGTATCGTTTTTGTCTTCGATCTTGAAAACGATTTCGACGCCCTCACTTCTGCCTATCCAGTTGCGCTGCATAAGCTTCGTTCGCTCGGGCCAGTCGATCCTGTCGAGTCCTTCCAGAAGCCTGTCTGCATAATCGGTTATCTTGAAGAACCACTGGGTCATGTCTTTCCGGACTACGGGAGTGCTGCAACGCTCGCAGAGTCCATCCACAACCTGCTCGTTTGCCAGGACCGTCTGATCCTTCGGACACCAATTTACGGGTGCGTTTGTACGGTATGCGAGGCCCTTCTTATAAAGCTCGAGGAATATCCATTGGGTCCATTTATAGTATTCAGGATTGGATGTGTCTACCTCGTAGTCGAAATCGTACATCGCGCCCATTTTCTTGAGCTGCGTCCTTATGTCTCGTATGTTCTTCTGCGTGCTGTCCTGAGGATGGACTCCTGTTTTGATTGCATAGTTCTCCGCCGGAAGGCCAAAAGCATCATAGCCCATAGGCTCGAAAACGTTGTAGCCTTTCAGTCGATTGAACCTGGCCCAGGTGTCGGTTGGGGCAAAATTATACCAGTGGCCGATGTGAAGTCTGTCGCCGCTCGGATATAGAAACATGACCAGGCAGTATAGTTTCTTGTCCGGATCGGACAGCTTTGCACTGTAAACCTTGTTCTCTTCCCAGAACTTCTGCCATCTCTCTTCGATCGCTGTAAAATCGTATTTCATCTTGATTCTATTATCGCTTTTGAATTTGTCATTATTCTTCTGAATGGCATGCCGCTTTTGAATCGCATGAATAAACGGATCTCATCGGAAGTCTTGCCCTGTTTCATGAGTCTCACAGCGCAGTAAGTTCTGAGAGAATCGAGTCGCAGAGTCCGTCTTTCATCCACTTTCAAACGTTTGCGCATCGCAGCTCGCGCACCTCGGAAGGAAAGCCTCGCATTCTGCGCCCTGCCGGCACGGGCTGTCCCGAAAAGAGGGGCGGTGGCCGCAACCACCCCACGCGCACCGATGTAGTCGTAAAGCGCTGCTGCTGCCGTATGGCTCACTGTCAGCGTCTCCTGCTTTTCCTTCACGCCATTAGACTTCACCCGGAGTTCTACCTTGTTCCCATTCTTTTTCAGATCCCCGACATCGGCGTTTATCAGCTCGTGAATTGCCGCGCCGCACTCGAGAATTGTCACAAGAAATGCATAATCGCGTTTTCCCAAAACGCTCGTCCGGTTGATTCGCGAAACCGCTTTCGTCACTTCTGTCAGCCCGATTCCGAGTATCTTGAATTCCTGTGCCGTGCCGTGTACGCTCCAAGTGGGATTCTTCTGAAGTACTCCCGTCTCCACAAGGAATTCGCAGAATCGCCTGGAAGCAGTGAGGTAAGTATTCACCGTGTTCGTGGAAAGGTGTCTTTGATTGAACAGCCAGACTCTGAACTGCACAAAATCGTCCGGCGTGAAGCCGAATACATTCGACCTGGCATAAAGAAGCAACTGGTCAAGTGCCCTGGCATAAACGTGCTTGGTAGTTCCCCGGGCAAACTGCATCCCTTCTTCGAACTGCTTGACGAGGATCACCAGCTGACTTTGCGGAATCGTGGTAGTGGGAAACTTGGTCTCAATCATTTTTCAATGAATTTAAGGCCGTCGAGACAGATATACAACGTAATTTGCCGAACCTCCCGGGTATAAAGATGCCGTGAACCGGACGCTTTGTGGCTGCGATGCAGCACGAATCATTCGGCAGTTGGAATAAAAATCGTGCATTTATTGAAACAATAGCCGTGCTTCTTTATTTTCTACTAGTAGTCCAGACAAATTCAGGAAGATTGATGATAAGCTTAGCCGGTCAGGTTGCCCTGATAACCGGTGGATCGAGAGGCATAGGTGCTGCCACGGCAATTTTGTTGGCGAAGGCGGGCGCGGATGTAGCGATCACATATCGGGGCAATGAATCGAGGGCGAATGAGGTCGTGGGCCGGATTCGACAACTCGGAAAGAAGGCAAAAGCCTTCAAGGGCGACAACAGCAAGAGTGAAGTCGCAAAGAGAATTGTCGGGGAAACTCAAAAAGAATTCGGGCACATAGATATTCTCGTTAATAATGCAGGGATGTGGACCTTTGGTGAAATTGATTCTATGAGCGAAGATGTCTGGGATGACACAATTGGCCTCAATTTGAAAGGAACATTCCTCTTCTGCCATTATGTTGTCCCCATAATGAAACAACAAGGCGGCGGCAGCATCATAAACATTTCGTCTACGGCGGGGCAGCGCGGCGAAGCAGGCCACTCCCATTACGCTGCGAGCAAAGGTGGCGTGATTTCGCTTACGAAGAGCCTGTCAACGGAACTAGGCCGATTTAACATAAGGGTCAATTGTGTAGCCCCCGGCTGGGTCGACACTGAAATGTGCGAAAACGTGTTCAGCGACAAAGACTACAAAGAAGAGGTTCGCCGCTCGATTCCGCTTGGAAAAATACCGGTCGGGGAGGATATCGCCGGACCGATTCTCTTCCTTGCATCCGATCTCGCCCGCCACGTCACAGGCGAGATTCTCAATGTAAACGGCGGCTCGGTGTTGGTCGGTTGAAGTGAAAGCCATTCGTGTCCACGAGCACGGGGGCATTGAAAAGCTCGTAGTCGATAATCTCCCCTCCCCTACTCCCAGAGCAAGGGAAGTAGTAGTGAAGGTGAAGGTTGCCTCAGTCAATCACCTCGATATCTGGGTGCGAACTGGTCTTCCGAGTGTCACATTTCACCTACCGATGATTCTGGGTTCCGACGGTGCCGGTACAATTACCGCTGTCGGCGATGAAGTCACCGATCTGCAGGCCGGCGACAACGTTCTCATATCTCCCGCAACATCATGCGGGACATGCGAGCAATGTCTGAACGGCAGGGACAACTTATGCCGGCAGTACAAGATCCGCGGAGAGCATTGCGACGGAGTTGATTCGGAGTACGTAGCCGTGAAAAGAGAGGAAGTCTTCAAGCTTCCCGGTAACGTACCGTTCGAACACGCGGCGGCCTCTGCACTCGTTTTCATGACCGCCTACCAGATGCTCGTGGACAAAGCGACGGTTCGGCCGATGGAAGATATCCTCGTCCTTGGTGCGGGAAGCGGTGTCGGGACCGCGGCCATCCAGATAGCTAAATTATTCGGTGCTCGCGTCATAGCGGTCGCCGGCTCGGAAGAGAAGCTCGCTAAGGCAAGGGCAATCGGAGCCGATGACGTCATCAACTATAATCTGGAGGGAATTTCCCAGAGCGTCAGGAAGCTGACGGACAGACGAGGCGTCGATATAGTTTTTGAACATACCGGCCAGGCCACGTGGCGGGAAAGCATCCTCTCCGCAAAATACGGCGGGAGAATCGTGACTTGCGGCTCGACGACAGGCTATGAGGCCGTGACCGACCTCAGGCAGCTTTTCGCAAAACAGTTAACGATCTACGGAAGTACGATGGCCAGCAAGAGCCGCCTCATGATACTTCTCGATTTGCTCAGCAGGAAGAAATTTTCCGCCGTTATCGATAGGATCCTCCCCTTCACCGAAGTGCAGGAAGCCCACAGGTTAATCGAAGACAGGCAACAGTTCGGGAAGATTTTACTGAAATTCTAAACTTATTTTGAAACTAACCAAATGTCCTATTCAGGCGTAATAAAGAAATATCCGGAATATCTGCCATTCATGGAAGACATCCAACCGGTTACCCTTCTTGAAGGCAACACGCCGTTGATCGAAGCCGACAATTTGAGGAAAGAACTCAAGGCTCCATGCAAGCTCTTCCTGAAATTTGAAGGCGCTAATCCGACAGGTTCATTCAAGGACCGAGGCATGACCGTTGCAATTACCGAGGCTGTCAGGAAAGGAGCGAAGGCGGTTATCTGCGCTTCGACCGGAAACACGTCGGCGTCCGCCGCCGCGTATGCCGCGAAGGCCGGCCTGCAGGCGTTTGTGATTCTGCCGAAGGGTAAGATCGCCATCGGTAAGCTGGCGCAGGCACTGATTTACGGCGCCAAGGTGATAGAGATTGACGGCAATTTCGATGACGCGTTGAGAATCGTTCGTGAAATCGGCGAGAAGACTAATGTCGTAATCGTAAACTCGATCAACCCATTCAGGATCGAGGGACAGAAGACGGCCTCGTTTGAAATAATAGAGACTCTTGGCGCCTCGCCTACTCACCATTCGCTGCCTGTGGGAAACGCCGGAAACATCACCGCCTACTGGAAAGGATATAAAGAGTGGGCGTCTGCCAGGCACACATCGCTACCGAAGATGCTCGGCTTTCAGGCAGAGGGATCGGCACCGATTGTTCACGGCAGAGTGGTTGAACATCCGGAGACTGTTGCCACGGCAATCAGGATAGGCAATCCGGCGAGTTGGAGACAGGCCGTCCAGGCGCTCGATGAGTCGAAAGGGCAGATCAACACTGTCGCGGATACGGAAATACTTGAAGCACAGCGTATGATTGCCGGAACAGAGGGAATCTTCTGCGAGCCTGCCTCTGCCTCATCCGTTGCGGGTCTCAGGAAGCTTCTGAAGGAGAAATACTTCACCGAAAAGGACGTCATTGTCTGCACACTAACCGGAAACGGCCTGAAAGATCCCGACACGGCGTCGCAGGGAATCAGGCCACCGCTTAGCGCACCTGCATCTCTCTCAGAAGTGATGAATCTAATGAATCTTAAATAGTTGACTTCGGAAACCAGATGTTATTAGTACAGAAATTCGGCGGAACATCGATGGGGACCATCGAAAGGATCAGCAAAGTCGCCCGTCGCGTCGCCGATGCGAAAGCCAGAGGACACGACGTTGTCGTCGTAGTAAGCGCGATGGCAGGCGAAACGAACCGGTTGATCGACCTGGCAAAGTCTTCGGTCAGCGATCCGGATCCGCGAGAGCTCGACGTTCTAGTATCGACAGGTGAACAGGTGTCGACGGCACTGCTCGCGATGGCTTTGATCTCCATGGGGTACAAAGCACGCTCACTTCAAAATCACCAGGTGAGACTCCTGACGGACTCAAGCTTCACGAGGGCGCACATTAAAAGGATCGATGCACAGAAACTGAGGAGCGTTTTGAAGGATGGCTCCATTGCGATTGTTGCAGGGTTCCAGGGGATCGACGAACAAGGAGATATTACAACGCTCGGTCGGGGTGGATCCGATACGACGGCGGTGGCCATCGCCGCGGCATTGAAGCCGTATGTGAAAAGCGGGCTGGTCTGCGAGATTTACACAGACGTAGACGGCGTATACACGGCCGACCCCAATCTCGTACCGCACGCCAGAAAGCTCAGGAGAATTAGTTTCGAGGAGATGTTCGAGCTGGCCAGCAGCGGAGCAAAGGTACTACAGACGCGGTCCGTGCTCTTCGGAATGAAGTTCGACATACCTATCCACGTAAGAAGCAGTTTCAATGACAGCGAGGGAACGATGGTCGTAAATGAAACGAACGACATGGAAAGTGTCGTGGTGACGGGAATTTCTCAGGATAAGAATGAAGCGAAAATCACTGTCCTCCACGTTTCAGACAAACCGGGGATTGCACACAGCATTTTCGCACCGCTTGCGGAAGCAGAGATTATAGTAGACATGATAATCCAGAGTGCAAGTTCACAGGGATATACCGATATGAGTTTCACCGTCCCCAAGGGCGACTACAGGCGGGCTACGGAGATTCTTCAGGAATTGGTCAGGCAGAAGAAAGCCACTTACGTCACGGGCGACGAGAAGATTGCCAAAGTCTCGGTGGTCGGTGTCGGAATGAGAACACATTCCGGAGTGGCGGCAAGGATGTTCAAGGCGCTGGCCGATGCAAACGTCAACATACAGATGATATCTACGAGCGAGATCAAGGTGTCTGTTGTGGTCAGCGAGGGCGATATGAAAAAGGCGGTGGAAGTTCTGCATAAGGAGTTTGAGCTTGGCGACGGAAAATAAAATACGAGTTGCGATATTCGGTGTCTCAGGTTATGCCGGTTATGAGCTCTACCGAATTCTCAGGAGGCACAATACAGCGGAAATAAAATATATAACGGCAGAGTCTGCGGCCGGGAAAAAACTTAGCGATATCTATCCGACCACCGACGATTTCGGAATAGTGAAAAACTCCGACGTCGACCTGAAGGACGTCGATGCCGTCTTCCTTTCCCTGCCGCACGGAGCAGCACGAAGCGTGGTCGAGGAGATACGCAAAGCCGCAACCGGCGTGAAGATCATCGACTTGAGCGCCGACTACAGGTTTGACGACGCCGATGAGTATGAAAAATGGTACGGTACCAGGCACACGAGTCCTGACTTCCTGGATGATTTCGTTTACGGTCTGACCGAGATCAACCGCGTTCCGATCGAAACGGCGCAATTCGTTGCAAATCCGGGTTGCTATCCTACCGCAACGATTCTTGGCGTTTATCCGCTCCTGAAGGAGAGGCTTGCCGACCTGACGTCGCCGGTCATAATCGATGCCAAATCGGGAGTCACCGGCGCGGGCAGAAAGGCGGAGGTGAGGCTCCTGTTTGCCGAATTAAACGAAAACCTTTACCCGTACAACATCGGATATGTTCACCGCCATACCGGAGAAATCGAACAGGAGCTGAAGAAGGTCTCGAAATCCGACCTCAAGATTATCTTTTCACCACACCTCGTCCCGATTACAAGAGGAATGCTGAACACTATTTATGTGAAGCTGAACCGTGAGATGTCCACCGAAGAACTGACCAGAGAATACAGTGAGACCTACCTGAATGAGACTTTCGTCAAGGTGTTGGCTGAAAATCAAATCGCCTCTTTCCATCATACTATCAACACGAACATGTGTGTTATTTCAGTCAAGAGAGTCGAAAATTCTCCCTTTGCCATTGTCGTCTCTTCGATCGACAATCTGGGTAAGGGAGCAGCGGGCCAGGCAGTACAGAACTTCAACGTCATGTTCGGCATAACCGAGACGGAGGGACTCATTTGAGAATCGTCTTGAAAATCGGCGGCAACGAGATCGATGACGCCGGCTTCCTGGAAAATGTCTCCTCAATCGTCGCTACACTCAGGAGAGAAAGTCATCAGGTTGTATTGGTCCATGGAGGAGGTAAGGAAATCACTCGTCTCCTGGCGACACTCGGCGTTGAAACGAATTTCGTCAAAGGAATGCGCTATACGGATGCCGCCACGATCGATGTAGTTGAGATGAGTCTTTCAGGCCTCATCAATAAACGGCTCGTTAGATCTCTCCAGCAGAAGGGTGTTAATGCGATCGGCCTGAGCGGAGTCGACGGTAAACTTCTTGTTGCCAACCGAATGCTGAGGGAGGGCGAAGATGTCGGACTCGTCGGCGAGGTCGTGGCAGTGGACACGAACATGCTCGAAGAACTCCTGGGTCGCTTCGCTGTTGTCCTTTCACCGATAAGCGTTAGCACCGATTCCAAAATGTCACTGAATGTCAATGCGGATTATGCCGCTGCGGCAGTCGCATCGTCTCTTACGTCTGAATTGACTATATTCTTATCGAACGTGCCGGGTGTCATCGACAACGGTGCGGTGGTTTCGCAATTGAACGAGAAGGACTTCTTGGAGATGAAAAGGACCGGTATCGTGACCGGAGGGATGGTGCCAAAAATTGAGGCGGCGATTCGATGCGTGAAGAGCGGAGTCCGCACGGCTCTCGTGACAGACGCAGACGGCGCAATGAAGGTGATCTCAGGACAGAGTGCAGGAACACAGGTGATCGCTTGAGAGTTGAGACCAAGAGCTACATTTTCCTGGTTTTGCTCGCCCTTGTCTATGATTTGATGTTTACATTCCCGCCAATCCTACTCCATTTTGGAATTAACGCAGATATACTCTACAGGTTCTTCCGGCCAGTATGCGACCAGTTGGATTCCAGAAGTTTTCATATTTTCGGTTACAAGCTCGCCGTCTGTTCGAGATGCGCATCGATCTATTACGGAGCTACTCTTGGCATAATCGTCTACCCTCTTTTCAAGTCGCTACGGGAGGCGGAAATACCCAATATCCTTTTTGCCGCAATTCCGCTTGCGGCCATGGTCGTCGATTTCGCCGAGAATTATGCCGGAATCGGACACAATACTTTTCTATCACGGTCAATAACCGGAGGCGCTTTCGGCATCTCACTCGCATTTTTCGTGGTTCCGGTCTGGATCTCACTCTTCAGAGAACTCAAATCAAAGAGGCTTGTCCAAAATGAATAGTTCGGCTTATTTTCGTCCTGCTT
>JBJKPN010000187.1:0-11615 GCA_046706365.1 Candidatus Kryptoniota bacterium | reverse complement strand
GTGTTCACACGCTTCTTTTCCCGCGCTCCGTGCTTTGCTTCCCCTAACCGGCGCGCACTGCTCCCCGCTCAGACAATTTCATGTCTTCGGGCGGTTTTCACGTCATTCCTTCATTCTCTTATTCCCACCTCAACCTCTTCCGCCCCGCATACCCTCTTCAGCTCCTTCGGATCTATCTCGACCAGAAACCCGCGCTTCCCGCCGTTGATGTAAATTCTCTCAAGGTCGAAGATTGTCCTCTCTGCAAACACGGGAAGCCGCTTCCTCGTCCCGAATGGACTGGTACCGCCGAACTGATACCCGGTGTGACGCTGCGCGACGTCGGCGCTGCAAAGCTCGACATGCTTGACGCCTATCAGTCTCGCAAGGTTCTTTGCCGACACCTCCAGGTCCCCGTGCATCAGTACGAGAAGCGGCCTCCGGTCGTCGGCCTCCATGACAATCGTCTTTATCACAGAATGTTCCGGGACACCGAGCGACTCTGCCGATACCCTCGTTCCGCCGTGCTCCACGTAGTTGTAAAGATGCGGAACGAAAGCAACTTTCTTGTCCCTGAGCTCGCGAACTGCCGTGGTAATCGGGTAATTCTCACTCATGACTCTTTCCGTGTTTTAGGGAAATTGTGCAAGTGAAGGCTGGGCGCATGTGGCGTGGCGCAAAGGGAACGGGCGGCAGGTTCTTTTACCTTCCTCATCTCGCGTACCTAAGCCGCCTTCGAACTGCTTTTGCGCTTGGCGCCATGCGCTATGCTCCGCTTGTCTGTTCTTGCCCCGGCACCGTACCTGTTCAGGTCTATCTTCCCCTTTACGAAAACGATTCCCTCTTTTTCAAGAAGTTCCTTCTGCCTTTGGTCCGGACCCGAGTGGGTGCGAAGCGAAATCATTCCCTTCGAATTGACGATCCTGTGCCACGGCACACCGGAATCGGGCGGAAGATTGTGCAGAGCGTAGCCCACCAGCCTCGCGTGCCCTCTCAGGCCACAAAGTCCGGCGATCTGTCCGTAAGTCGCAACGCGTCCTTTGCGGACGCCTTTCACCGCTTTCCAGATTCGAATGTATAAATCGGGGTAATTCTTCACTCGTTCAAATTTGAGGAATCGGGGTGAAAAAACAAATCGGGTATTACACCTGAGTCTGACAAGGTTCTTTGTCCATGTTTTACTCCTCATCCACACTTACAGGAACCAGCATCTCCCTCTCGGCCAGCGACGAGGCTATCTCGTTTGCAAGTACGCCTAATTCCCATTTATCCCTGTCGTCTTCGTCGACGGTTTCAACCGACTTGTTATCGGTAAAAAGAGTCACACAATCGCTCAGTTCACCCTCGCCCGTGAATGAGTAGTCCTGTTCTCCCAGCCTGGCGATCATCGAGTACAGCCTGGCGTCCGCCCCGGACATCTCCAGCATGCGGGCTTCGATCTCCTCCTCCTCGCGATAAGCGCGGAAAGTGACTCTGTATTGTCCCTCTCCTACCAGGACGACGTTCTGAACTACTCCGTGATACCTGTCCATTTTGCTTTCTCCTTTCGTTCTCTTGCGTGCAGTACATATATAAGGCAGCCGCGGACGGAGTTCGTATCATCGAATGATAGTAATTGGAGCGCCTGTACACCCGGTTTGGCCGTTCAACTTGTGTCTTGAAATTCATGCGGTTTTTCTCGTAATTGACACATTCTCTACAGCCCATCAAAATATTTCTCTGATTAAAACGAGCGAATAAGGACGCACAACCATGTTCAAGGACCATCCTAAAGGCTTGTATGTGCTCTTCTTTACGGAGATGTGGGAGCGATTCGGATTCTACACCGTTCTCTCGATCTTCGTGTTGTATCTCGCCCAGAATTTCCACTGGAGCGAAGCCACTATCGGAAATATCTACGGCCTGTTTCTCGCGGCGGTGTTCTTCCTTCCCCTCTTCGGCGGTTGGATAGCCGACAACATCCTCGGCTACGGAAGGACTATCCTTCTCGGGGCATTTACATCCGCGGTAGGATACACGCTCCTTGCAATTCCGACCAAGTCCCCGGTTCTCCTCTTCACGGCTTTGGTGGTTATCTCATGCGGCAACGGGCTCTTCAAGGCGAACACCTACGTGATCGTCGGGAATCTGTATCCGGAGGCGAACGGCTCGCTGAAGGACGCGGCCTTCAACATCTTTTACATGGGAATAAATCTCGGTGCATTCCTGGCACCGATTGCCGCATCGTCGATCAAAGACTTCATGATGAGCGAATACCATATGTCGCTCGTACACGCGTACAACTCTGCGTTCGGCGCTTCCGCAGTCGGGATGCTGATTGCGATAACTATCTTCACTTCCTTCAGGAAGTATTACAAGATGGCCGACTACAGGAGCAAGGACAGGACGAAAGCCGACAGCAACGAGAAGCCTCTGACAAAGGCGGAGGAGAAGGAAAGAATAACTTCGCTCCTGATCATCTTCGCAGTAGTGATATTCTTCTGGATGGCATATTACCAGAACGGGTACACGCTCACTTTCTTCGCCAAGAACTACACCCTGTCGGCTGTCGGCAGGTTCACCTACCTGCTATTCGACCCGATATCCCTCCTCTCCATATTGACCCTGATTCTCAGTTTCTCTATGGTGATAAGAAAGTCGTCCACCCGAAAATCGAGACTCATAGGAGGGGCGTTTTCCCTGCTGGCCATCATTGTCATGCTGCTCAAACTAAACAGTTTCGGCCCGCTTAACCCGATCGCTCCGGAAAGCTTTCAGGTTTTCAATCCGCTGTTTATCATCTTCCTGACTCCCATCGTTGTGGCGATCTTCGGCTACATGCACAGGAAGAAGAAAGAGCCGTCGTCTCCGGAGAAAATGGGATGGGGTATGGGCGCAGAAGCCCTTTCGTTCGTCGTGATGATCGTGGCATCGCTCGGACTCCCCGCTTACGCGATGGCATCCAATTCGTCATTCGCTCATGTCACCCCTTACTGGCTTATTTCATCATACTTTACGATCACGGTCGCCGAGCTGCTTCTCAGCCCGATGGGATTGTCATTCGTCTCGAAAGTCGCCCCGGCAAGGATGAAGGGTGCCATGATGGGAGCCTGGTTCGCTGCGCAGGCCATAGGGAGCTATCTGTCGGGATTCGTGGGAAGGTTTTACGCAGAGTGGCAGCTGTGGCAGTTCTTCCTGCTTTTCGTGTGCACATCGATCATAGGAGGATCGGTGATCTTCATTTTCATAAAGAGACTGAAGAAGGTAAGCACTGCAGTTTCCTGACAGGTGGGAACGGGTACTGTGTTACAAATAGAAAGCGCCGTAGGTACCGCGGCGCTTTCTTATTCCAAATAGCCCTCAACAACAAGGCAATTGCTTCAGCTACTGTATGCCGTAATACGGCGCACCATCTTTTCTCACTACAAACTGAAGAAGCTGCCCCGACAGCGTCGCCGCGTAGAGATTAGGCCCGATCCACGCGAACGACTTGCACGGGGAGCTCAAGGCGCCCGTTTGGACGAACAGCGAATAGGGCCTGCTTATGACTCCTCCGGGATGTACCACAATCAGGTAATCGGATGAGTCCGTACCGACATACATGTCGCCGGCGGCAGAAAACGTGATTGCATAAATATTGCTGCCGCCCGACGGATCGGTCGACAGGTCGAAATACGGCTCGGGAGTTCCCAGCGAATCGTTTATGATCGGCGCTTTGAGAACCTGCATAGCCGAAGCACCCGTGACGCTCGCTGCAATATACAGGCTGCCGTTGAAATAGCGGAGCGCCTTGACCGCAGGCGTAAAGGAAAAGCCTTTGAAATTCCCGCTCTGGTCGACCATAAAGATCTTCCCCCCGGTTCCGCCGACCCACAGATTGTGAGACGGGTCGAAATCCATGTCCACAAATGATCCGGAAGTGGCGGACTTCCACAGCTGGGGTGAGCCGCCGCCGGGGTCTATGCGGTAAATCGCTCTATTTCCTCTTACGGCATAAAGGTACCCGCCGGGCCCGAACTTCAGGGCGTTCCATCCCACCAAACCGGCAGTCGCGCCGGCATAACTGCTCCCGCTGGTTTGAGTAAACTTGAAAATTCCTCTGTCCACGTTGCTCGACGATATTGCCCCATAGAGTTCCGATTCCGCACTCCCACTAAGGCCAAATGCTACCTGGTCGGAAGCCAGGCCTCCGTATTCCGAAATCGCATTGACAAGCTTGTACGCCACGGTGCCGTAAAGCAGGGCTCCGTGAACCGCCACCTGCACATAGACGGTATCGCCGGCCAATGCCGGTGCCTGTACGGACAGCCTCGTCGGGGTCACGCTGAAAATCGTGCCGCGGAAAACCGTATTGTTCGGATTTCCCGGTTTGGTGAAGAACACCAGTACGCTGTCCGGACTCGAGGAGAAATTCCTGCCGTAGATCGTCACCGTATCGATACCGGCGAGCGCGCTCCCGGAAGGCGATAGACTGTCTACAACAGGATCCGGCGAATAGTTTTGGGTTGCATCATACAGGCTTGGAGTTGTCGCCGGCTTGCAGCCCACAATGTTCAGTGCCATTCCGGCCAGCGCCGCGACAGTCGACAACACCATTATTCGTTCAACAATCTTCTTCATCTTGATTTCCTTGTCTACGTTTTGTGTACCTTCTGATGCTCCTCATGTACCGCAGGGGTTATCGGACTGAGACTCACCTGATGATTACACATTTCTGGTACCCTGTGTCTCCCTTTCTGTACTCCGTTACGCCCGTGTTGGGATCGGTGTAATCTTGTGTCACCGTAAAATGGACCACATAGATTCCGCTTACGACAACCTGACCTGAGGTAGTGTTTGACATCCAGGTTTCATCGCCGCTTCCATTTTCATGGACGATCGTATTAATCAATTCACCCTTTTCCGTGTATATCCTGATGATGCAGTGACCGGGAATGTTGAGGAACATTATCTTGTCGGGTTCGCCGGGATACTGCAGGTCTGCCGATTTGATGTTGTACGGGTTAGGAACAATCCGAATGGCGTCGGTCCATTTTCGGGTCGCGAACGCCGACACGACGGATGCGGGCAGGTCGATCCTGTTTCCGTTCAAAGTGATCCGGACTTCGTCGGGCGCTTTCGCTTTCGCGATTTTAGCCGCGTACCAGACCTGGCTTATAGTTTTGAGATATGTCGCGTCTAGACTGAACGAGAAGCTTCCTGATCCGTTTGCCAGTTGGATCGGCAGTTTTCCGAGCGGGGGGGCAAAAACGTTCTCGTTGCCGTTTGTATCGGTAACGGTGATACTGAACTCGACAACCCCAGCCGATCCGCCGGGATAGCCCGGATCGAGCTGGAACTGTACGACATTCGCAGTGTCCAGGACTCCCAGAGGTAGTTCAGCGGTGGCGTTCTGGGGCAGCGGACCTGCGGGTCTCCTCAAGTAGGCGGCTATATTCGTCTTAGTGTAGAACCGGCTGCTTAACAGAGATCCGGTTGGATTTGCCACGCCGGAAGTGTTGTCGCTGCCGTCGTTGTAAGCCGAGATGTAATAATAATACGAGAACCCTCTCCGCGCAGAAATATCGTTGTACTCCTTGGTTCCCGGCGGGACGGTTGCAATCAGATCGAAAGTGGTATCCGGGGTACCGACAGCGCGGAAGAGCTTGTATCCGGCAAAGCCGGCCGTTCCCTCAGACGGACTCGGATCCCAGCTGAGCGTTATCCGGTCGCCGCCCGAAGCTACGCTGAACATCGTCGGCGGCGGCGGGGGCTGGGGAATGTTGTAGTCAGTGGCGTAATTGCGAACGGCTCTGCTGAAGGTCTCCATGATGGAATCGGCGCCGGTGAAAACCCAGGTATCCTTGTAGACGTTGTAGTCGGTCGTGGTCGACCCGTCGGGCAACGTAAACGGTCCTTTGTCGCTGGGATTCTTGAATGCTGACCACCATCGTTTTCCGATCTGCCAGCACGCATCCCGGCTGAGTCCGTTGACGCCTTCAGCGATCACGAGGACCACGCTGTCACCGGGGTTTATGTCCCAGGGCCCGTAAGCCATCCAGAGGCCGGTACCGCCGCCGTCGTTGTGTACTTTCCACGGATCGGGATAATTTGCATGATAGGTTTCATAGAAGCGGTCCTTCGGACTGCCGAGCCCTTTGTAGGGAGTCCCGCTCAGGAGTGCATAGCAATCGGCCTGTTGCGGGGCGGTAGACGGCGTCAGGTCGCCGAGCCCCGGATATGTATCGCCCGCGTGCCATCCGAGCACCGCAGGCTGGTTGGGATTGTCGGACCGATCGGTCGCGGACTTGTCCACATGGAGTGTAACTATTCCGCAGAACTGGGGAGAACACAGTCTCCCTGTTCCGGTTCCCGTGAAGCCGCCGTCAGGCGAGCCGATGTTGTCGTACGGATTTTCGGCCCTCTGACCGGTCCACTCGAATCCTCCGCGAAGCCACTGCGGAATCCCGCTCGCTTCAGTCAGGCTTGCCACTTCGCCGGCGTGCTGCGCGTAATCCTCACCGCGACGCGACGTCCAGCTGTGCTTTCCGTATTCCTGGTCGTAACCCATCTTGTCCGCCCCTTCACGGCAGACACTGTAGCGGTTCATAAACCCGAAACGAAATCCCTTCACCGGGGCGTTCAGCACCTTCTTGTCCGTGCCGTCCACATACCCGGTATTCTTGAATGTGTACTCGAGTATGAAGTAGTTATCGTGGTACTGCTGACTGAACGCGAGCACTTTTCTCGTCATTGTGATGCCCATTGTCGTGTTGACGACGTTCGTGACAACGCGATCCGCCACCTGAGTCGGGACAACGGCGTCGACATCTCCTGTGTAGGGCGCACTCACGTCGATACCGTCGACATAGATGGTCGGGTTGGCGAATTTTGCAGTCTCCTGAAGCTCGGTCGGGAAGACATTGGTCAGCGCATATCCGGAATTGACCGGAACACAGTAGTTACCCCACTGATTACCGGAAGCGTCGGTGAAGTTCTGGCACCCTATCCACGTTCGCTCTATGACCGCGTTATCCTGAAGCAGGTAGTCTGACGGCCACGTCAGGCCTTCGTAATAAACGTTGTTCCATGCTCTCTCTGATCCGATCGACGTGAACTTGCTTTGAAGTGAGCCGATGCGGATGTACCGCGTTTCCGTTCCCGTAAGTTGTGCCAGCACCGGCTGCACGGCCGAAAGCGACAAAACCGCGGCGGCAAGAGCGAGCAGGTATTTATGCAGACGAAACATCTCATTTCTCCCTTTTATCATCGCAAAGAATGAATTCAGAAATTGACCCTGACGCCGAGGCTGTAATAGCGGGGATTTAGAAACGCCATCGACATATCGTTCGGCATGTTGATATAAGATTTCGTTTCAATCCTCCTGTTGTTCGCGGCCGTAATTGCCGGATCATTATTCGGGTTATCCTGAAGCGGATCATACGCGACTCCGAACGGGCGGTAGTCGCCAAGTCTGTCGTTTCCTTTATGAATACCGGTTTCGAACGGGAGACGTAGCGATGCCAGATAATCCTGGTAATCGTACGAGTCTACGAAGCCTGCAGAACTGAGGTATTTGAAATTAAACACGTTCGTGATGTCGAGATAGACCTGCAGATTCAATCCGGAGCCAAGTATCGAACGGAGGTCTTTCGCAAGCCTCATATCGACATCAAAGACATCTACCCACTGCACATTGTTGGAAACGCCCGGAATGTTGGTCGGGTTATATGTGGCGTGTGCACCGGATGTCCAGCTTCCGAGAAAACTAAGACTCCAGCCTCCGAGCGGTTTTACTCCGCCAAAGACGGGGCCGAACTCATCGGGTGTGATGAATTCGATATTGGCCTTCGCGTAAGGCTGGGGAACAGGCCTGACCTGAGGCTGGTTAAGCATCAGGTACTGCCGTTGCTTGTTTATGTCCTGGTAATATTGCAGCAAACCGAAGTAGCCGGCTGTAATCACGTCGTAAGTATAGTTGACGAACCCTCTTACCCATCCTCCGGTGACTTTCTGAAGCGTCGCCTCGAAGCCTCTGATGTCGGAGTAGTTGTTGTTTGTCGGACTATAGTAGTTGACCGAAGTATTGATATTCTGATACAGGACATAGCCGGGTTGGTTGGATATATCCTTGTAGTATGCGGCGAGATGCAGGAGAAACATGTTGTACACATTCTGCTCGTAACCGAGTTCGTACGAAACCGTCTTCTCGTAACGCATGTTGGGATTCGCCATATAGTCGACCTGCCCATTGGCCTCCCGCTGGATAGCGAACTCGTACTGCGACGACGGCACGGAGACGAAATGGCCGTAATTGAAATAGAGCTTGGAGTCCTCCGTAATCGGATGAGAAATACCGAGCCGCGGGCTTATGTAATACTGTGATTCTGCTTTGTCGGCAGGAGCCTTCATCGTAATGTTGTTTCCCTGTCCCGCAGTGTATAGTAAGCTGTACGGATCGATGTTATAGTAATCGGTGTTGGGATTAGCGTAATCGAGTCTGACTCCGAGATTCGCGATAAATCCCTGGAACTCCAGCTTATCCTGCGCGAAGACCCCGACCCGGTAAGGGCGGACATGATATACGAGACTTCTGGTCCAGGTGGACATGGAAGGGCTGTATGTGCCGCTGTTTATATTGTCGTCGTCATAATTGAACTGAAAGCCCGTCTTGATCTGATTGTAATTGTCGAGCTGACTCGTAATGCTGAATGACAGCGACGTAGTCGAGTTCACACTCTTGTCCCGCCCAAGGTTCATCCAGCCGCCCATGCTCATCACGCCGTCTACCGAGCCGGTGCTGTATCCCCAGTACCCGAAGGGAGATTCGTCGACATAGTACCCCGGGACAACGGGTTGAAATACTTTCGACGTGTCGCGTGTGCCCACCTGGAAAGTGTTATAACGGTTTTGATTGAACTGCAACGAGACATCGTAGAAAGTCGTCGGACTCAGCACATGTGTCAGCGAAGCGCCGAACATGGACCGGTAGATGGAACTCGGACTGTAGTAGTCCGGCATATAGAGTATGTTCATCCCGTTGGAGCTGCTTAGGAGGTCTGCGACTCCAAATTGACTCCTGATGAGATAGCCGTCTGGAGAGACCGTCCAGTCATAGGGTGAAACAGAATTATCCTCTCCGTAGAGACCGACTACAACGAGCTTCATGTCGGGAGATATATCGGAGGTGAGTTTCACCTGAGTGTGATTGTCGGAGTATGCATCCCTCGAAAAAGGGACGACGAACATATTCTTCTCGTTGAAATATGAGGCATAGAAGCGCATGTTTCCGAGGATTTTCCCGACGAACGGAACCGGCCCTCCGAATCCCGCATCTATCGTGTAATCGGGTTGATTGATGTCGCCCGCACGACGTCTCTGCCACTGCCACAAACGCTGCGCTGCCGTGGGAGATAGTGCCTTAGTCGGATCTCCGCTCTGCAGGAGCTTCTGAGCGATCGCATCCCAGCCCTGGAAAGTAGGATAGCTTTCCTGAGTGACGTCGTTCCATGCGCCGTTGTTAGTTCCCGTCCAACAGACGGCGGGGTCCGTGTACGGACGGTTGAAGTAAGAATTCGGATCGTATGGAGACAGGTCGAAATGTTTCTGTTGCGGAGGTCCGTAGTTTGCGTTCACGGTGGCACTGTATCGACTGCGGTCCCCGTCCTTCGTGACGACATTGACGACACCCGATCGGACATTGCCGTATTCGGCGTTGAATCCGCCTGTCTGCACCTGTATCTCACTTGCGGAGGACAAACTGACGGCTGACCAGGGGCTCCCCCAGCGGTTATCATTGAGGTTGAAGCCGTCGACAAGATACTGGGTCTGGTTCGCGCCGCTCTGAAGAGCGTCGTTGCTTCCGGAGCCGGGGCCTTTGCCGCCCGAATACGAACTGCCGCCGCCGCGCACTACGATACCCGCACTGCTCGACTGGATACCGGCCTGCAGCGTGAGAACTTCCGATACATTCTGGATCGGCATTGCGGAAACGCTCTGAGTCTGGATGTTCATTACGCTGTTGGAGACGTCCCTCGTCACGACAGGCCGCTGCGCGCTTATTATGACCTCCTTCGTCATGAGGGTGGTCGGGCTCAGCTTCGCATCGATCGTGGTGGTGAGATCAATTTCTACCCGCACTCCCTCGACCAGGGTCCTCTCATAACCGACCATGCTGAACCTGACATTGTATTTGCCCGGAGGAACATTCAGGATTGCGTATGTACCATCGATGCCGGTAGCTGCCCCAATCGACGTTCCCTCTATCATAACGGTGACTCCCGGCAGAGGCTGGCCGCTTTCAGAGTCAGTCACCTTGCCAGCAATCTTTCCGGTTGTACCGGCATATACAGAGTTCATGAACGCGAATATTGCCAGGATTGCAAATAATGGAATAACCTTCATTTCAAAACTCCTCTTTTGTCTGACGCCCGCGTCATCTTTTCCCACGCGAAAGATTCCGGGGTCAGATACCAAACCTTACCGACAACCTGTGTATGCTGTTCCAGACCGTGTGCGGAGTGTACGAATAGTCGAATGCAAATCCGAACTTGTGTACGCCCACGCCCAGCGTAAGACCGTAGTCATCCTGGTGTGTTACGTATCCGGCGCGGAAAGCGAGGGTATTCATGATTGTGTACTCGCCCCCGATATTCAAATACTCCGAATATGATCGCGGATGGACCGCGTCCACGGAAACCACAAACGAGCTGAAATCCTGCATGCTCGGCACGAGATCCATGAGATTCATCGAAATTCCGAACCGGAACGTCAGCGGCAGCTGGAAGCTTTCGCGCTCATATGTAAGCTCGCGCGAGAAGTTGCTGACGTACATACCGAACGCAAGGCTCTTCAGCCCGGTTTTGTAGATTGTCCCGAAATCGAACGCAACCACATTCAGGCTGTAGCTTTTGACCGCGTAAGTAGTGTCTGTTGTCAGCACCGAATCGACCAGGACCTGGTTGTACTGCGGAACTTCGCTGTTTCCCAAATTCTGATTTGCAAACCTGATCTGGCCGCCGACCGAAAACTGCTCGGACAGTTGTTTTCCGTATGCGAGACCCACGGCATATGCGAATGGACCCGGGTAGTCCGGGATATCGACGAATCCCTGCTCATTATTTGCGACCTTTGTGAAATTGAATTTCCCGTAATCGACTCTCAGGAAGCTCAGCCCGATGACTCCGTATTTGCCGTTGTACGGCGAGAACGTCGCGGCCCCGGAAAAATATTTTATGTCGGCGATCCAGTTCATCTGGTTTGCGCCGAGATCCACTGTCGATTTAATGGTCGCGATTCCTGCGGGATTGTAGAACATCGATTCGGACGACCCGTCCATGGTTGCGAAGGCCTCGCCCATTCCGGTTGCCCTGGCGCCCGTGCCGACATCAAGAAATTCGAATCCTGTCTGCGCAAGTTTCGTCTGAGAAAACGCTGCAGGCCCCAAAAGCAGAATGACGGCGACTAACGCAAAGAAGGTGGCCATCGGAGGCCCGTTCAAGAATCTGACCCTGTAACTCCTGCGGATTTCTAACACGACTTTTCCTTTCAGTTATAGCGAAGAGACAATGGGAAGGAGTGGTGGTAGGTCGAAACGAAACAAGAGATCTGTATTCACTACTCGGTCTTCTGCCTCTATCTTGCACGACTTTGGAGCTTTCGCGAGCACCACTTCGCGT
>JBJKPN010000186.1:0-40718 GCA_046706365.1 Candidatus Kryptoniota bacterium | reverse complement strand
CTTGCGATGGCCGGCCAGGAAGCAGTCTGGCAGAAAGTCTGGCGCCGGCTGGGGCTCACCCAAACTGAAATATCCGGCTACTTCACCGGACCCGCTTTCCTGCCCTGGAACAGGATGGGCAATATCGACAGATATGCCGGACCACTTCCAGAGAGCTACATCAGAGAAAGCGAGACGCTCCAGAAAAAGATACTGGTAAGGATGCGCGAGCTTGGGATGCATCCGATCGTCCCGGGTTTCTCGGGCTACGTCCCGAAGGCTCTCGCTCGGATTTTTCCCGATGCACATATCATCAGAATGAAATCATGGGCAGGGTTTCCGGCTGAGGACGCAACTTATATGCTCTCCCCGTTGTCGAAGCATTTCGTGGAAATCGGGCGGGACTTCATAAGAGAGTATCGGAAGATTTACGGCTACACTCATTTCTATCTCGCGGACGCCTTCAACGAGATGACGGTCCCGGTCACCGAGAATGGGCGCTACAAGGAGCTCTCCGATTTCGGAAGGGCGATCTATAATTCGATAATCGCGGGCGATCCGAACGGCGTCTGGGTCATGCAGGGCTGGCTTTTTCACAACGACCGGAAGTTCTGGGACAAAGCCTCGGTCAAGGCTTTTCTTCAGGACGTCCCCGATAACAGGATGATAATAATCGATCTTTCAAATGAATCTTTTCACGGATGGAAGGAGCTCGATGGCTTCTTCGGAAAGGAATGGATTTACAGCATCATCCATGACTTCGGGGGACGGAACCAGATGTTCGGCAATCTCCCGTTCTATGCGAAAGACCCGGTTGCCATGCTCGATAACCCGGATCACGGCCGTCTCGTCGGATTCGGTATCTCTCCGGAAGGAACGGACCAAAATGAGGTGGTATACGAACTCCTCACGGACATGGCATGGACACACAAGCAAGTGAATCTCGGAAAGTGGGTTGAAGAATACTGCCTTTCGAGGTACGGCGGCTATCCGGCAAACATGAAGCTCGCATGGAGTTACTTATTGAGATCGGTATATTCGAGCACGATGGGTGGACCATTGTATTTTTACGAACACCGGCCCGAAATCCATCCGTACAACAGCGGTCTTGCTTCCGCCGATTTCGACAAGGCCGTGGGTCCATTCCTCTCATGTTCCGATCTGCTGGACAAAAGCGAGCTTTACAGGGACGATGCGATGGAAATTGCCGCGCAGTATGCAAGTCTTACGGTCGATTCTCTCCTCAACCGCGCCGTCGAGGCGCAGAAGTTGGGCAATTATTCCGAAAGGAACTGTTCTTTTGAGGAAGCATTCGGGCTCCTGTCGAGGATCGACAAACTGCTGAGGGCACACCCTCTTTTCCGGTTGAAGAGATGGGTGGCTCTTGCAAGACAATGGGGGCGCACAGAAGCGGAAAAGGATTACTACGAGAAGGACGCTAAGCTTCAAATCACCGTATGGGGAGGACCGGAGCTTTCGGAATACGCGGCGAAGGAGTGGAGCGGCCTCATCGATGGGTACTACCTGAAGAGGTGGGAGCTTTTTGCCGACAGCCTGGAGCATGGGCGACCGTACGATCTCGGAAAGTGGGAGATGAATTGGATCGACGAGCCGACCGCCCGATTCGATACGGCGAAGCCTGTCGACCCGGTGGAATTTGCGAAACATCTTGTCGCTGAATGCGCGAAAGACGTCGAAAGGCGGCGATGATGTGTGTTGGATTTCATATCAACAACGATTTGGATAAATTCAATTTGTCCCTCACGACGACAGTCGTTCTGGAGCAAAAGCACTAATACAGAGATGATTAATATGGACAGTGAAATAGCAGAACTTGTAAGATGTCTCTTCAGCCACGATGGGATAGTAAGACAAAAAGCACGGTATAAACTCGTCAAAATCGGGAAGCCGGTGATCGCGTATCTGATCGGGCTGCAGTACCTCCCCGACCAGCACGTAAGATGGGAAGCGATGAAGACTCTGAGCCAGATAGCCGACCCCGATTCGATTCCGATCCTGGTTAACGCTCTCGAAAATTCCAACTCGGATGTGCGGTGGTTGGCCGCCGAAGGATTGATAGGAATAGGAAGACAATCGGTCGGCCCGATAATGGAAGCGATCGAGGAAAGAAGTGAGTCCAAGATTCTCAGGGAAGGTGCCCACCATGTGTTGAAGGGCCTGGAGAATGAAGGAGATTTCTTCGACGAGTACGGTATCATCGGTATACTTGAAGATCCCGGCAGGCACGCACTTCTAAGACCCACCGCCGCGAAAGTCCGCGTAAGCAGACAGGTCGAAATTGAAGTCAAGGAACGACCGGTAAAGACCGGCTACAGAACCTCCCTGACTCAGTAACCAACGGTTTCACACAAGGGCACAATCGACTTCAGGTCGATTGTCTATCAGACGGCTTGTGCAAAGTGGGCGGATGAAATTCAACGCTCTCTTTTCTAAGTCATTACCTGCACAAGTTCTTCCTGATCCTCGTTCTCGTTCTGATGCAAAGAAAGAGAAGCTTCGTGAAATCATGAGGTAAAGAAGTCCCGTCAGGTGTTACTCCCGCTTCAAACCGCTGTGAATATCAAGCGGGGAGCGTCCCCATTGTGTGGTACACACGAAAAGGATTATCGTGTTGCTGACCGGCGCCCTGATCAGGGTTGCACTTCCGGGCATCGAGGGGTAACTTTTCGTGTTGGCTCAGGAATCGAGCGGTTGCAGCAAACTCTTTCAGAAGATCCGGAGGTGATACGATGGGATCTCAGAAGTATAAATCACTTGTCGAGAAGCTGCTTTCCGTGGCAGGAATAGAAATCGGGGGAAAGAATCCGTGGGATATACAGGTCCGTGATGACAGGTTCTACAAGCGTGTAGTCACCCAGGTGGAGCTTGGCCTGGGAGAATCTTACATGGACGGATGGTGGGATGTCGAAAGGATCGACGAGATGATATTCAGGATTCTTTGGGGGGATATTAGAAAGGAAGTCAGGCACAATTTCAAGATCGCGTTCCAGCTCGCGGGATTCTCTCTGATAAACATGCAGGCAAGGAGGCGGGCGTTCATCATCGGTGAGAAGCACTACGACCTCGGCAACGAGCTGTTCCGGAAGATGCTGGACAAACGGATGAACTACAGCTGCGGCTATTGGAAAGAGGCTCAAAACCTGGACGAAGCGCAGGAGAACAAGCTCGACCTGATTTGCAGAAAACTCTACCTCAAACCGGGAATGAAAGTGTTGGACATCGGGTGCGGGTGGGGCGCATTCGGAAAATATGCAGGCGAGAAATACGGGGCCGAGACGGTCGGACTCACAGTATCGAAGGAACAGGTGGCGCTCGGCAGGGAATTGTGCAGTGGATTGCCGGTCGAATTCAGGCTGCAGGACTACAGGGAAATGGACGGCCAGTTCGACCGGGTCGTCTCCGTCGGGATGATTGAACACGTCGGCTACCGCAACTATCGGGAATATTTCAAGGTTGCCGCAAGGTGCCTGAAGGACGACGGTCTATTTCTGCTGCATACTATAGGGAACCCGGTCTCTGCAAAGAGCGGCGACGCATGGTCGCATAAATATATCTTCCCGAACGGGATGCTCCCCTCAGTAGCACAGCTCGGCAAGGCGATAGAGGGGCTGTTTGTCATGGAGGACTGGCACAATTTCGGGACGTATTACGACAATACAACAATGGCCTGGTTCGACAACTTCAGCAGAAACTGGGATTCACTGAGGGAGAAATACGGAGAGCGCTTTTTCAGAATGTGGAAGTACTTCCTCCTTTGCAACGCCGGTGCATTCAGGGCGCGCAGCAACCAACTCTGGCAGGTGGTCCTGTCGAAAAAGGGAGTGCTGGGCGGATACGTTTCGGTCAGATAGACCAACTCTCGTTTAAGGCGCATGGTGGGAGTGAAAGTATTACAGCCACCCTTCGCTACGTGCATTTCTTTCGGTGTTATCTCCATCGTTCGGCAGGACTCTTTCATCGTCAGGCCGCCGATGACCGGAGGCGGCTGAAGGATTACCCGTTAGAGTCGAGCCGGCATTTGCGGCCCGGTTGATGTCTTGACGGCAAGAGTGCACGGGCGCATAATGATTTAACATCCTGAAGATCTTGGGGGCGGGGGCAGGCCCCTGAAGGCGCTCTTACGTGTCGATACAGCGGCCGAGTACTTGCTCTCATTCAACAGTCTCCGGCCGGTACTGAAGATAATTCTTTTCAGTAATTCATCTCTGCTAATGCAATTTGTTGAGAGATCTCCGGGCTTCCGGGGAACTCGAGCTTGTGAAAGGAGCAGCACCATGAAGACCCCGACTCTGATCAATGTGGTGGCGGTCTTACTTGTTATCATCCCGGTCACGTCATATGCGCAGTGGGCCCCGACAGACGGACCGTATGGCGGTAGAGTAAATTCTCTGTCGATTGACGGTGCACGGGCCCTTGCGGGAACCGAAGTCGGAGTATTTGTCTCTTCCGACTCCGGCCGCGACTGGACTGCCGCAAACACAGGACTGACCTCCAAGGCCGTGAGCTCGGTCTCGATCGTCGCCGACTCCTCCGGTGACACAGTCTTCTTTGCTGGCGTCATGAACGGCATATTCCGATCTACCGACGACGGGAAAACCTGGAGCGCGACCAATGTATCGGTAGAAGGCATCACTTCATTTCTTGCATTTCCAGCAGACACCGGGGGCACACTTATCTTAGCCGGAACCACCATTGGCATGTATTTGAGCGCTGACATGGGCGCGAGCTGGAACACGGCAAACAACGGGCTTCTCGAAAGAGCGGTCACGAGTTTGACGGCCATTCCCACCGGGAGCGGTCATGTGAATCTCTATGCGGGTACGGCCGGCGGCGGGGTGTTTCTTTCAACCGATCAGGCCGCCGATTGGACTCCCGTGGATACCGGATGGCCGGCCAACATTCCAATTGTCGCCTCGCTCTCAAGCTCCTCGCTTTCGGGCGGCGGGTACTCGCTGGTTGCCGGAACCAATATGATGGGCATATTTCTTTCGACTGACCTGGGCTCGAGTTGGCACGAAATCAACGACGGGCTGCCGGATACGAGTATATCCTGCGTCTCGACTTCAGACAGCGACATCTTCGTCGGAACAACAGACGGTACGTTGTTTTTCTCCTCAGACCTTGGTGCGGACTGGAGTGAGCTGGTTGATCATCCTCAAACCGGGAGTATAAACTGTCTCTCGGTAGACAGCGCAAGTGGCTCACCCAGGGCGGATTCCTTTCAATTGCAGGAATGACGGCCGGTGGCACGGATACGACGCTTCTGGCTGGAGGCTATGGAGTTCAAGTCTCGACGGATGGTGGAGCGACCTGGACATCTATGAGTAACGGACTGCCCGGCAACGGCATCTCTGGACCCATGGTTACGTCGCTTGCGACCACGCCGAACGGAGAAGGCGGAACAAACTGGGCAGCGGCAACGGCGGATGGAGTTTTTATTTCAACGAATGAAGGCGAGACCTGGACGGTCCCTCAGGGCGGCTTGAAAGATACGACCGCGTACTCCCTGGACGCACTCGGAAAAAACCTGTTTGCGGGAACGGCCGCCGGCGTGTTCCTTTCTACCGACGGCGGAGAGAACTGGGTCACGGTGGATTCCGGATTGGCACCCGGTCAGGCGGTGCAAGCGTTCGCATCCGACGGCACTATTCTTTACGCAGGCACCGGAGGCGGCGTCTGGAGGCGGCCCATATCGGAGATGCCCACGCCCGTTTTAACCAGAACTGAGCAAATTCCAACTCGTTTTGCACTGTATCAAAACTACCCAAATCCGTTTAACCCTTCCACGATTATCACCTATGACATACCGATTCCCGCAAGGGTTGTGCTGACCGTTTATGATATCCTCGGTAGAGAAGTGAAGACACTCGTCGATGCGAGCGAACCGGCAGGGGTACATCGAATCCAATGGAATAGCCTGAACGTGGCTGGTCAACATGTTGCATCCGGAGTCTACTTCTACAGGATTGTTGCGGAAGGAAATGACGGAGAGAGGTTCGTTTCTATTAAGAAGTTGGTGCTTCTTAAGTAGTGCGTTCTCGTTCGATCTGGTCGGCGTTCACGCCATGAATGCTCGAGGCATGAGGGCACCTGATTAAAAAGTTCGAATGATCGTTCAGGTCGTGAATAATCCAGTCAGTCGCGATGTCGGGCTATTCCTGGACGAGCGTCGAGTAAAACTTGGCCGTGTGGAATTGGGAGCCGTTGAAGAAGTACAAATTCGGGTCGACGTGGATTCCGTTCTTCCTCACCTCGTAATGAAGATGCGGCCCGGTGGACAGCCCGGTGTCTCCGCTTAGCGCGATTACCTGACCCCGTTTGACATGCTGGCCGACGTGGACGAGCGGTTTCGAAAGATGTCCGAAAAGCGTCGAGTAGCCGAAACCATTGTCGATAACGACAGCATTACCGTACCCGCCGCGCCTTCCCACAAACCTCACTATTCCGTCACCCGTCGCATGCACGTGCGTCCCGACATCGCAGGCGATATCTATCCCCTCATGCATCAGCATCATATGAAGTATTGGGTGGAATCTCATTCCGAACCCGTCTGTCTCCCGCCCGTCCCTGATCGGATCGATGGCGGGTATATGCATGAACAATACCTGGTTTGTCTTGTACCTTGCAAGTATATCCGCATAGCTCTGGCGCTGCAGCTGAGCCTGCCTGTCGAGGACCTGCAGGTTGTTTTTGATTTCCGAAATCAGTTTGTTCGCACTCAGTGAAACTCCGTAATCGCTGTTAATCTCGACGCCTCCGACTGCAACCTTGCGGATGTCGGTCGGTATGGGCTTCATGTTGACCTGAAGTCTCATCTCGTCGTCGCTTGTTTGAAGGGCGTCCATTGCGTTTTTGAATTGACCGAGCTTGTCGTTCAATGAAGCGAGGTTTGCTCTCAATACGGAGTTTTCGTTCGCGACACTAGCGGCGCATAATTCTCTTACCCCGAACAAATCGACTCCGAAAAAGCCGAGGGCGGTCGTTGCCACCGGGACAATCAGCATTATTGAAACCACCGCAGCCGTCAGCTTACCCCATGACAACGGCTGGTAATTCAAGTGCGCACTTGAATAGTAGTAAAATCTTCTCATCAACACCTCCGAATGTTTAAGCTCAAGCGATATGCCGGGAACGGCCTCGCTTTAATTCACGAGAGATCGGCAAAAGCGGAACAGAATGCCCTACTTTACACTTAGTCCTTTGAGCAAAGAACTCCCGACGAAGTTGTAGATTAGTCATTCTTACTTCCCACCGGAAATTTTGCCCGGTCCAACGCCCTCAGTGCCTCGAGGCCTTTTCAGTGATCCCACTTCCGTTGGAGCTGCGCAAAGCTCCTCCTGATGGGCTCTTTGATATTCTATTCGGTCTTTTTCAGTTGAAGTTGAGAACCTTTGCCACGCCATCGTGTTGGGATAAAAGAAACTGGCGTGTAGTTTTTTTTTCTTATATTGGGCTACCGGTTGCACGAATAGCTTGCCGGGTCAAAGTGGCAATTGAGGCGGCTGCGAGACAAGAATTGACAAGGAGAAAGAACGATGAGCTGCCGCTGGTTCGGAAGTCAGGATCATTATTACAGAAGATTTTTCGCTTCATTTACGCTGTTCACACTGGCATTCCTTCTGCCATTTATCATCACTTCCTGCAGGAATAATCCGGCATCTTCGGGGGTTCCACCTTTGGTCGTAATAACTTCTCCGGTTGAAGGAGCGCATCTTACAGGGCCGGTCAAAGTGGTAACCGCCACCACCGACAATGTGGGCATTTCAGAGGTGGACTTTTATGTGGATAGTACGCTCGTCGGCAAAGCGACTGCATCTCCGTTCAATTACCTGTGGAACGTCGGTTTCTGGGCCGACGGGAAAAGTCACTCTCTTTATGCCAGGGCCATCAACATCAACGGCCTGGCAGGGACGTCTCAGGTGGTCACGGTGACAATATCCGATTCGGCAATTGCATTCCCCGAGATAATCGGCCCCGAAGACAATCAGCATTTCGACACCAACGCCGTCTCCCTGCAGTGGCACCAGATTCCGTCCGCGAAACAGTATGACGTTCAGGTCGCGACCACCTCAGATTATTCGTCCCCCGTGACTTCGACGACAACGGCCGACACGGCGTACTCATTATCAAATCTTACATACTCCGATTATTACTGGCGCGTGCGGGCGGTGGGTCCGAACGGCAATCTCAGCGCGTGGAGTTCCGGCGGCTCGTTCAACACATTTCTCAATCCTCCTTCCGGCATTGCCCCGGTCGGGGGACAGTATTCGGGACAACCCGAGACCACTTTCCAGTGGACCCTCGTCCCGAAGGCGGTCCAATACGAAATTCAGGTCTCTTCAGACTCGCTGTTCGGTGGGAGTCTCTTCAGCACGACCACAAGCAATACCTCCACCGCGGCTTCCGGTCTGCCCGATTCGCTTTGGCTTTACTGGCGCGTGAGATCCATCGCCCCCGGCGGAATAGACTGCCCGTGGAGCTCCGCATTCCTGTTCTCGAGATTCATCTCGTTCATGAAAGTGTACACCGGTCAGTCGATAAGCGCCGCGATTCAGACTTCGGACAGCGGTTACGTCATAGCGGGGGGAGAGTCAGCGACCAGGTTGAATAAATTCGGCGCCGTAGTCTGGCAGAAGTCATTTGCCGACACAATAAGATCCGTGCAGCAAGCGTCCGACGGCGGATTCATCCTTGTCGGGGAGTCTTCGTCACAGTCCGCATGGGCCGCGAAAACAGACGGCAGCGGCGCGGTGCAATGGTCAAAGACGTACGGCACGAATTCATCCTTTGCCTCCGTCGGCGTAATGACCGATGGAAACTTCATCTGTGGCGGAGTGAACGGATCCGCCTGGGCGGTGAAGCTGAGTGGCTCGGGGGACACACTCTGGACTGAGCATCCCGGGGCGGATCAGATAGACAATGTCGAAGCCACTAACGACGGCGGGGCTCTTCTGTCGGGATCAATAAACGGCGGCAGCCCGTCTGCCATAAGTCCGGCCTGGGTTATGAAAATCAACTCTTCCGGTGTCAGTCAATGGACATATACTGAGAATGCATGTCCGCCTCCCACGGAGTCGTATGCCTTGTGCGCGTCGCAGTTCCCTGATGGCTCAAGCATCTGCCTCTTTCATCATCCGTGCAACGTGTTCTGGGATGTGACAAAACTAAACGCCGACGGCTCATCCCAGTGGAGTACTAATATTGCCGGTTACACGCTCACCAGCCCCACCCTCCCCAATGGGTCCAATGCGACATGGATCCAGGCCCTGCCTGACGGGGACTGTGTCTCGTGCGGGAACGGCGGAGGTTCGATAGTCTTCCAGGAGTTTGACGGTTCCGGGACGCTCATGACGCAGAAGCTTATCAACGCTCCGTTTCCTGGAGACGTGATTGTGGCTTGCTTCGACGGCGGATTTCTGATCGCGGGCGGATCGGGCGTCGTAAAGACAGATCCTAACGGCGACTTCATCAACTGATCGCCGGATAGCTTAATGCGCGCGGAGATGATGATTTAATGACGACCCTGCGTTACGAGTGTCTCCTATTGCGCCGGTAACATCTCCGGTGCCTGAAACCTCTTGTGCCGGATCCCAAAATTGACTTTTTCGGCGGAACATGCCACTTTGTTCTAAGTGGCTTTAATGTGAATCGAAAAAGAACCGGCACGACCCTTTGGTTTTCGACTATCAAATACGGATTTCTAATTTTCCATCCCTCTTGAAAAAAGATACATTGGTGAACTGTGCCGCGTAAAGTCGTCTCGGAAATCGGAAAAGGCCGGCTCCTCGTTCATCCGTATAACAGAAACAAGGTAAGAGAAATGAAAACGAGACTTCGTCACTGTCTTTCCGCCGCCGTAATGCTCGCCATTGCGGTGACCTTAATCCCCCGCACAGGTTTTTCCAAACAGAAACCGGGCGGAGGAGACTCCAGTCAGATGCCCGTTTACAAGAACCCGGCTTATCCCGTCGATCAGCGTATCGACGACCTGATGAAGAGGATGACGCTCGAGGAGAAGATAACTCTCCTCGGCGGAACCGGCTTTACTACCAAGCCGATACCGCGGCTCGGCATTCCCGAACTGGTGATGTTCGACGGCGCACTCGGCGTGAGGAGCGACGGAAAAGCCACGGATTTCCCCTGCGCCACGAACATGGCCGCGACATGGGACACCACATTGATATACAAAGTCGCCCGGGCCATCGGACAGGAGCTGAGAGGCAAGGGAGGGAATGTCCTTCTAGGTCCCAACGTGAACATCGCGAGAATCCCGATGGGAGGACGAACTTTCGAGGCCTACGGAGAAGATCCATATCTGACATCGCGCATGGCCGTCAGCTACATCGAGGGACTTCAAAGCGAGGGCGTCGCAGCGACGGTTAAGCATTTCGACGCGAACAACCAGGAGTATGAGCGCGGATTCGTCAACGAGATTATCAGCAAGCGCGCCCTCAACGAAATCTATATGCCGGCTTTCAAAGCCGCAGTCGAGGAAGCACATTCTCTTTGCGTTATGGCCGCTTACAATAAAGTGAACGGGGAGTACTGCACCGAGAATGATTACCTGCTCAACAAGAAATTGAAAGACGACTGGGGATTCAAGGGAATCGTCATGTCCGATTGGGGAGCAGTCCACAGCACAGTCCCGGTTGCCAACGGCGGCATGGACCTGGAGATGCCGACAGGACAGTACCTTAACGCGCAAACTCTTCTTCCCGCGATCAAGTCTGGAAAAGTGAAGGTCAGCGCCATAGACAGGAAGGTCAGGCGAATTCTCTGGGTAATGTTCAAGCTGGGATTGTTCGATCATAAGACTTCTCCCGATCCGTCGCTCATCAACACACCGGAGCACCGCCGGATCGCATACCGGGCGGCAGTCGATGGAATTGTGCTCCTGAAAAACAAAGGGAATATACTTCCGCTCGATACTAACAAACTGAAGTCGATCGCCGTGATCGGCCCGAATGCGGCAATCGCGAGGCCGACCGGAGGAGGAAGCGCGGAAGTCGATCCCATCTACACGGTCAGTCCGCTGCAGGCTTTGAAAGAGAAGCTTGCAGGGAAAGTGAAAATAAATTTTGCGCCCGGTGCAGAACTCGAGGGAGATGCATTCCCGATAGACAGCTCCGACTTTTGCCTACCCAACAGCGACGAGCACGGCCTTAGGGCGGAGTATTACAACAATATCGACATGATCGGAAGACCGGTACTGACCAGGGTCGACAAGGAGATAAATTTTCATTGGAACGGAGGTCCACCCGCTCCCGGCATGGCAGGCGAGAGCTTCTCAGTCCACTGGACCGGCCGGTTCAAAGCTCCCGCCACCGGCGATTACGTTTTCTATATGATAAGTGACGACGGATCGAGATTGTGGTTGAACGGAAAACTCGTCATCGACAACTGGGGAAATCACGCGCCCGAAGAGAAGGAATACAAGATGCATATAGTAAAGGGCATCTTCTATGACATCCGGGCTGATTACTTTCAGGCCGCCGGCGGCTCCATGGCCGTCCTCGGGATGAGACAGCCTCCCGCGAAGATGATCTCCCAGGCCGTTGCAGCCGCCAGGAAGTCAGACGCAGTGCTCCTCTTCGTCGGGACATCGAGCTACTACGAGACCGAGGGGAGGGATCGCGATAACCTCGGGCTGCCTGCCCATCAGAATCAGCTCATAGAGGCGGTTGCGAAGGCCAACAAGAATACGGTTGTCGTTTTGATAACCGGCGCCCCGGTCACTATGAACGGGTGGATTAACGAAGTCCCCGGACTTGTCCAGGCATGGTTCGGCGGCGACGAGTCGGGAAATGCTGTCGCGGATGTCCTTCTCGGAAGACACGACCCGTCCGGGAGACTCCCCATCACTTTCCCGGCGAAATGGTCGGACTGTTCCGCTTACAGCTCGTACAAACATCAGGACAGCGTCTCTGTCTACAGCGACGGAATATTTGTCGGCTACAGATGGTTTGACAAGCACAACATAAAGCCGCTTTTCCCATTCGGGTACGGACTATCGTACACGAATTTCAAATTCAGCAGCCTGAAGATTGTGCCGAAAGCCGATGAGTACGAAATTATGTTCGATGTTACGAACACAGGCAGGGTGGAGGGTGTAGCCATTCCCCAGATGTATGTGCACGACCCGGACCCCGCGGCGGATGCACCGGTGAAGGAGCTGAAACGATTCGACCGCATCAAGCTCGCCCCCGGTCAGACGACTGCCGTCAGGTTCACGGTGGACAAAAGCACGTTCGCACATTACAACTCCGTGCAAGGGAAGTGGTTGACTCATCCCGGCGAGTACGATGTTCTCATAGGGAGTTCAAGCAGGGATATCGAACTTCGAGGTGCCTTGAAAATAGAATGACCGGAAGATCAATGGGATGCGAGAGTACTATTCACACCGCCGTAGTGCAGATCGCCGTTCCGGCCGCTGGCCTGCTGTCCATGAGGTCACGCGGCTGCAAAATCACGAATGTAAGCGAATCATGCGCGCGCTGCCGGGAAAGGAGATTATCTTTCCAATCCGGCCGCTCTTGCAGCGTGAACCGTTAGCTTCCCTGATGCCGACAGCTCGCACACAGGAATTACGGAATTATTGACGCAACAATACTCGAGGGAACAAGATGCACAATTATCTGAGATTTACGGGACGCGGATGGAGAAATGGACTGCTGGTGATCGGGTCATCATTTCTCCTCTCGCTGCTGACTGTAACATGCCAGGCGGCACAAACAACGAATCTGCCGCACAAGAACATTACCCTGTCGAACGGTGTAATCACCCTGACCGTCACGATCGATTCCGGCAGGGTCGCAACCGAGAAGCTCGCTTTGGCCCGCGATTGGGCCATGAAGCACGGCAGCAGCGCCACCGACTTGGAGACCGACGGGAATTACGCGATAGCGGTTTTCTGGACGGACTGGAGTGCACCCGGCAGGATAAACAATGCAAACAACGCGGTAGTCTTCACAAAAAATGACTTCGAATTTGTCCGCAGCGAGGAGCTAAACATTCCTCATGACGGCAAGCAGCTCAACTTGTACTTCAAAGGCATCGATTTGCCGTTCAGGCTGGAAATGAGTTACAGACTCGATTCCGCCGCGTTCTTCATACACAGGAGAATTTCCATCAAAGACACGGTTTCCGGACTCAATTACCTTAGGAGGATATGGTCTCTTAACACGTCCTTGATGGGAAAGCAGAACGTGGTCAAGGACGGCGGCTTCGGCCAGCCCGTCGCGCTCGTAAACGTCAAGGGCGGAAGCAGTTTCTTCGGACTTGAATATCCTGCCGGCGAGAACAGTGTGCACATCAAAGACGGGAAGGTCCAGATCAGGTGCGGCGAGGAATTCGGCGAGAGGATCGGCCATTCCTGGATAAGGACCCACTGGGACGTCGAAGGGCTTGCACCGAACAAATACGTCAAACTATGGTTCATGAGGTACGTAACGCGGATCCGTGTCGCTCCTGCCGAGCCTTACACGCTGTACAACACATGGTATGATCTCAGGTCACCGCGCTTCAAGAACATCGGTGCAGATCACATCATGAACCAGACGAACATAATGAGAATCATCGATCTCCTCCGTCAGAATATGATCGAGAAACACGGCATCAGGCTGAACGCGTTCGTGCTCGACGACGGTTGGGATAAATATCAAAGCGACTGGAAGCTTAGGGAAAGCACTTTTCCGAACGGCCTCAAGCCTATAGTCGACGATCTGAAGAAAACGAATACGACTCTCGGCCTCTGGCTCGGTCCAATCGGCGGCTATTCGTTCAGGAACCTCAGGGTGGACTGGATGAAGGCTCATGGATTCGAGACGGTGGGCGACGAGATGTGCCTCGGCGGGAAGCACTACAGCCAGCTGTTCAAGAAAAGAGTCGTCGACTTTGCAAGGAACGACGGCGTCGGCTATTACAAGTGGGACGGCATACAGTTCTCGTGCAGCCAGCCTGACCACGGCCACCCCGTCGGCATCTACTCGAGGGACGCCATCCTTGATACGCTCATTAACATTTCCCGCGCAGTCAGGAAAGCGAATCCGAACGCATATTTGAACATCACTTCCGGCACATGGCTCAGTCCCTGGTGGGTGAAGTATGCGAACCAGATCTGGATGCAGGGGAACGACTTCGGGTACGCGGACGTCCCTTCCATCAGCCCGCGCGACGCGGCGATGACGTATAAAGATCTCGTTCTTTACCAGGATTTCAGGAAATACGACTTCTGGTTCCCGATTGCAAATCTGATGACTCATGGAATCATAAAGGGAAGCCTGAACGAACTCGGCGGCACTAACGAGCCGCTGGACCGTTTCACAAACGAGGCCGTGTTTTATTTCGCACGCGGCGTTTCAATGTGGGAGCTCTATGTCTCTCCCGGAATCCTCACGGACGGCGAGTGGAACGCGATTTCGAATGCAATACTCTGGGCAAGAAACAGATTCCCCATCCTGGCCAACACCGAGATGATCGGCGGAGATCCCGGGAAGAGGGAAACATACGCATATGTGCACTTCAGGGGAAATGAAGGCATTGTCGCCGCAAGAAACCCGTGGATCGAGCCGTCCGGGCTCAAAGTGGATCTGTCGCCCCGTCTCGGTTTCTCGTCGTCCGCCCGCTCTCTGGTTGTCGAAAGGGTGTACCCCGACCGGTGGATTTCACCGAAGCTTTATTCATCCGGAGAGACTTTTCATATTCCGCTGGACGGTTACGAGACGGCGGTTTATGAAATATTCCCGCTTGACAGTGCGACCGCGCCGCTCCTGGCCGACGTCCGGTTTGAAAAGACGGGACAGGAGGAAAACAAATATGCGGTCGAAGTCTACGACGCTGGAAGAGATGTGAAGCTGCTCAATCCGAATAGCGTCGAGCCGGGATGGAGCAACTCCAAAACGGTAAAAGAACTCGAGGCACTCAGGTCGACGGTTAAACCTTTGACATTCACTTCGGAGGCTAAGGCAGGGACCGCCGGTGAACAAAGTTTTGAAATGAAATTGGATTTCGACAGGTCGGTCAGGGAATCCAGTCTCAATCTGCTTTTGAAGCCTTCCGACGCTTCGGCGAAAGCTCCGCTGCCCGAGGTGACGATCGACATCGATGGTGCATCTCACAAAGTGGCTCCAGTCCAGTCGGATTCGAAGTCGAAATGGTACTCGGTGAGCATCGAACCCGGAAATCACACGGTCACGATCGGTCTGAGCGACTCGGTCGCAGCATCGAAGTGGAATGGGACGGCATCGGTATGGGTCCTCTGCCAACAGGTGCAGAAGAGCGCCCGCCTTACTTTCATTCCCATACACCAGACACAAGAGGCACCGATGCCCCCGAGACCTCTGCCTGCCAACGAAAGACAGATGAACATCAAAATACTCGAGCACAAAGTTGCCTTGAGTAATGGAAATTGAACTTAATGTCAGAAAGTGTCCCGGCTTCAATCGCGCACTTGCTTCCGGGTGGAAGGAATGTTCGTGCAGCCATTGAGCCGGTCACGATACACATTCATTTCAAAAAAGTAATTGTGATAACCAATACCGGAAGAACCGACTGAATGGCATCGAACGATCTTGCAATTTCAACGCCGGGAAGGGTCTGCCTTTTCGGAGAGCACCAGGACTACCTCAACCTGCCGATAATCGCCTCGGCAATATCGCTGAGAGTGTCCGTTACCGGGCACAAGAGGAACGACGATAAAATCATCGTGCATCTCCCCGATGTCGGCGAGGAAGAGTCATTCTCGCTGAGCGAGCCCATTGTGTACGGCAAGGAAAGAGACTATTTCAAAAGCGGAGTGAAGGTGATGCGAAAGCATGGCTTCACCTTCTCTTCGGGTATGGAATGCCTCGTCAGAGGAGAGATACCCATCAACGCGGGGACATCAAGTTCATCGGCCCTTGTCGTAACCTGGATCAACTTCCTGGCCCAAATGAGCGATAGTCCTGCGGAATTGTCCGGCGAGGATATCGGCCTCTATGCTTACGAGACTGAGGTGCTCGAATTCTCCGAGCCCGGGGGGATGATGGACCAGTACACTACAGCAATCGGACGCATAATCTTCCTCGCGTCTTACCCGGAGATAAGGATTACCAGGTTGAACGCAAAGACCGGCCGGTTCGTCCTCGGAAATTCCCTAGAGCCGAAAGACACTAAATTCATTTTGGCGAGAGTCAAAGGCCAGGTGCAGAGAGTCGTGCAGGAACTGAAGAAGTCTCACTCCGAATTCTCGCTTCAGACAATTACCGAGTCCGGGCTCGACAGGTACTCCGGCGCCCTGACTCCCGAGCAGCTGGAGCTTCTCCACGGGACGATAAAGAACAGGGACATCACTTACCGGGCGCTGAAAGCGCTCGAAGAGCCATCGCTCGACCATAAGTTGATCGGGAGTCTGCTCAACGATCACCAGGTTGTTCTTCGGGACATACTTAAAATCTCAACGCCGAAGATCGACAGGATGGTTGAGGCCGCCTTGAACGCCGGCGCATACGGCGCAAAGATCAACGGCTCGGGGGGAGGAGGGTGCATGTTTGCATACGCGCCCGAAAATCCGGAGAAGATAAAGGCTGCGATCGAGAAAGAGGGCGGTGAAGCGTACATAGTAAGCACTGATGACGGCACCCGCCGCGACAGGGTCGAGGGGCGTTGATGCAGACCCCCGGGCTCCGTCGACGAAGCAACGTTTCGATTAATTCATGTCGTGCAATCTCCGTCGATTGCAATCCTCCGGAGTGCACAAATATAACCACTGAATTCTGAGGAGGTTCAAGATGAAACATATCAAACCGGTTGACGGTATGAATCCCTGTTACTTCGGCAGATACCTGTTCATGCTGGTGCTCGGCACGGCGCTCTTCCTTTCTCAGCTCGCGTACGGTCAGAACTTCATTTCGCCCGACTCGCTCACCGTGAAAGTGGATTCGGCGGCCGCACAGGTGTTGAGAAAGACCGGGACCCCGAGTGCTTCCGTCGCGGTAGTTCTTCACGGCCGCATCGCTTATGCGCAGGCTTACGGCGACGCGCGGCTCGATCCGCCCATGCCGGCGAAGCCGGACATGCGTTACGCCATAGGCTCGATCAGCAAACAGTTCACCGCTTCCTGCATACTCCTTCTCGAACAGGAAGGGAAACTCTCTTTGAGCGACCACATTTCACGCTGGCTCCCCGACCTCACCGAGGCGGACGATGTGACGGTGCGCGAGATTCTGTCGCACACATCGGGTTACCAGGATTTCTGGCCGCAGGACTATGTCCCCCCGATGATGCTCAAGCCGATGCCGCCGCAGGAAATACTCGACCGCTGGGCGAAGAAGCCGCTCGATTTCCAGCCCGGGACCCGCTGGCAGTACAGCAACACCAACTTCGTGATTGCCGCGCAGATTGTCGAGAAGATTACTCATGAACCCTTCTTCGAGTTTCTGCACACGAACATACTCGGTCCGCTCGGACTGACCAGCGCAGTCAATTTCGATAAGGGCAAGATGACGGCGGAAGATCCTGCAGGGTACACGGAATACGGTCTCGGTCCGCTCCGTCCCGCACCGGAGGAAGGGGCGGGCTGGATGGCGGGTGCGGGTGAGCTTGCAATGACCGCATCCGACCTGGCGAAGTGGGATATTTCAATCATCGATGAGAGCGTACTGAGTCCCGAATCTTACAAGCAGCTCGAGACGGAGGTGCTTCTCAAAGACGGCGTCGGCACTCGCTACGGACTCGGCGTCGAGGTGGGCATGATGAACGGCCATCGGATGATTTCCCACAGCGGGGAAGTTTCGGGATTCACAGCCTATAACGCAGTTTTCCCTGACGACAGCGTTGCAGTGGTCGTATTGACTAACCAGGATGCCTCGTCCGCCTCTGGCTCCATTGCCAGAAGGATTACGTCCTTCCTGTTCCAGACACAGGATTCCGAAACCGCGATGCGCACGAAACAGGCCCGCGAGATTTTCACCGGCCTCCAGAAAGGGACTTTTGACCGGTCGTTGTTCACATCTGACGCGAACTTCTATTTCAGCGATCAGGCACTGAAGGATTTCGAATCGAGTCTCGCTCCTCTCGGCGAGCCGAAGGAGTTCGTTCAGGTCGGACAGCAAAAGCGCGGTGGAATGCTCGAACGTGCGTTCCGGGTGGTTTTTGCGCACCGTACACTACGTGTCTGGACCTACCAGATGCCGGACGGCAAACTGGAGCAGTACCAGGTGGCACCCCAAGACTGAGCGCCGCAGATGCGGTAGAAGGGAGTATTTGTGCCATTTAAGGTTACATGCCACCCTCAATATGGAGCATTCGGAAGCCCGGACTTATGGCCCGGGCTTCTTGTTTCCAGCCCGGCAAGACAGGCCGCTGCGCCTGACCGTCAGGATTGAACCGGGGCAAGCCAGGAAGGTCCGGGAATCACGTAACGCCGTTTCCTGCACCTGCTACGCGCTTCCTGTCTCTGAAGCAAGGCCTTTGCATCGTTCCGGGGGCCGCTGTGCGCCACCTCTCCTCCCGGTCTATCTGCATCGGTGGTCTGTGCCCCGTTGCCGTTGCAATATGGCCTACAGGCTGACCCATCACAGCTTGACAATCCGAGCGAGACCCGTTAGATTTTCCAGGTCAGGGAACTAAAGCAATGAACTCAATACCGCTTCTCAAAACGGGCAGAAGCGCCCCAAATCTTGCCGTGGTCCAAATTGAATAAAAATTCGAAACCCGGCAGCCGGATCCCTTTGTGGGTCATCGCACTCGTCTGCTCGGTTATATCCTTCCTCTTCCTCGTCTTTTCTTCTTTCAACGCCAGTTTTTTCCAGGGGAGCTACGTCAGGAAGGTCTACTACGTGGACAACATCTCGGAAGGGCACCTCAAAATCATCGACAAGTTCAACAGGCTTCACAAGGGCTCCATAGAAGTCGTTCCGGTGAATCTCCCTTTCTACGATTTCACGACGGACGACCGCAAGGAAATTCTGGCCCGGGCATTGAGAAGCAGAAGCGATGGGGTGGATATATTCGCTGTCGATCTCATATGGATTCCGAGGTTCGCGAAGTGGGCGTTTCCGATAACCGGGCGGTTCGATTCAGCTTCATTAGGAAAAGTAAGCGAGACCGCACTTGAAGCCTGCAGGCTCAACGGGAACCTCGTGGCGTTTCCGCTCTACCTCGACGAAGGGGTTTTGTACTACCGCAAGGACATAATAAGGAGCCTCCCCGACGGTGCGGCGGCCGAGAAGAGAATTCTGAGCGGCCTGACATGGGACGAGTTCATGAAACTCGGCAGAGAGTACCAGGCGGAAAGGGTGAAGAGCTCCCGGAAGAAGGGCCCGTTTTATATCTTCCCCGGCGGTGAGTATGAAGGCATGCTCTGCTGTTTTCAGGAGATGCTCTCCGACGAGGAAAGCGAAAGGATCTTTCGCTCTGATGCAGCTGGCCGGGACCCGCTACTTGCGTCGTCCGGCGGCAGCCGTATTCAGCTCGACACGTTGCCGGCCCGCAGGGCGCTCCAGACCATGGTAGATATGATCCATACTTACAGGTTCAGCCCTGTGGATGTCACCCGGTTCGACGAACCTGCAAGTTATCTTTATGCCATGGAACACAATGCGGTCTTCCTCAGGGGCTGGGCCGGATTCCATACGCAATACAGGGATCTTCTGACCGACACATCGAAGATTGCCGACATGGACATCGCACCTGTACCGCATTTCGATGGACACACAACTTCGAGCGTATTCGGCGGATGGTGCCTGATGATTTCAAAATTCTCGGAACGGAAGGCAGAGGCCCTCAGTTTCATAGATTTCATGTTCCAGAAAGAGAACCAGGAGATCCTGTATGAAGACGGCGGGTACCTGCCGGTCAACAAGGAGGTTTACAGGGATGCGGCCTTTCTAACGAGTCACCCGAGACTAGGTCAGGCGAGCAAGCTTCAGAAATGGGGGAGACACCGGCCTTTCCTGGAGAACTACACGGAGCTCTCAGGCATCATGGCGAGGTACTTCCACCAGGCGCTGGCCGACGAGATATCGGTGAAGGATGCGCTTGCCGCCGCATCGAATCAGATAAACGCGATAGGAGCGGGCGTCAAGCAGTGAAGGGGCGTCACTATGAAAGTAATCGAGAAATTTAAGCATGTAAGGTTCGGCTGGAAACACCTTCTCATCATCTTCCTGGTACTGATAGTATTCCAGGCTTTCGTTTCACAGCTCGAGCAGAATACGCTTCGCAATCTCCTCTCAGAAACGATGAACTGGTACAAGCAGAATTCGGCGGAACAGATCGGCAATCTAACGACGACCTCGCTTGAGTTGCTGCTCGAATCCAACGGGTTCGAGGAAACCGGAGACAGGACGAGCAGGGAGAAATCACTGCTCCATTCCCTGAACAGCATCCTCAAGCAGCCGCTCATGAACAGGAACGTGGAGAAGATATGCGTCATTTTCCCATACCAGGGAAGATTCATCGCCCTCGACCTGGGCAGAACCTTGTACTCCTACTTCTACGACCACCAGGTTTCGGAGGGGAGCGTCAACCCGCTTTACCGGGATGCCGTGGCCAGGTACGTGGGCATTCACAACGATATGATGAGGTCCGAACTCATAACGAGCTTCCAGGAGGGACAGAACATCTTCCACGTATATGTGCCGCTTGCGCCTCACGGTGAATACGCGGGGGCCGTTTACATGAAGATACATCCGGACGTGGCGTCCATCAGCCAGCAAATCCTCGGCAGTTTCAACAACACAGTGCTGGTATTCTCGGCTTTCATCCTGGTCGGACTCCTGATAATCTTCTACGTCGCGACTTACACGATCGTCGAGAGAGACGAAGCGTGGGAGCTCCTTTACAACGAGCGCGAAAGGCGGATGCGTGAGCACATTACCCAGAAGAGAGAACATCTTTTCGCGAAGAGAATCTACCACGCACACCATAAGGCGGAGAAGGTGGTCGGGTTTATCAACGAAGACCTCGATCATATGGATGAAATCAACCTGAAGGAGACCAAATACCGGATATCGAAATACGCGAATTTCATAGCGCGGGTCATCTACGACATGAAATGGTATAACCCGCCCCTGCAGACCATCCGGAGCCATGTATTCAACACAAACCTGAATGAGGTCCTCAGGTTCATGGTGAAACACATATTCCAGAGAACCTCACAGGTTGTCAGGGCGATCCAGTTCGAATTCAACCTGGATGAGAACCTTCCCCCGGTACACGTGAACGAATTCGTGGTCTGGGAGATAGTCGAGCCGCTTCTCCAGAACTCCATTGACCATTCCGACAGGGACGTCGTTACGATCAGGATCAGCACCGGGTATGACCCGGCGGAAAGGAAGTCGACGCTCATGATCGAGGACAACGGGAAGGGAATTCTCCGCGACCTCCTGGCAGAGGACGAGTCCGGCGTAAAGAGGATCTTCATGGAGGGTATGTCTACGAAAGAAGAGGCGGAGCATCACGGCTACGGGTGCTACCTGGCATACGAAATCGCGAAGCGCTGCGGCTGGCGCCTCGATGCCGCGAACGTGGATGCCGGAGGGAGCAGGTTTTCGCTGGTGATCAACAATTGAAGCGCGTCAGAATGGCAATTGCAGAAATAGAAATAAAGGAGGCGAGATGAAGGGGAGCGGGACGATAAACCTTCTTGTGATAGAAGACGAATCTTACGACGTAAACCGGATCGAAAGGACGCTGGCGCCGTTCAGCGACTGGATTAAGATAAGGAAAGTTGTGGCGGACGGGCAGTCGGCCGTCGATCTGCTGTCCGGAAGCCAGTCGGAATTCGACGTCATTATAATGGACTACCAGATCGTGGGACCTCTCACGGGAGAGAGGCTGATTCACAAAATCAAATCGATCGATCCGTTCATTCAGATCATCGTGGTTACCAAGATGACGATAAACGTGACGGACCTGGAGTTTGCCAACAGGCTCATCGATGCAGGTGCGATGTGGTTCTGCACCAAATATCCGAGCGATATCAAGGAATACATTTACCAGCCGACCGATCTCCTACTTTCTATTATGAACGCGTATGAGAAGAAGAAACTGAAGGTCAAGGAATGTCGCTCCGATTCCCGTCTTGAAGAGTCTGTCAACAAGATTCTCGAAGAAAAGAAGATAATCGGAGATTCTCCCCTGGTTAAGAACCTGCGCAAGCAGATCGAGAAGGCCGCACAACAGGATGCCACGGTACTTATTTCGGGGGCGTCGGGCACAGGCAAGGAGCTTGTCGCTTCTCACATTCATTATTTGAGCAAAAGGAGATTCGAGGACTTCGTAGTCATAAATGCCGGCAGCATTCCGCAGGAGCTGATGGAGAGCGAGCTCTTCGGTTTCACGAGAGGTTCGTTTACGGGCGCCGTGGCGGCAAAGAAAGGCCTGTTCGAAGTCGCAAACAACGGTACGGTGTTCCTCGACGAAATCAGCGAGCTCTCGATGCCTTCGCAGGTCAAGCTGCTGCGAGTGCTGCAGGAAGGCGAGCTCGACAAGATAGGCCGGACCGAAAGGGTGAAGGTGGATGTTCGGGTCGTCGCGGCTACGAATGTGGACCTTGAGAAAGCGGTGCGGGAGAAGAAATTCAGGGAAGACCTTTTTTACCGCCTGAACGTCATGTACATTTACGTCCCGACCCTGCGCGAGCGCACAGAGGACATTCCCGCACTGGTGAAGTACTCGATCGAGAAATTCGGAAGGCAGATGTCGATCTGGCAGGCCGGGATAAGCGATGAGGCGATTGAAGCGCTCCAGTCTTATGATTGGCCCGGGAACATCAGGGAGCTCCAGAATGTCATACAGCGTCTGCTGATTTCGTGCGACGGGGAAATACGTAAAGAGAATGTGCTGAGTGTACTCGGGCCGAGAAAGGTCAGGAGCGTAAGCGGACCGGAATTCTGGTTCG
Organism: Candidatus Kryptoniota bacterium; assembly: GCA_046706365.1. Lineage (GTDB taxonomy): Bacteria > Bacteroidota > Ignavibacteria > Kryptoniales > JAKASW01 > JAKASW01. The sequence goes on along the minus strand of JBJKPN010000186.1, from coordinate 17,836 downwards.
GAGAAGAAATACTGGAATGGAAGGAGATGGAGGATATTTTCCGCAGAAGGTATTTCAGCTATGTAAAAGAGAAGACCAGGTCTGAATCGGACGCGGCAAGGCGTCTCGGCATTGCTCCATCAAACTTCTACCGGATGTGCAACAAGCTCGGAATAAAAGAGCGCAGGAGCTGAGCGGGCTCCTTCTCAAATCTCCGCATCGTTCGGGTATCGTCACGATCGGGGATCTTTACGGACAGTGATCTCTATATCATTTTGATATATCGCCCGGATGCGTGGTTTTATCCCGGTGATATATCCGCTCAGATAGCTTAGCCTTTCCTGAACTAATAGCCCTTTTCCGTGTGTAAGACTGCGGCACGGTGCTTGACCTATTGAATGTCGAAGTGTTTTGTGTGGTTCGGAGGTTTGGTGGCAGCGGGCGTGCGGCAGTGAAAGTTCTCCTCTCCTCCTTTAAGGCTCCTCCCGGTCTTCGGAGATTGTCAGGGAAGACCGGGAGGAAAGCAATCCCGGAGTCTCAAGATGCTGCTTTGCGCCTGCGTTTTATCAAGGTGAATGAAATCACAGGTACAGCAAGAAAAGCGGGGCTGAGTATTGATTGATCTTTCGGTTACGGGCGTCTCACTGGTCTTCCTTCTGTTCTTCTCGCTCATATTCTTCACGGTGTTCGTTTCCCGGGTCAAGGAAATCGCGGTCAGCGGCTATTTCTTTGCGAACCGTAATACTCACTGGCTGGTACTTGGCGCGTCCTTCCTCACGACATGGCTTTCCGGACTATACGCGTTCGGACTGTTGGTTCGCGGGCTGAACACGACATGGGTGATTGTGTACAGTGCAGTATCAATACTGATGCTCTTCCTTCTCGGGTGGTTCCTTGGCCCCCTCTACATGAAAATGGGAATCAATACTCTTCCCGAGTACTTCGAGAAACGGTTCAGCAGGAACTGCAAGCTGTTTCTCTCTTCGCTGTATGTATTGGGAAATGTCTTTGTGAGGCTAATCGTAATCCTCGTATTCGGAAGCGTACTTATCGGCAAGATAGCCGGCGTCGATCCCTTCTCGCCGCTGCTATTCTTCCTTTTCGTGACTGGCGTATATGTCATCATCGGAGGTTTGAGGGCCGAGGTCTTCGCGAGCATAGTGCAGGGGCTTTTTGTAATCGTGATGACTGTGGTTTTCGCCAAATGGCTGGGGAGTCATAATATTCCCGGCAGTTCCCTGCTGGAGAGAACAGCCGGACTTCCTTCGTATGGCGTTGCAGGTGGCGGAACTCGCTGGGCGAGTGCGGCCCTTGGACTTCCTGTAATTGGATTTTGGTTCTGGTGCGGAGATCAGTTCATCGTCCAGAAGGTTCTCGGTGCCGGCAGCGCGTATCTTCTTCGCAAGGCGACGATTGCCCACGGACTTCTGCAGGTTATCCCTGTGGCGGCAGTGGTGGTGATCGGCACCGCCTTTTTGCCGGGCATTCTGCCGGAAGGTGCTCCGGACGCTCTCCTTGGAGCCGGCGTGATTCCAGACATTCTAAGAATCGGCCTCCTGCTTGCGGTTGCAGCACTACTGATGGCTCTCTTTGCGAGCGTCTTCAACAGTACATCTCTGCTGATCACGTTCGATTTCTACCGGACCTTCAAGCCGTCGGCTTCCGACAGGACACTTCTGTTCGTCGGCAGGATGACGACGATCATACTCCTGTTGTTCTCAATCCTGATGATACCCGTCGCCCAGACGATAAACTTTGCCATGTGTTTCAAGCTTCTCGAGTTCTTCGTTTATTTCTCGGCGCTCGTGACGGCAGTTTTACTCGTAAGCCTCATCTCGAGGAAAATTCGATCGCTGAGCGCAATGCTTACCCTTGTCGTAGCATCCGCGATAATACTGGTAAGGGCCGCGGCGGAGGTCCTCTACCCCGACCGCAACTTTGAAAGCGAACTTCTCGGTGCGTTTGCAGGGACGGGATCGATGGAGTTTGCAGTATTCATATTTCTGATTTCGATAGCTTTGCTCTTCGTATTCAATGGATTTGGAAGATTGCAGCATACAGCCGTTCCAGCACAAAGGAACATGAAGTTGTTTGGGAAATAAGAGTGCGATGAAGGAGACAGTCTATGTTGTCGGATAAAAACCGCGTCCTGGGTATCCTGATCATTTTCTCGCTGTTGTCGACAAATATTGCCCTTGCGGGCACCACGGGAAAGATCGCAGGCAAAGTGACCGACAAGGAGACGGGAGAGTCGTTGATAGGTGCGACCGTCCTTGTGAAGGGGACGACGCTCGGCGCCGCGAGCGACGCTAACGGCTATTACGTAATTCTGAATGTTCCTCCCGGAGTCCAAACGCTGACGGTAACGATGGTAGGGTACGCGCCTGTCACGGTTACCGACGTGCGGATCCAGATCGACGAGACCACGCCGGTCGACATACAGATGATTTCACGGGAAATTCAGGCAGCGGCGGTGGAGGTCGTTGCCGAACGGAATGTCGTCAAGAAGGACGTGTCGACGAGCGTCGCGGCAATCCGTCCCTCCGAAATCAGGGAACTCCCGATCACTTCGTTCAAGGACGCAATTACACTTCAGGCCGGAATCGACCAGGGGCTGGTGATCAGAGGCGGGACTGCCGACCAGATGCTCTTCCAGCTCGACGGCGTGACCCTGCGTGACCCGCGCAACAATAAACCGATCGCTTCCGTTGCAATGAACGACATACAGGAATTGTCGATTGAGCGCGGCGGCTTCAACGCAGAATATGGGCAGGTCCGGTCGGGAGTCATAAACGTCGTTACAAAGGAGGGCGACCGGCAGAAATACACCATGGCCCTCACTTACAAATATGCACCCCCGCAGCCCAAGTACTTCGGGATGTCGGTCTACGATCCGACCTCGATGTGGAACAGGGTTTATCTCGATCCGAATGTTTGCTGGAGCGGCACAGATAACCCTGTGGACCCGTCTGCGTGGAACAGCTACACCTCCAGGCAGTATCCGTATTTCCAGGGTTGGAATGCGCTTTCGGACCAGCTGATGAAGGGGGGCGGCCCTTATCTCACGCCGGCCGCACTGCAGCGGGTCTGGCAGTACACTCACCGCAGGACCCAGTCTGTCAACGCGCCGGATTACAATCTCGATGTGGGACTCGGCGGGCCTGTCCCGCTTGTCGGCGAGAGCCTGGGCAACGCGCGTTTCTTCTCGAGCTTCTGGCTGAGCAGGGAAATGCTCCTCATTCCGCAAAGCCGTCCCGATTATTTGGAATACAACGGCACGTTGAAACTCAATTCCGACATCAGCAAGGGGACGAGCCTGATGATTACGGCGACGGCCGGCCGGTCTTACAACGTCGCAATCAACCCGGAAGATAATCAGTTCTACAATACGACGTTCGGAATCACCGGTACGCAGTTCTGGTTCCCGACCGACTACGCACGCACGCCGCTCGAGATTGCGATGATCACCAACGAGCAGCGTCCTTCGCGGATTTACAACGACACCTGGTACAGCCAGGCCATGGTCACGAACTATTCGGTTGCGGCGAGGTTCACGAAATTCCTGAGCTCCGCCACCTATTACGAGCTGAGCGTTCAGAATCTGCACACGAGTTATCTGACGGGTCCCACTTATAACAGGGACACGACGACGAAATATGAAATCGTGCCGGGTTTCTTCGAGGACCAGGCACCTTACGGCTTCACGATGGACCCGACCGATGGATACGATCCCTCGGGCATGTTTCTCGGGAGTCATAACGCAGCCGCAAGAGACTCGAGCGAGCTCAATGCGCTGCAGGCAAAGATCGATTTCACGAGCCAGTTGAACGAGGCTCATCTGGTCAAAGCGGGAGTCGATTTCAGCTACTATAATCTCGGTCTGAATTATGCCATGTACGATCATTATTACGGCATCGACAATATCGTGAACCAGAGCTGGAATCCTTACAGAGTTTCGTTCTATGCCCAGGACAAGATCGAGACTCACGGTTTTATCGCCAATCTCGGCCTGCGACTCGACCTGAGCAACCCGAATTCCGATTGGGTGACTGTGGACCCGTTCGATCCAGCATTCTTCTCGATTGCGCACAGCGACACCGCAAACTACCCGAAGAAGCCTGCGAAGATCGACGCAGCTCTCAGCCCCCGTCTCGGTATCTCGCATCCGATAACCGAGTCGTCGAAGCTCTATTTCAACTACGGCCAGTTCAAGCAGTTTCCCGCGTACGAGGAAATCTTCCGGGTCGGACAGGGAGTCAGCGGGAACATCCTCAATTACGGCAATCCGAATCTGCAGCAGGCCAGGACGGTCGCCTACGAGCTTGGCTTCGACCAGGCACTTTTCAATACGTACCTCATACAGATCGCCGCCTTCTATAACGACATCACGAACGAGCAGGCCTTCACGCAGTACCTTAGCTCGCAGAACGGTATCGGATACTATCTCGCCAACAACAACGGCTACGAGGACACGAGAGGCCTTGAGGTTACGCTGAGAAAGAACTACGGAGAGTGGATCCGGGGCTTCCTCACCTATACTTACCAGGTGACGACGCAAGGCTATTTCGGCAGGCAGACCGTCAATCAGGATCCGAGTCAGCAGATAATCATCGACCAGACAACCACCAACTTCTATCAGTCGAGGCCGGTCCCTCAGCCCCGCGCTACAGCTTATCTGACGTTCATCACTCCCGTCGATCTCGGATCAAGACTGATGGGATCCCGGATGCTCGACCACTGGATCGGGAACTGGAACATCAGTGTGGTGGGTACATGGAGGGCAGGAGCCTGGATCACCTACAACCCTCAGGGGAAGACAAATGTCGTGAACAATGTCCAGACGACCGACTTTCTCGGATGCGATCTGAGCTTAAACAAGACATTCGAGTTCGATGCGCTCGCGCTCACGTTCATGGTTGATGTCAGAAACGTCTTCAACATCAAGCAGCTTTCCGGCAAGAGCTTCTACGACATTTACGATTATAACGACTATATGCAGTCGCTTCACCTGCCGCAGAGTTCGGCCTACACGAATATCCCGGGCAGCGACAGGGCTGGCGATTTCAGGAGGAACGGAGCGGCATTTCAGCCGATCGTGCAGACGGGCAGCATTTCCGGTCTTACGTCTTCCCAGGTCGATCCGACGGTGATTTATTATGACCAGTCGACAAAGCAATACATGAACTATGTGGACGGCAGCTGGTCGCAGGTGCCGGCCGCGAGATTGCAGAAAATCCTCGATGACAAGGCTTACATCGACATGCCGAACAACAGTTCCTTTGACTTCCTGAACCCGAGGCAGGTTTTCTTCGGAATCAACCTCGCAGTCAGGATATGAACCGGGAATCACAACAATGCGAAGGCATAAGGTTATGACAAAGAAATTTATTGCGCCGCTTCTTCTAACCGCGCTTGTCTATTCTCTGATCTCGCTTGCCAGCACCAGTGTCCTCTACTCGCAGGTGACCGGTCCGCAGGTAATAAGATGGCTGAGGGTAAGCGAGCTCGGACACTGGTTTTCGAACGGTGGTGCCGAGATCGAGTACGGCAGGGAAAGCCGCTCGTTCCTGACGACCGACCAGCTTGACGGGATGAATTGGCCGGCCGAGTATACGTTGAACAAGGGCGTCAGTGTCGGCCAGTCGATGTGGATCGGTACGACGAACTTCAACGACCCGGTCGCGGGCAAGAACTTTCCCTACAAAGTCGTTTGTGCGGGCAGGCTCTACATGAATTTGAATACGGAAGTTTTTCCTGCCGAGTTTACACTGATCGGTCGTTTCGCACGTCCCGGAGTCTACGTCGACAACCAGGCGGCTGGCTCAATCGCTCCCTACGATAATCCGGACAAGATCGATGCTTCAATCCCGTGCGACCGAATGATCACGAATACCGTGAACACAAGTATCGGACTCACTGTGAAACGGAGGGTACTTGCCTTCACCCAGCAGTACAACAACAACTATTTCGTCTACGAGTACACGTTCGTCAATACCGGGATCATCAACAATGCCGGGACAACATTAAGCCCCGCGAGGACCCTGACCGGCGTTGTCGTTCACTTTCAGTACCGACTGGGATTTCCCGGTGAATCTTACCTCGCAGGGTGGTCTCCGACAGGGTCCAGCTGGGGACGCAACACGATAAACGATTGCTTCAGCCCGCAGAACCCGGACCCGAGCCCGTACAATCTTCGCGCCTGCTGGGCATACTACGGGCCCGTTTACACTCCGCTGGCGGACGACATGGGATTGCCTAATGTCTCGGACGGGTCGATACTGGCAGGGACAAATTTTGCCGGATCCGTGGTTCTTCATGCGGACAAGTCCGCACAGGACCATTCGGATGACCCGGCCCAGCCTTTCAACACATACTTTATGGGACAGGACCAGGATGCGCAGGGCGACGACCAGTATGACGCTACTTTGATGACTCAGAAATATACCTTCATGACCAGAGGTCATGCCGCGAAGACTCATGCACAGCAGATCGGGGCCGACTCACACGGCTGGCCCACTGTAAGCTCCGCGAACACGTGGGGAAATGACAACGGAGGATACGCTTCGGCTCAGGGATTTGGGCCGTACACTTTGAATCCTGGCGACAGCGTCAGGGTAGTCATTGCTCAGGCGGTGGCCGGCATCATGAGCGACCGCGACTTTGTCAGGACGATCGCAAGAAACTGGTTCACGAACAATACGGCCTCGTTCAGACTTCCGACCGGATCGACTACGACTAACCGGAACGAGTATAAAAATACCTGGGTGTGGACGGGGAAGGATTCGCTCATGCAGACATTTCGCAGGGCCGTGGACAATTACAGCAGCGGCTACGGCATCCCGCAGCCTCCGGCTCCTCCCGCGAACTTCTCGGTAAATTCCGGAGGAAGCCAGATCTCTCTAAGCTGGGACCCGAGTCCCGAGGAAGGATCTCCTCACTTTAAGGGCTATCTCATCTGGAGAGCGGAAGGGCGAACGGATTCAACATACACAATGATCAAAGAAGTCGACGGGAACACACATTTCTATGCCGACAAGACGCCAAGACGCGGGTTCAATTATTACTATTACATCCAGTCCGAGAACGACGGCTCGACCAACAACGTGCAGCCGGGTGTGCCGCTGGTAAGCAGCAAGTTCTACACGATGACCGCTCTCAGCAATCCCGCGTTCCTCACACGCCTCCCCGGTACCAGCCTATCCGAAATCAGAATCGTCCCGAACCCATACAATGTGAGGGCGAGGTCTCTGCAGTTCGGCACTGGGCTCGGCGCCGACAGGATCGCCTTCTACGGCTTGCCCCCGTTCTGCACGATCAAAATATATACTGAAAGCGGGGACCTGATTCAGACAATCAATCACACGAACCAGAGCGGCAGCGAACTCTGGCACTCGCTTACATCCTCGAACCAGATAGTCGTCAGCGGCCTCTATATCGCCTATTTCGAAGCCACCGAAGACTATACCGATCCGCAGTCGGGAAAACTGCTCATAAAGAAGGGCGACCATACGATTCGCAAGTTTATCGTCATTCGATAGATAACTCATGGAGATCGAAATGAATCATAAGTTGAAGGAGTCTACCCGGTACGGAATGTTGACAGTTCTCGCCGCCTTCGTCTGCTTCGCCGCGGGCTGCAGCGACCTCGTACCAAGCAAATACAAGCAGCAGCATTATACGGCCGAGAGCACCGATTCGAAAGCAGCGGAATTGCTTTCAAGAAACGTGGTCGATTCCGTGGGGAGGATTATTCCCTCGGCAAGCTATCTGGTGAATTCCCGGACTCTCGCGAGTGTCGTGGACGCGGTATTGCAGGATTCCCTTGAAGCCATCGGCCTTAGAATCGGCGACCAGGTTGCGGCGGAGGACGAGATCGTGCCTCTCGTGTTCAACAGCGTCAGGGACAGTCTGTCAAACGTGTCGCTCATACGGGATTCACTCATGACAATACGGTATCCTTCGGGTGAGAGAGTCTCCTACGCCCTTTTGAAGGTCTCTCCCTCCGATGCAAAGGACATTTATGTTTACGAAAGCCTCCAGTACAACCAGGATACGACAGCGCAGCATGTGTACAATCAAAACAATTTGAACGAGTATGTGACCATCCAGCTTCTGAAAAGCGACGGTTCGAATGTGAATTCGTCGCAGGAAATGTCCGGAACCGCCGTTACTTCCTCTTCGGAGCTGGTTCCCATGCCCGGAGTGGAATTCGTAATGCCCACCATCAGGGCCCGGTATACGCTGCATCTGGAGGAAGGAACATATCTGGTCAGGTTCGTTATCAGCAGCCCGGCCACGATGAATCTGTTCAAAGTCCTGATCCTGTCGATGTAGAAATGCGAGCGCAAAGGAGAACTAAAGTGAAACTATCGAAAATATTTCTCGCGATACTGGCGGCGGAGCTTTGGAGCTTGCAGTCGTTCGGTCAGACAAAATGGGCTCAGACCGGTTTCAACTTCATGATGGTCACCCAGGATGCCAGAGCCGCTGCCATGGGCGATGCCGTGAACTCTCTGCCGGCGGGAGCGTATTCGCTTTTTCATAACCCTGCAACTATGGCCGAATTGCCCACCGTGTTCGACGTGGCCGCAGGAGTCAATTCCTGGATCGCCGATATAAAACAGTTCTCGCTCTGTGCCGCAATCTCTCCGTTCTCGGGCAGGTACGGCGTCGTCGGTTTGAGTCTCCAATCAGTTGACTATGGCGATGTCCAGGGAACGATGGTGTGGAACAACAGCGACGGTTACATCGACACGGGGAATCTGACTCCCTCTGCATTCGCGGCAGGCATCGGATACGCTTACATGATTTCGACGCAGTTCGGCATAGGTGCCCAGGTTAGAGTCGCGTACCAGTCGTTGGGAAGCAGTGTCGTTCCGGAAGGCAATGCGCTCGTAACGAAACAGAATGCCGCCAGCGCCGTGGCCTACGACTTCGGAACGATATTCAACACAGGCATAAAGAGCCTCTCCTTCGGGATGTCGATCAGGAATTTCTCCCAGAACATAACCTACGAGCAGGAGAGTTTTCAGCTTCCCCTCCTTTTCACGTTAGGCGTGTCAGCCAACCTCTTCGACTTCATCGGGGCAAGTGGGCCCGATCATTCGCTCATCGTCTCCTGCGACGCGACACATCCACGCTCCCACCCCGAGCAGGTTAAAGTGGGGGTCGAGTATCAATTTATGAAATTGCTCGCATTAAGAGGCGGGTATATCGCGGGCAACAGTGAAGACAGCTATACTTTCGGCCTCGGCCTGTCCTCGGCGGCCCTCGGAATTTCATCGATGAATTTCAGCATCGATTATTCATACACGCCATTCGGCGTCTTCAACAACGTTCAGCGGTTTACCGCCCGCTTTGCCATGTGAAAGCTAATACGGTGATGATATGAAAACCGAAAGAATTGTTCTTCTCCTCCGTTCGTGCCTGCTGGCGCTCATTGTACTCTCTGTTTATTCCTGCACGAAGTGGCAGTCCTGGTCGTCCATTTACGACCCGAACGCCAGTTACGATACCACGGGGCCGGTCATTTCCGGCATTACGCCGCAGGACGGGATGTCTGGCTACAGGGAGATCGTAATCTCCGGACAGAATTTTCCGACGAGTAGTGATTCTGTCCTCATATTCTTTCAAAGCAAAACGCCTACCATCAAGAGCCTCTCTCCAAACCGAATAGTCGTGTACAGACCGGTAATGGATGCAAGTGAATACGGCGCGACAATAAACGTCATCGTGGAGAATCCATACGTGGTCCAGACTGTGGACACAATCCACTATCAGCTGGAGGCGCCCGTGGCGCAGTTCTGCGACCTTCATACGGAGCCGTATCCTCTGGGTGTTATGGAATTCGACAAGGACGGCTACTTATACGCGGCAGCGGCGGGTAACCGGCTGCTGTTTCAGATTACTCCCGACGGGGCAGTCTGGAACCGGATAATGGGTCAGACACAGATCCCGATCGACCTGGCAGGCATTACCGACATGAAATTCGGACCGGGCGGCTATCTGTATTGCGAAGTCGGAACCGGGGATATGTACAGGATCGATGTCGTCAGCAGAGCCAGGATAACTTCTCCATTTGTGAGTTTCCCTTACTCTGCCGGAAACCTTGCGAAATTCGATTTTGACCCGAGCGGGCGTTTCTACACCAGCGGCGACATCGGGTTGTTCCTCGCCGACACGAACGGAAACGCATCACCGACGGGACATTACGGCGGGGGCGTCAAGATCATTGAGCTCCGGGTTGTCAATGGGTTCTTGTATGCGGCTCACGGAAGCATACTCTCGAAAAATGTCATAAACGCCGATGGCTCATTAGGACCCGACCAGCTTGTTGTCGACGTCAGCACTGTCCCGGGCCTGAGCGGCTGCACCCTGAGTTCATTCAATATCGATGAAACCGGTGTAGTGTACCTTGCGGTGTACTACAGCTCCCAGAATCGCGCGGGATACTCGATCTTCGTTGTCGAGAGTCCCACCTCTGTTGCGCCGTTTTACTATGACGAGGGCATGCTTCCTACTCCGGTCGATCAAATACTCTGGAGCAACAATAGCCGGTATCTCTATCTGAACAGGTCGTTCAGCCTGCTGCAGGACAGCACCGGCACGGGAAATTACAGACTCTACAGGATGGGTACGCTGCATAACGGCGCCCCTTACAATGGAAGAGGACTTTGACAATAGTTCGAATGAATTTCTTCTCGTTTGTGAAATGGTCAGCCAGAAGGAAAACACAAAACAAAAAAGGGAGGTATGAATGAAAAAAGTGATCAGGGCATTTTGTCTTGTGGCGAGTCTTCTCTTCTGCTATTCTTCTTCGTTCGCGGGAGACGATTCACAAAAATCCACTCAGACAGTGTCCAAGGGCATTCTCCAGATACTTAAGGCACACAGGCCTCCGAAGATTGACGGTGTATTGGACGATATCTGGAAATCGGTGACCGCCATTCCAATGCTGAAACTGGAAGGCCACGCCACCGATTCAGTCCTCGCGAGCATGCACGAGCATTATTCGACGTTCCGCACGATGTGGGATGCGAATAACTTCTATGTGTTCGTGAGCGTCGTCGATTCTTCTCTGGAGGGGATTGCCGACAGGGGAAGCCCGTGGAACAACGACTGTGTGGAAATTTTCATCAACGGGGCCGACACAACACTTGCCACTTCGTATGATACGACCTGTGCTCAGTGGAGGTATGACTATCCCGAAAGCCCGGGAGATACGGGCGTGGTCGGGAACCTGCTTCTTCACACGAGCCAGCTTGCCCATGTGGCGACTTCTACCGGCTTCGATCTTGAATTCGCGATTCCCAAAGATTCTCTACCGGGCGGCTACAATTTCCTCACTGCAGGGAGCCAGATTGGCCTCGAACTCTCGTGCGGAGATCGCAAAGGTACTCTCCCTCAAAACAGCGTCGCTCACTGGTGGACGAACAACGGTCTGACATGGCAAAATCCGCAGCTGTTTGGTCAGGCGACCCTGGTCTCGCGAGAGGCCAATGCCGTGACGAACGTGTATAAAGCCGATCCGAAACATCCTGTCACTATTGACGGAGTCATGTCGTCCGGTGAATGGGACAATGCCGACGAGCTCAGCATGAACATGGTTGAAGGCGGGAGGCCGCTCGACAGCATCAATGTACAATGGAAGGATCACATGGCATTCTTCAGGCTTATGTGGGATGACAACAACTTCTACGTCTTTGCCACTGTGATCGACTCACTGCTGGAAGGCGTCGTGGACAGGGGCAGCCCGTGGAATAACGACTGCGTGGAGATATTCATCAACGGTGCGGATACCACCTTAGCCACATCGTACGATACTACATGTGCGCAATGGCGCTATGACTATCCTGAGGCTCCCGGCGACACCGGTGTCGTCGGCAACCTGCTCCTACACACTTCGAATGTCGCCTATAAGGCATTCAGCAGTGCCCCGGGCTCAAACCAGGCGCTTGCGAGTGTGGGCTGGACCGGGTCACTGAACGGGTACACGCTTGAAATGGCTATTCCGAAGGATTCGCTTCCGGGCGGGTATAATTTCCTGAAGTCGGGCAACCAGGTCGGTTTCGAGATTTCCTGCGGTAACCGCGGCAATACCGTTCCGCAGAAGTCCGTCCTGCACTGGTGGACCTCCAACGGCCTCACGTGGCAAAATCCTCAGCTGTTCGGCCAGATCATGATAGTTAACAGCCCTTCAACCGCGGTCCATGAAACCCCGGTTATGCCGGTATCCTTCAGTCTCGAGCAGAACTACCCGAACCCGTTCAACCCGACGACCAAGATAACCTATTCTCTGACACGGACTGAGAAGGTGAAGCTATCCGTGTACAACGTCCTCGGTCAGCAGGTCGCAGTTCTTGTAAATGGGACAAGAAGCACGGGCATCCATACCGTAGACTTCGACGGCGCCAGGTTCTCGAGCGGTGTCTATTTCTACAAGCTGGAATCGGGGAGCCAGATGCTCGTGAAGAAGATGCTTCTGTTGAAATAATTGCACGACTCACACGATCTCCTCAACGTCCCGATTCATTCCCAATGAGTCGGGACGTTCCTTTGTTCGCGTACCGGGGGAGAAAGCCTTATCGCACCGAAGGGAAGGAAGGAGCGGTCCGCTGTGTACGGCAAATCAGAAAGGAAGATGAAGAAATTGAAACGAGTCGATGAGGATTACGGCGTCCGTATGCCACTTATGATGACAGTTGCTGCAGCCATTATATTTGCTTTTGCGATGGAAAGCACCGCTCAAACGTATCTTGATTCGACGGAATCAATAAACGCAAGGGTTGAGGACCTGCTCGGCAGGATGACGATGGATGAGAAGATCGGCCAGATGATGCAGGTGGATTTGAGCGAAGTACAGTATGATCCTTCCGTCCTGACCCGGTTCAATATCGGCTCAGTGCTCAGTGGGGCAGGCTCCGACCCAGCAGCAGGCAATGCGGCGGTGAACTGGGCCGATTTATACGATACGATGCAGAGCTGGGCCTTGAAGACGCGGCTGAAGATTCCGCTGCTGTACGGAATTGACGCGGTACACGGCCACAGCAACGTAGTCGGCGCGACTATCTTCCCGCACAACATAGGCCTGGGATGTACCGGAAACGCCGCTCTGGTGAAAGAGGCGGGAAGGGTGACTGCGGCTGAAGTCGCCGCCACAGGGATAGACTGGACCTTCGCTCCGTGCATCGCCGTCCCGCGCGACGAGAGATGGGGGCGAACCTACGAAGGTTTCGGAGAGACGCCGGAGCTCGCCCGGCTCATGGGTTCGTCGGAAATTCGCGGACTCCAGGGCGATTCACTGTCCGGTTCGACAAGCATACTTGCCTGCGCAAAGCATTTCCTTGGGGACGGTGGTACGGCGGGCGGCAGAGATAGAGGAAATACTCAGTTGAGCGAGGATGAAGTGAGAAAGATACATCTCCCCGGCTATATGTCTGCACTCGATTCCGGAGTCGGCAGCATCATGGTCTCTTACAGCAGCCTGAATGGGCTCAATATGCATGCAAGCAAGCATTGGATTACCGATGTTTTGAAAAATGAGCTGGGGTTCAAAGGAATTGTAATATCGGATTATGCCGGAATCGACCTGCTCTCGGGAGACTACACCCGGTGTGTTGAAACGTCCATAAACGCAGGGATCGACATGGTTATGGAGGCGCATCCTAACGCTTTTCCTGCAGCGGTGAGGAGCCTTCTGAGCCAGGGAAGACTCGACACTTCCCGCATTGATGATGCCGTGCAGAGGATTCTGACGGCCAAATTCAGATTGGGGCTCTTTGAACGGCCTTACGTCGACAGATCGCTGCTGCCACTTGTCGGATGTGCCGAACACCGTGCAGTGGCCCGACGGTGTGTACGCGAATCCCTGGTCCTGTTGAAGAAGAAAGACGGCATCCTCCCGATCAGAAAGAACGCGAGGATACTGGTGGCGGGTTCGCATGCGGACAATCTCGGATTCCAATGCGGCGGCTGGACAATTTCATGGCAGGGAGGTAGCGGCGCGGTTACGACCGGGACCACGATATTGCAAGGCATCAGAAATGCCGCGCCTTCGGCTCAGATAGAATATTCTCAGACGGGTGTTTTCGCGGACACCTCTGCCGATTATTCCATCGTGGTGATCGGCGAGACACCATATGCCGAAGGGGTGGGGGATGTGATAGACCTGACGCTCTCCGAAGGTCTTGTCCACAAAATGAAAGCTTATGGTGCGCCGGTTATCGTCATAATCATCTCGGGCAGGCCGCTTGTCATTGAAAGGATGCTCCACTTCGCTGACGTTATATTCGCGGCGTGGCTGCCCGGCACCGAAGGAGAGGGAATCGCCGATATGCTGTTCGGAGATTGTGAACCGGTGGGTAAACTATCTCACACCTGGCCGAGGAACATGTCGCAGGTCCCGATCAACGTCGGCGACGCGGATTACGCCCCTTTGTACGAATATGGATTCGGGCTCACATCCCTGGCAGATTCACCTGCCGGCTCTCCGCCGGTTTGTCTATCATCCATAATTACGAGCGACGGTGGACATTTCGAATTGACATTCAATAAACCCGTAAAGGATCCGTCCCAATCTGCGGCTACATTTTCGTTCACGCGTAATGGTGTCCCGTTCAATGCGGCCGCCAGGACGAGCTTGAAACCTCACGACAGCACGACTATCGTTGTCGGGCTCGGTACCGCCTGTTTCATATCGCAGTTTGACGAAGGTACTATCGAGTACAAGGGCGGGAGCATCGAAGCTGTGGACGGAGGAGCGCTGGAGCCATTTCATCCTGTCAGAGCGTACAACTGGACAAGGCCGATGACTGTGACAATCCCCGCAAGGATCGAAGCGGAGAATTGCACTGATATGTTCGGAGTGCAGGCCGAGCAGACAACTGATGTTGATGGCGGTCTTGATGTCCCTTTTGGTGACGGGAATTGGGCGACCTACGCGATTTACGTTCCCGCCGCCTCTACTTACAATGTGTTCCTGCGAACTGCCAGCGCTTCCACAGAGGGGCGCGCCCTGATCACGTGCGGAGGTAAGCACGTGACGGTTCCAATTCCCCTAACAGGGAGCTGGCAGGCGTGGGAGACCACGAGTGCCGAGCTGGATCTGCCTGCGGGTGAGCAGACTCTTAAAATCGGCGCGTCGACCGGCGGGTTCCATCTCAACTGGGTTTATGTCGGTACCGATCCCACATCTGCAAAGGAGAACCGGATCCATCCGTTTGAGTTCGGACTTGACCAGAATTTCCCGAATCCTTTCAATCCTTCCACAGTGATCAGGTATCGGGTGTCCGCAGCGGCCCGCGTCACGTTGAAGATATACGATATTCTGGGCAGGGAAGTGGCGACACTTGTAGATGAGTTCCAAAAACCCGGAGAATATGTCGCGCCTCTCTCTGCGCACGGAGGGGTAATCCGTGCGGGGGCAGGATTCCGGCTTTCAAGCGGCATCTACTTCTATAGACTGGAAGCGGGAGACGATTCAGTCACAAAGAAGATGGTCCTTGTTCGATGATTGTAATAAATGACACATGACATTTTTAGAGTAATGGATTATTTTCCACTTCGGTATGCATCGCGGTATTCGAGCGGAAGGGCTGTAATTGAAACAGAAAGAGAAAAAGAGAAAGTCGGCAGATCGGCAGGTTGAGAAGCGGTTGTCGCCTGCGAAGAAGGGGTTTTTTGCGGGCGTCATGCTCGCATTGCCACTGCTTTTGCTGGTCGTGCTTGAAATTGCCCTCCGTGTGTTCAATTACGGCGGAGACCTGAGGCTCTTTATCCCGGCCCCTGAAGGAAAGACCGCATACCTCACGGTCAATTCCAATGTCGCGCGACGGTATTTCACAGTTCAGTCGATAATTCCCACTCCGCCGAAACAGCTTTTCCTCAAACAGAAGCCGGCAAATGGGTACCGGGTATTCGTGCTCGGCGGATCCTCCGCTGCAGGCTTTCCGTACGAAACAAACGCATCATTCCCGAACATTCTGGAGCGCGCGCTTTCAAAGACTTTCCCTGACAGGAGAATAGAAGTCGTAAACGTCTCCATGTCCGCCGTGAGCAGCTACACGCTCCTCGATCTCACCGACGAGATTCTCCGACAGTCTCCCGACGCGCTCCTCATCTACGCCGGCCATAATGAGTATTACGGCGCACTCGGCGTCGGCTCGGTCCAATCGCTCGGCACTGCAAGGTGGCTGGTTCGCGCTTACCTGAATCTGGAATCGTTCAGAACATTTCTCCTCCTGCGAGATTTCATAGGATGGCTTCGCCTGGAGGCAAGTCGAGTCTTGTACAAAGGGAATGATGCGGCACCGTCGGCTACGCTGATGGAAAGTATAGTTGCAAGTCAAACCATCCCGTACGGGAGTGAACTTTATCTGGATGGGAAGCGGCAATTCGAAGAGAACATCGGTGCCGTACTCCAAAAGGCCGCGGAGAGAAACGTCCCGGTTGTCTTGAGCGAGCTCGTGAGCAATGTCCGCGACCAGCCGCCATTCGTATCCGTGAAAGACGGCGACGGCCGGACGGCACGGGACTACTTCGACAAGGCACGGCAGGAGGAAGCGAACGGCGACTATGCTGGTGCACGAATGGACTATGTTAAGGCGAAGGACTGCGACGCATTGCGCTTCAGGGCGCCGGAAGAGTTCAACCAAGTGCTTCATTCGCTGGCCGAAAAATATTCATGTCCCATCGTCCCTGCGGTCGGCTATTTTGACAACGCCTCGCCGAATGGCCTCATCGGCAGCGGACTGATGCTGGAACATCTCCATCCGAACTCAGACGGCTATTTCCTCCTTGCAAAAGCCTTCTACGAGACGATGAAAGCGAATGGGATGATCAGCGAGGAGTGGCCGGCTCATGAAATCGACGCGGACAAAGGCGAAGGACTCACCGAACTCGACAGCGTTTATGCCGCTCTCGTTGTAAGGCATTTGAAATCGGGCTGGCCGTTCAAGCCGAAAGCCGTTCCCAATCGTTTTGTCGATGACTTCCGTCCCGGCAGTCTGATCGAGAGCATTGCATTCAGAGTCCTTCAAAGCACTGATTTCAGTCTTGAAGCGGGTCACATGCAGCTGGGCGAATATTACGAGCAGCATGGGAACCTCACGAAGGCGCTGGCCGAATATAACGCTCTCATCGCGTCCATACCCCAGGAGCAGGAGTTTTACCGAAAGGTTGCGGTAGTCCTGCTCGAGCAGAAGAACTATGACGGAGCGGCCGGGATCCTGAGGGAGTCTCTGAGGTATGGAGAAGACCCTTTTGCATATAAATGGATTGGACAGGTCGCTTTGATGAAAGACAATTACAAGGCCGCGATAGCCTTCCTGACGAAGGCAGACCCTCTCGATGCGCAGGTTGTTTTCAACCTCAGCCGTGCCTATTATTTCGACGGTCAGTTGAGCAAAGGAGATGAATGCTTTATCAGAATGCGGAGTCTCTCCCCACCCCGCGATTACGTCGCCTACCTCAGCCGGCTCAGGTCGATGGTGCTCCAGCGTGCGGAAGCAAGCGGCGGCGGGCCGGACAAGGAAAACCGATAGCGGAATAAGCTGGAAGACTCGTAAACCATGTACATACTCGGGATTTCTGCATTGTACCACGACAGCGCAGCCTGCCTGACCAGGGACGGGGAGATACTGTCTGCAGCTCAGGAGGAGAGGTTTACGCGAAAGAAGCACGACAACGGCTTCCCGCTCCGGGCGATAGACTTTTGTCTGAGACATTCGGGGGTAGACATCTCGAGCGTCGAGATGGTCGCCTTCTACGACAAGCCGTTCCTGAAGTTCGAGAGACTCCTGGAGTCGTATTTCGCATATGCACCGCTGGGTATAAGGTCGTTCGTAAAGGCAATGCCGGT